>JANXSG010000190.1 GCA_025352825.1 Chthonomonadaceae bacterium | reverse complement strand
CGGCAAAGATTATATATAAATGAATGCACCTGGCGAAGCCTGCTACTTTGAGTTGGTAAAGTAGGCTTATACGTTAAAAATGATAGCGGACGGACGTATGCTATTTGTTCACCCCTATCCTTTGCACGCCCTATTCGGCTTGTTTTAATCAGGCTTGTCCGTACCCATTTATCAAGCAGTCGTATACCATCTTCGGCATTAAATCCTTTCAATTTATCATGACTGACTAGACTTTCAAGTCTTCCCTCAATCGTGATATTCGCAATTTTTACGCCAGCTCGTCGTTCTCGACCTTTAGAACAAACAAGCCAGAATAGGGCTGGCAGCAACATTTCTACATCGAAATTATTATATTCAATGGTACATAGTCGATCATATTTATAGCCGACCATGTCTTTAGGGATGGAAATACTCATCGTTTTCCTTTTGTCGCTTCTGCGCTAGATTCGTGCAGAGGCAATAATTCAATTTTGCCTCGCTGTTGACGAACGCGATGCATCTGACGCCCACCTTCAAGAAGCAGCAGTTCAACAGCGCGTTGGTTAAGTAGACGATTCTGAAACTGGGCTAGGTCAATTATGAATGGCTCCTGTTCCTCGATGCCCTCGCGATACCCTTCTGTGAAACGCATTAAAATTTCGAAGAGATCCAGGCTTACTATTAATACAGCATCACTTTTTATGTGGCTAAATCGAATAGTATTCGGTAGAGATTCCACTTGCGAGGTCGGGGCTTTACCAACCTCGCATATAAATTCGGATACAGGGAATTTCTTAAACACAGTTAAATCGAGCGAGTCATTGCGCGCTGTACGAACGCACAAATGAGTATCGTACGACTCAACAATTCCATTGGCGCGTGAAATAGCTTCGCATATATTATCCCGTAATATATTGGGTGGGGTTTCGTTGCATGCGGCTTGCAGAAAAGCGTTGAAGTGGCGGTATGGTAGTAGCGACTGGGGATCGGGTAGAGGCACAGCTTCCATTTTCAAAGCTTCGTGATCACCTTCAAAGAATACTCGTCGTTTCAGCGCGACGTGCCATTCTGCACCCAGCGCCACCGGTTGCAGCGCTTGCAAGGGGGTAGTCGAACGCTCTTTAAGCGAAAATAGCACACGTTCAATTTCTTCCTGTCTGTTGTGGCTGCGACGAAAAAATAGGAACTGATCCAATCGCGGTACAGCAGTTCGACTGGGGTCGGAACCGGCAAGGTATTGCAGTGTTTCGTCACTTTCACCGAGTGGGTTGAAAGCGGCCATGAAATATAGACGACTGGTAGCTTCTTCGGCAATTCGCCCGCTTTCAAGAGCATCATGAATCTCCTCGCATGTCGCATTGCCCGCAATAATGAATGCCAGCATTGAGCGCATATCTCGCATTGTAATATGGCGTTCATTTCTTAGATGCATTATTTGCAACAAATTGCGAAGTCGACCTCGAACTGTACCTCCGTTTTCCGAATCTGAAAGAGAATCGCGATTAAACTTCATCGGGCAGGCTTGTCGAGCGCGACAAGATTCGCAGTCCTGCCATCCACTCTTATCTAGTAGTTTGTTCAAAGTTAATTCGAATAGATCATCTTTGTTCTTGTCGAGCGTACCACTCACTATAGACCGCTGTTTCAAGTCTATCAATGCTATGCGCGGATCGGTAGGTTCTCCTGTTTGCTCAAGCAAACGCCGTACCTGTTCACCAAGCTCAGGGTAGAGTGCATTATTCAGCAAAAAGTCACGTAGCTTTCCATCGTTGATTGCCAGCAAAGCAGTGTAGTTTTTAACGTTGAATGCGGTTCCTTGAAAAGGTTCCAGGATTTCTTCCAGTAGTTCATTTGCGCGTTTACCATTATGAGATTCGGAAGCATCGTAATTGGCAGCGTAGGTGTGTCCGTCTAAAATGTATTGCCAACCGTTTTTGTCAACGCGCAGCGTTGTTGCACCACGAGTTTCGAGATCATGGCGCAAGGTTTCCAAAAATGCTGTTTTCCCATCACCGGGATTTCCACTTAATAAAAGCACGGCGTAGCGCGCTTCGTCCTGAAATGGATTGTCGCCAAACAAACGCGGGCGGAGTTCCGTATCTAATCTGGTTGGAACGTAGGTATCACGAGCGAAAAGCGAGTCCAGTCCACGGTTGTCCGCATTCCCGACTCGACTGTTACGGTACAATCCTTGAATATTTTGAACCCAAAAATTGATCCGACGCTCGCCGATTGCTTCCACGGCCTCCCTTGTTGTGAAGCGGATTGCTTCGTGAAATGCGACTCGAAACGCGTGAACCGAATCGAATCGTGCTGATCTTTCTGAAGATAATGCACGTAGCAGAACGCCACCCAATTCTGCTTTTCGAGTTGTATCGATATCTCCGCCTACTATCGTCGGCATCGAGTGGACTGCTGTTTTATCATAATTCCCGCTTATGGTTTGCTCAAACGGAATTTCGCCCAAAAGCATTTGGTAAAGCAGAACTGCCATAGCATAAGCATCGCATGTTTTGTTCCAACTTTCACCGTGTTCCAATTCAGGGGCGCGATAGAGAGCAGTGCCAACTTGAGTTTCATTCAAATCTCTAACAGGGCTTGCAAATCCGAAATCGATTATCTTTGGCTTTCCGTCCGGTAGTACCATGACATTTCGGCCAGATATATCTCGATGCGCCACCCCTTTTTCTTCCAAATACTCCAGTGCGCTCAGAGCAGCGTCTCCAAAGGTAGCCACTTTTTCCCATTCCCACGGAAAATCATGTCTTTGCCAGAGGTCAAATAATGAATCTCCTGCGACGTATTCCATCTTTAACTGAAATGGATCGCGGGATGAAAACACATCTACTACGCGCACTATGTTGGGATGATGTAACCGTTTTAGCGCAGCAAACTCATTCCGGGCTAAACGGTCAGCTTCATCCCGATGTCTAATTTGCTTTAAAACATAAAGATCGTTAGCCACATCATCATAGGCGAGGTAAGTATTTGCCGTTACGCCCTGCCCCAATATTCGCTCGATTTTATATCGTTCTCCGACGTAGTCGTTAGGCTGATAAATTCCAATGGAAGTAAGAACGGACGACGTTTGGGCAGCATTCTGATTTTCTCTGACAGACGGGATAGAGGCAGGCGATGAAACATCGCGTTTCTGGCGAGACGCAAGAAGATCTTTTACTAGTTGATATCCGTCATCCACGTTGCTACGCAGACGAGAATCGGATGCAATCATTAAGTTAAGAATGTCACGCAAATCATCCATCTCCTGAGGTGTCAAGAGAGGATCATCCGAAGTGAGTTGCGGGCAACGTAGATTTCCATCATGGTCACGCAATTCATCTGCGGACTGCCCGGTAAAGAGTTCAAGCAATATCACTCCGAGCGCGAATACGTCTGTAGTTTCATCGGCAAAACTCGCTCCAATTTTAATTTCCGGAGCAAGATAAGGTGTGTAAGAAATAAGTTCATCTATTGTCGTAGCGATAGATTGAGAACCTGGAATGCGAGCAAAGTCGAAATCAGCGAATCCGATTCGTGGTGGGTCGATAGAGGCATCTACGAATATATTATCTGGAGTTAGATTACGATGGAGGACGCCATTCGTGTGTAAAGTTTTGAGGCCCGATAGCAGCCGCTCAGCCAGTTTAAGGCGAAAAACAAGTGGTGTATTGTTGACGGTGACAGAATATGTCGACCGAAGCGAAGGCAGATTAAAGATTCGTTGTGGCACAATCATATATTGATCGTCGGCCCAACTAAATGGCGAATCAACGCCTGGCGTAAGTCGGGTTTCAGCGAGGCGTACCAAAGCGCTGTAATCACGAAAGATCAGTCTCTTTTGCTCTTCTCGTTCCTCCACAGAAAGACCGCTTAGTCGATACATCTTAAGTCGGCGCGGCGAAGCAGCGTCTGCCTCGTTCTGCGCTAGGAAGGCACGATAGTGTGGTCCATCAGCAAGCGGTTCAATGATACGGAAAGTGTTGATGAGTTTCGGGAGTGTTTCACGCGGTGGAAGGAGATTTAAACGTTGCAAAATCTTATCGCGGAAAGGTGCAATACTTTTGTCCTTACCCAATCGGTCTAGCCGCTTGAGTGCGGCGTCGGAGTCTGCTAGTTTAAGGATGTGATCTCTACGCGGTTCTTGTATCAAGAATTCTACATCGGCATCAGAGAACACGATGACGGCTTCTACAAAAGGCGCGTTTCCCAACCCGTCCCTAATAAAGGGAACTTCAGCTCTGATGCGGCCCGCCAGGCTTCGGGCAATCATTTCAACTTTATTGAGTGGGTTGTCACGGCTTTCACCGCTAGCTAAAATCCAATATGCATCAGTACCATGAATCTTGCCACGAAGACCTTTGCTATCCACAACGAAGATGCGATTTGTGCCTAGGATTATGAAATCGATTTCGCGACTGACACCATTAGGAAAAGGAATGACTTTATTCGCAATTATCTTCCAATTACCTGGGAGGTTATCGCGAAGGCGTATTGCCGTCCGCTCTTCGCCACCGGTCATGAATTCACCCATCTGGATTAGGTCAGCCAAATTGATCCCCTATTTGTGGCACAGAGAAACCACTAATCGTTTCTGAATAATATCACACGAGTGGGCGCTCAGATTCCCACGACAAATATGATTTACTTGCTAATTAGTTCTAATAACTTAAGTGCTTAATTGTGACTACAATCTTCGGAATAGTCAAACGCACTATTGTATGTGAGATCTGAGGATCAAAGTTTAATTGTAGGATTAATATATCCGCCTAAACCGCATCAGAAACTACAGGAGCAGTTTGAATTGGTTCTTGATTTATGAGGTGATGTATTTCAAAACTCGTATCTGTGATAGACGATAAGCGCTCAGCGACAAATAGACGATGGCAATAGTTAGGATCAACTTCAAAACAGAGCAGGCAGCAGCGTTTATCCATTGCAAGTTTAGCCAGGATGGTCATCGATTCTAACTGTATTTCCAAATAAGTTTTAAAGCGAACAGTATATTCGATCCAGTCCCGGTCTCAATAGTAGTCGTTTCGGATATCCTTCGGGCATCCAAGAGCGCCAATATGGATATAGTCCATATCATGAGCCTGCACTAATAGCGACAGCGACTTTTTAGAAAAGCCAGGTTTCCTGCTCAGCGGCATCTGGCGAATATCCACCACAGTCTGCACATCCCCCAACTTCAGCAGCCCTATAAACTGATGGGTATTCAGCCCTTCGTAGCCGATAGTCAACAGTTCCTGCAAGTTCAATACTCCACAACACCCGTACTCAGGCATATTATACCAGAACCATCTTAGAACTCACAGTAACCGGGGGTGAAGTTCCTATCTCCCCTCTCGTCCGAGATTGCGATGGAATACTAAGGAGAGAGGCAGGGGATGAGATAAGAAAAATATCCTGCACACAAGTAACTGTTTAATACTTAGGCATTGCTGTAAAAACTGTGGAAACTTTTAGCACAAACATCCAATACAATTTCTCGCGCAGAGTACGCAGAGGCACAGAGAATTCCAAAATAAATCTCGAATTCACGCGTAGGTTCAAAGTTTAAAAGGAATGATCATTTTATTTTTTCCTTCGCTACCACTGCGTGCTGTGCACGAGATATAAAAATTCAGTTTATTTTTACACACTTTACGGTAATCTCAAGTATTATTATTAAAAAACTGATATATGGGTCATTACTTTTCAAGCAAACATAATATCGCCTGATGAATGGAGGTGAAATTTATAAATATTCAAAATCCTCGAGTGATCTATACAATAAATTTATCTTTTGCTTCGAGATTCAGTATGCTACGGCTGTAGCGTGGGCTCGGTTTCCCAAAGAACTATTCTGGTTTCCCTAAAAATAACACCGGTTTCTCACAGCAACTGGATGTTTTCTCCGGGAATATGTCTGATTTCCCACAAAAAAATTCTTATTTCTCACAGTATTTGGTCGATTTCCCAGGGAATAAGACCGGTTTCCCTGGAAACTACCATTTTTTGTTGGAAATAATCATATTTTCCTGAGAAATAGCTATAGTTTCGCTTGAAACCGGACGAGTTTCTCACAACAATGCTTCAGTTTCTTACAACAATGCTTCAGTTTCTCGCAGTTTTACTCCGAACCTACACAGTTTGACTGGGATCTTTCACAGTTTTGCACTATTCCTTCACTGCTTTACCTCGGTCTTTTGCAGCTTAACAACAATCCTTCACATGTATACGGAAATCTTTCGCATGTTTACTCCGATTTCACACAGATTGCATATATATTCTCGAAACATGTCATCGGATATTCGAAAGATTGCTCAGTTATTCTGCACAATTCTACTGATACACTAACGTTTTCACTCATGACTTCAAGACTTTATGCAGAATTATTCTGAAGTTACTCCAATCCATACTGATAGTAGTTTTATCAAAATGAATATCACGCATTGAATCAAAAATAGCTCCACGCATTCATGATCGAATACGCAAGAGCATGTCAAAGAAGGTCGTTTTAACATTCCAGATTATTCACCCGCTAATGCGTTCGAGCGCTTGCCTGGCTTCGGAACTTCAATACTATCCCTGCGGGAAAGCTATCCGCGTTAGGCTTTGTTGCACGCGATCTAACGCGTAGCACTGCTGGCGCCATCAGGTATGGAACTGCCCGATCAACTCGGCGGCCAAATACTTCTGGTTCAGCCTAATATCTTGCACACCGATTCCACAGCCTCCGAACAGCCCAACTGTTGTACCTAGCCAGGTGCCTTCAAAATATTTCTTTTAATGGCCACCTATACCTCCCAAAAAAGTAGAGATTCGAATAATAGCTTTATTGAACTTCATTTTCAGTCTCCTCGCCTATATCACGCATCGTAAGTAGGTTTGGATTTGGCGGATATCATAATGAAGTAAGGTGAACTGAATACATAAACTGTTCGCATGGTCGATTCTTATGGTTCTACTGTCCGCCGAAAAACTCTATCAGTGATTGTGCGAACATTTCGTGGCCGCGGTCGTCGGGATGGTTGATTGAGTTGCTGAGGAGTGTGATATACGGAATTCCCTCTTTGAGCAGATGTCCCCAACGCAGCGAAGCATCCGCCAAAGCAATATTATGCTTCTTAGCAAACTGGCGTAAACCAGCTACATAAGGCCTGGGATCGGATTCGACGCGCACATTCGATACTCCCATCCAGTCCGGGCGGACATAGTGCGGCGTAAGGATTATCCACTCCGCCCCGATCTCCTGAAAGCGTTTCAACAGATAAGAGTACTTCTGTTCCACAACCGCAGGAGTCATATACGCATCGTTTACAAACTCCATGATAATCAAATCGGGATGCGTGCCAATTATTTTCTCCGTAAAATTGTAAGGGGAACCAGGCGGCTCCTGAAGGAAGCTGTCCGTGTTCCTGCCACCCCATGCCACCGTCGAAAGGTGGATAGCTGCGGCAGGGAATTTTTTCTGCAGTAAACTTTCAAAGCGGCGCTGATACTGATGCGCGGAATCGCTTGCCTGCCCACCGTCTGTCACGCTGTCTCCCCAAGCGAGTATCTTCAAAGGCTGACCGTTGGTTAGTTTCGTCCAGGTCTTCGGAAGCAGAGTTTCAGCAGGAGCATGAGTTCCGGATGTCATATCAGGGTACTTTGATTCCAGAATCGGGTAAATATTTTCAGCCGTGAGAGCGGTGAGTCGGCCGGGAACCCAAATATTGGCAAAAGCAATCGATCCACCTTGCAGTTGTGGCGGAGTAGGAGTAGAAACATGCGGTTTACCTTGAACGACCGAAACAGCACCTTCCTCATCAACAACGATTGAATCGATCCGAGACTTCCCGTAGGAGTAGTCTGCATATACCGGTATATCAGCTCCGATGGAACCACCCACAAGCCGACCGAATGTTGCCCAGCGCATTTCGATTTCATAGTCCAATCCGCGTTTCAATGGAGTTGCTTCACCTGTACTCAGTTTGAGATTGAAACTGTCTACTACCAACATATCAGGAGCTGTTGTTTCGAACGTGACAAGACCATGCGGTTTAGCGCCTCGTGCCCATGGAGCGCCTTTCTCATCGTAGAGAGGAAGGATGGAGAATGGCTCATCTTTCACGGTTATCATCTCAGATGGCATAATATCCAGTGTCGTTTCAGCCTTGATCTGGATCCGCCGGCGGCCAATCTTCACTGTTCCAGGAGATACCTTTACTTGCCAGATATTCCATATCGAGATTTTAGTGGCGGCATGTGAATCAACTAAGGTAGTAGTCAGCAGCATTATTATCAGTCCTGTAACCAAATTCTGTTCCTTCTTGTGTGGGTAATAAACATCGCTTCGAACTTCCCGTTCCTTGGATGATGTGTGATAGCATATGGTTTACGATCTACTCCCTTAGCGGCCGGACAACCGTCACTCCATCACTCTCAATGAGAGGGTGATTGTATATATAGGGCGGTTCCAGCACAGCACGCTGTGCTTCAGTGATCTCATCAACCCAGCTTGGGAACGTGCTTGTATACTCACCGCCTGCGAAATGGAGATATTTGGGTGAAAATCGGTACAGCAGTGATCTTCGTTCGTCTTTTCCTTTCCAAGGCAGTGTGCCATGCGTGGTAGCTTCGTTGAAAATAATTAGATCACCAGCTTCGCAAGAAGGGTTTGCGATGAGATCGAGATCAGATTCGAACTCTATAATAGATTTTGGGCACCTATAGTTCGCTTTATGGCTTCCAGGAATACAGCAAAATCCTCCATCGCCAGGGTTTACATCGTGCAGTTGATACTGGAATACGACCATTCCACATCGCATCGTACCATTCTTGTAGGCATAGTATTGCGCCCCATCGAACTCACTTCCTGGGCCGTGAAGTATTAATCCGTCCGCTCCCTAGCCGCCGCACAAGATAAAGGGAGCGTGATCCATGCGCCACCCTCGTCCCAACATCGTGTTCAGATAAGGAATGGATGGTTTGTGAGCCAGCATATCTCGAAATGGTTAACAGTGGGGTTTCGGCCAGGTGAGCATACATGTGTAAAATCCTCTTTATCGATCACCTTGCAGGAATTTAGATCCGGCAGTGTTCGAATTTCCGTCTTCTCGGAGCTCGTGCTTATTTGCTTCAATGGCTTCATTGAGTCCCACCACTTCGGCATCAGTGAGTATGTTTCTCACCACCAGATAGCCGTTTATGTCAAAAAGATACTTTTCTCGCTCGGTCATTTATTTCCTCACTACAATCGTATCATACCCAACGCATGCAGCAAATTTCTAGTTTTCGCAAGATCAGTCTGCAACGGATTCGGAAGAGGATACTTCTTCTTCACCAGAGTCTTCCAATTCCGTCTCGATATCATCTCCGACGGGAGCGCTGCCAAGAATTTGCTGGCGATCTGCCGGGTCTGTAATGCCGTAGAGATCAAGAACACGCCGGTCAATCTCTGTGTCTGCTGAAGCCACCACTTCTAATGCCTTCCGTATTCCTGCAGTGATCCGCGCCTCCTCAGTGAAGAATGCCGTCAGGGCAGCTGGAGTTTCTGGCAGAAGCGCAATGGTGGAAATCTCGTCCCACGATCGACATTTCCACTGTGGGCGGTCCAGGTAGTTCAGCAGGAAGCGGCGTATATCCGCATCGTCTACTTCCAGCCAGAGTTTACTGGTACGGAGTACGACGGTATTGGGAAACTTGTTCGGTGTAAATACTCGCGAAATCTGTGCGGCTTGGTCGCACTGCACGGGTAACCGCAAAAGCCCCACCGCCTGCGCATCGTATAAAGAGAATAGAGGGAGATTGGGGTCTGCATCCTTCATCTGGCCGAGCAGAACATCATAGGGAATGACGATTTCATGAGTTCCGTCACGGTGAGTGCATATGATATAGCCTTGTTCTCGCAGGGCATTCAGTGCGGCATGTTTCTCCAGCAGCCGATCTACCTGCACGATGATTTCGGATTGTGCCGCTGTGCTCGCGGGATAGATTGGTAAAGTACGAAAGTAATCAGGATTGATGTTGACATTGTCATAGTGACGTGCATACCAATAGTTCAGAAGTGATGAATTGAATAAAGCGAGTATATACTTCAGTTCATATATTGGATCACCAGCTATAATATTACTGAAGTTATGACGATTATAGATCCCGGTATCATCATATGTGGCGACAATACGGCGTTTTAAAGCACGATTACGCATATACTGAACTATCAGCTTAGCTGAAGTAAAGTATTTCGGTTCACGTGGACACCATAGCCATTTACCATATTTCAAGAAAGGGTGACTTTTGCCCCAAAGCATCTCGTACCTGCCTACAAACCCGCTTCCATCCAATAACGGCTTCCATTCTAATTCATTCAAAGGTACTTCTACCTGGGGTCTGATGTACAGATTTGATGTCCCCTCGGCTTTAGTTTTATACGGAATGATGCCTTGCATACTCTGAGTTATATCACCAAGACGTTGAATTTTCGTTGAGAGACCGTCTTCTATATTGACACGACACGCCTCCTCAATCTGGGTTAGCAAGGGAGTCTACCTTATATTTATTTCGTGTTGTTGGGCTTCTATCCACTTACTTTGCGACTGCGTGAACGTTTCCTGCCACTCTCTCCCGGTCAGTTTTTCCAGAGTATCGCGAACATTCATACTGAAAACTTGCGTTTGCTGCGATTTGCGCCGCTCCTCATCACTGTCTAGCGCGAGAAAAAGCAGCACGCAGTCCACGTTCATATCCCTCCACATACCTGAAGGCAAATCCACAATCTGTGTGATACGGCCTGCAGATAACAGTTGTTCTCGCAAGTTCGCAGTGTTGGTTCCCATCAAATAAGTGTTCGGGGTGATGAAACCTAGCCGCCCGTTTGCTCCAAGTAGTTGAAGGCCAAGAGCGAAAAAGAACACATAGGTATCCGGTTTGCCATAGAAGACAGAGGGCCACCACTCACGCAGTGAGAGTTTGTAACTCTCTGTCAGGCCAGCCCCATAGGGCGGATTAGCTACAACCCACCCGAATCCTGACTGATACTCCTCATGGCGGCCCTTGATGCGATCGACAATATCTAACTCTTCCCCCATCAGCGTGTTCGAGCGCGCAAAATAGAGCACTCCACTGGAAGGAGCCAAAGCATCGACGTTGTAGACGTGGAACCGCTGTAGATTCGGGGGCGTTTTACCATCAAGAGCCAGCTTTACCAGGTCGAGAACCTGTATGAGCAGGTTGACCTCTGCAAGGTAGCAGGCGAAGGGGTTAAGGTCGAAACCGTATAGGTTTTCGCGAACCCTGTCGATGAGATGCATAGGCGGCGACCCACCGACTGAACTGTACGCTGCCACTAATCGCCTCGCCGCCTCAACCAGAAACGTACCACTGCCGCAAGCCGGATCAATCAGCCGCTTGTTTGAACCGATAATTCCCGAGCCGATCACGTAACCGCTCTCGTCCAAAATGTAGTTGACGATCTGTGGAGGCGTATAGTACTGCCCCTTCTACTTCTTCTCTGGCCGCCCGACATAGGTGTTATAGATCGTGCCGATGAGGTCTGAGTCGACGTTTGTAAAGTTGAATCGATTCAGTTGGTAGAGGACTCGGATGAAACGCAGACGGTCAAGGCTGTACCAGTTGAATAGTTCGCGCCCGGTGAAGAAGTGCGCGTAGATGTTCTGCGCGTTCTGGTACGCGATGTCTAAAAGTGTGTTATAAGGATTTCCAGTCGTAAAGATGAAGTATCGTTCAATGACATCCTGCCAGCGTTTCAGCCCGCCGTCGGATAGTATTGGATTAGGGAGGATTCCTTTGTCCTCACAGACACGAATGAGCAGCAGACGGATAAAGATGACGTAGGTTGCTTGCAGCGCAAACTCATCGCGCCGCTGCGCTTCTTCCAGGCCGCCAAGCATCGTCTCCTGCACCACAGCTTTCCAGATGGTATAGTTCTCATAAACCTGGATAGACTCGCGATAGTCGTACTGATATAGCGCTGCTTTCTGATGCCAGGTAAAGGCCACATCGCCAAACTCTTGTAGTGCGCCTCCAAGTGCGCCCAGGCCGTTATCGAATTTTGACCATGCCTTGACACCCTTTCTATCATCTGCGAACTTGCGCATACTTGCCGCATTGATAGTCTTCAGTGTCGTCGACAACAGTTCTTTTGTGTTCAGAAATATTCGCGGATCGTGCTCAAGTGTGTACAGACTGTCCGTTATTGTACTGACTTCATCTGGTTCCAACCCCACAAGCGGCGCGAAACGTTTCAGTTCAGATAACACACGCTCTCGCAGAATATCCAGACGTTGTGGAATTGTCTCTCTGTCGCCTGCGTGCAGCCGGTCGCGGGTGGCAGTGTATTCTGCATGACGCTGTAGATGGACATCCAGTTTTTTTCGTGCATCCACCTGTAGGTCTTGCAAGAGCGACTTAACCGCATCGACAAGCAGTTCCTGATTGGCTTCATTCCCGCCCACTGGAAGAGCTTGAAGCTGCCACTCATCTAACTCTGTAGCGATTTCTTTTTCCAATAGTTCCCAGTCCGCAAACGTCTCTTTACGAAAACGTTCCCAGAGTGTGAGAAGCGCCTGCTTTGTGGCTGGGGAGAGGCCGTTTTCGCCGCCAGATGCCCGTTCGCGCAGAGCTAACGGTATGTCCAGATCAATCTTACATTCGAGCTGCAAGGGATTGCTTAACTGCCAGACCATTAAACGTCTGCCATTCGTCAGCCATCCGGAACTCAGGCCGAGCGAACGCATATAGCCAAAAAGTTGAGATAGATTACTTTCGGGATCGGCAATATCCAGGGTCAAATCGAGTGCCGTGCTTTTATCTTCCACAACGAAACAGTCCCCATACTCGTCGGTTGTCGGTACGAAGTCTGGGCGTCCATTCTTATTATTCTGATTGTAAACCTGCTCTCCAGGAGCAAATCCAAGCAAGTCCAGCAGAGGGCTAATAACTGTATTATCAACAATAGAGGCTTCGTCTCCAGCACGCCTCGGAGCAGGGCGCTGTAGATAGGTCAGAAAATCGCTGCCTCGAAACTGGTGATGTGTAAAGATAGCGAAGAAACCCGAAAGGAAGACTTCAAAAGTAGGCATTAAGGAGCGTCCTGCAAAGTATGAGTGGGCTTATTTATAGTGAATTTCCTACGTTAATCATTGTTTTTATTCACCATACGATCTCTGTAATCCTGCTATGAATGCCTCTTTATCATCGCAACATTAGTTCTACTAAACATGGTTAGTGTCGAATGTTCAATATTCGTGAAAAGTTGCCCGGAGGAGAAAATAGTAGTAGAAGAGAACATAATTATATTCTGGGATATTAGTGAACTATTTGAGAGAGGTTTCTATGACTGATCAGCTATGGGCTCCGTGGCGTTTGAAATATATAGAGAATGCCGATAAGATGGAAGGGTGCATTTTCTGTGAATTTCCCAGGCAGAACCCAGTTTCTGATATGGAGAATCTGATCGTACATCGAGGAGTGCACTCCTACATCATATTAAATGCCTATCCGTATAGCAATGGCCATTTGATGGTGGTACCGTATCAGCACACTGCAAGCCTCGACGATTTTACGGATGTTGAGATGCTGGAAGTGATGCAGTTTACACGTCTTGGCGTGAACCTCCTGAAACGTGCTTTTAAACCGGATGGGTTCAATCTCGGCGTGAATATGGGGAGGGTAGCAGGGGCAGGAATTGCCGACCATATCCACTGGCACATAGTCCCTCGTTGGAATGGCGATACAAATTTTATGCCTGTACTGGCGGACGTGAGAGTTATCCCAGAGAGTCTTTCGGCAGTCCATCAGCGTCTTGCACAAGCACTCATTGAGGAACTAGAGTAACTAATGGTGGACGATATCTCAGAAAAACTCGCTGTGCTCTCTGAAAAAGCACGGATCTGCACTGCCTGCGATCTGTCCAAAACAAGAACAAACGTTGTCTTTGGAGAAGGAAATCCGAATGCACCTCTTGTTTTGATTGGGGAAGGTCCCGGGCAGGATGAAGATGAGACTGGAAGGCCATTTGTAGGTCGATCTGGGAAGCTTCTGGATGGGTGCCTCGCAGAGAATGGAATTACACGCAAACACGTTTATATCTGCAATGTGGTGCGCTGCCGGGCGTGTAATATTGAAGGAGAGAGAGTTATCAACCGCCCACCCACTCCAGAAGAGTCGGCTGCCTGTGCGCCCTGGCTTCAGCAGACACTCGATATCATCCGACCTCTAGTAATTCTTTGTTTGGGAAGACCATCCGCATCGAATATTATCCATGCCGATTTCCAAATATTGAAAGAACGCGGACAGTGGTTCACCACACCGTATGCACGATTCGCTGCAGCAACTTATCATCCATCCTATGTCCTGAGACAAGGGGGAGCGGCGTCTTCGCCAGCCTATCGAACACTGGTCGAAGATATTGCTGCGGCTCGACTGAAAGTCATCGAAGTTAAACGGGAACTCAAGAGAGATTCGCTTGATCTGGATAATTAGCAGATGCGAACTGAAGAGGAACGAGATTCTGTCCCGATTTTTTTAGAGCTAGAATATACTTTCGATTACTTATGCCACCTGAACTGGACTCGCTGCGTGGAGTATACTGCTGACAGAATATCATGCTTGTTTCAGGGTGTTAGTTTACCAATTTCATGATATACTCTGCTTAAGGTTCATTAACAAGGCGATCTTGTCCAAGAAACCCACACACCCTACACCGATATGGAATAACAAGCTTTAGAGGCAGCATAAATGGAAACTATTGAGCTAGCAGTTGACGAGTCTTTACTCGCGGCAATTGACCAGGCAACACGAACTCTTTCGATTACTCGTAATGATTTTGCACGCATCGCTTTAGAACTTGCGCTCCGGAACCAAAAAACAATTGTGTTAGAGCAATTGCACGCTCAGGGCTACGCGCAACATGCTGCTAAGTCTGATGAGTTTGACGGTGGGAGACTGAACAAGATTGGAGTGCGCTGTGAAGCAAGGAGAGATTTATTGGTACACATTCCGTGTCCCCGATAAACGATGTCCGGTTCTGGTTCTGACGCGCAGTTCGGCTATCACCTTCTTGACAGGCATCACTATTGCCCCAATCACTACTACGATACGCGGCATACCGAAAGCTTGAACTCAAGAGAGCATCGCTTGTTCTGGATTGTTATCATATGACAACTGAAAAGGAGGTCTGAATGGGAAGATGTGTCATCGTGGCTTATCTCCCGAAACCAGGGAAACAGGCCATATTAAAAGCTGCGGTCAAAGATCATTTAAAAATCCTGACCGAACAGGGATTGATCACAGACCAGCCTGGGTGTCTGATGCGGGCTAAGGACGAGACCATTATTGAAGTGTTTGAATGGAAATCCGCTGAAGCGATATCTCAAGCACATTCGAACCCGGCTGTACTCTCTCTATGGGATCGTTCCCTGAGAGCTGCAGCTACACCAACTTGGCTGATATAGCTGAGTGCAGTAATCTATTTGCTGAGTTCGAAGCAGTTGACCTGTGATTATACTTCTCAAATCTCAAATTGGCATAGCCAGAACCGAAAGTAAACTCTTAACCACACCCCCTGCCCCTCTCCCAGATGCTCGTACCTCGCGAGGAGAGGGAGGTGAATAAATTGATAATTTAGCCCATGCAGGGAGCGTCTAGCGACCGGAGATGGGCTTTGCAAATCCAGCGCGGGGTTTCAACCCCGGCGCAAACAGAACTTGCGTTCATTCTGAACGCAAGTTAACTTCTAAGGTACTAATCTGTTATAACAGCACTATCTTTCTCATACTGATGGATACTCACCTGCGAAGCCAACGCTCCTGCAATTTCTTTGATTGCAATGGCTGCTGCAGAATCCGGTGATCTCAGCACAATCGGCTGCCCGGCATCGCCGGCAGCGCACACCTCCTGCTCCAGTGGAATTCGACCTAGAAAAGGCACCTTTAAACGTGCAGCTGCTGTCTCGCCTCCACCCGTACCGAAAACCGACCCGCTCATATTCTCCACCACACCAAGTATGGGTATAGATTTACCAGACCCTTCAGCAACGGTACGGAACATGAGAATACTCTTATTGGCAATATCCTGGGCCACCTGCTGGGGAGTCATCACGATCACAACTCCAGATAGCGGTACTAGCTGAGCCAGGCTTAGGGGAGCATCTCCTGTACCCGGGGGAAGATCGACAATGAGATAGTCTTGCTCGCCCCACAGCACATCACTTAGAAGCTGACGCACCGTTCCCGCAACCATCGGACCTCGCCATATTACAGCCTTATCGTCATCCAGCAGAAACCCTAAGGACATCATCAAAATTCCATGTGCCATTACGGGCACCATTTTTGCTCCTTCGGGAGTCTCCTTCATCATGGGGCGCTGCTTTACTCCCATCATTAGCGGAAGTGATGGGCCGTATATATCCGCGTCCATCAGAGCCACCTTCGCACCCGTACGGGAAAGCGCTACAGCGAGATTCACTGCAACCGTGCTTTTCCCGACGCCGCCTTTACCACTGGCCACCGCGATGACGTGGCGTACACCAGGAAGTAGATCCTGCGGGGCTGTTTTTGTACCTCTTACCTGTGCGGTCATTTCGAGAGCCACTTGAGTCACACCGGGGATTGCCATGACAGCATCATAAGCCTGCTGTTTAAGCAGATCTTTTACAGGGCAAGCAGGGGTAGTTAATTCTATTTTAAAGGATAAATTGCCCTCGCAAATCTTTATATCTTTGACAAAACCAAGCGAAACTATATCTCTATGCAGATCTGGATCCTGAACCACTCGCAGTGCATCCAAAACCATCATTTCACTAACATCGTGCATTCCACACTCCCTTAAACGCAACAAATAAGTAACATTAACGTATTGTACCTGTGAGCTATGCCGAATTGCAAAAATAAATCGCAAGGCAGTCAAGACACATCTTGTTAAAGACCTCGGTGGCTACAATGAAGGATCGTTTTAAAGAAATGGGTCGATGATCTTATGCTCTCGACCTGTCTATTTTTAATTGTGAAACCCTAGATTTTATTGTACGTACTTCCTATAAGTCGACTTACAGAAACGAGACATTAAAATGGAGGCTAAGTATGATCATTAAAAGTGGATTGATGATATTGGGTTTATTGACTGCGGCGCTTGGCGTTGCAACCTGTGAAAAGTTACCCATTCTGCAGCTTAATTTTGAAACAGATGAAAGTGGCTGGCTGGCGATGGGGCAGTCATCAAAGGTCTCTCTTACGCATGAAGCATCCAACGTGAAGGAGGGGAAGGCTGCGCTTAAATTCGATTATGGCGTTAAAAAAAATGAATTCAATTTGATGGTGTTGCCTACTCCAGAAGAAAAAATTGGTAAAATGCAATCGTTATCGTTCTGGGTAAAACCAACTCACAGCACCTCCCTGATACTTGTTTTAAGTGAAAAAGAAGGCGGTCATTATAATGCCATGTTCTCTGTTTCAAAAAACAGATGGCAGCATGTCGAATTAGCGCCTGAAGATTTCACATTGGGAACTGGCAAAGACGATCCTAAAGATCCCGATGGCAAGCTAGATTTGGAAAAAGTGGAAGGCATTGGCATTGCAGATTTTGGTCAGATTCTCGCTCAGAATGATGATCCTAACTTAGCTAAACTACTGCATATCCAAAACGGCGACCAGATCCTATTTCTAGACGATTTTACAGTGAGTGAAACAAAAATTGCCGTTTCGTCATCCGTCGATCAGTCGGGATATCATTTTGATAGCTTTGTTCGCCCTCAACTAGCATGGCTCACTTTTGGCGAAGCGAATCTGACGCGTATGACAGATAAACCGCTGACAGGATCCAGCCTCCAGGCAGACTATCACCAGTCTGCAGGAACACTTGCTGGTATTGCGAGAGCAGTAAATGGAAAAAATCTGGCCGGTAAAACCCAACTGCATTTTGATGCAGCCTCTTCAAAACCTACCACCATTCGAATTCAGCTTGAAGAATCCGGCGGTGGGAAATATTTTATAAATATAGACCTTCCCGGATCTTCGGAGAAAAAGGCAATCACGGTAAATTTTGCCGATTTTAATGCTGCAGACGATTCAAAAGATAACAACTCAAAACTTGATCTTGATCAAGTTACTCAAATCATGTTTATAGATTTCAGTGGACTGGCAGGAGCAGTCGATCAAGACAATTCGTTTTGGCTGAATAATCTGCGAGCTTCAAATAAAGAGTAATACCCACACTGTTCAGACCCTTACCTCCTGGCCCCCTCTCCCGAAGCTTCGGGAGAGGGGGTGACTTTGCTTGGTCTTATCAATTTTGCGTATAATTTTAAACCAATCTCAACGTAGTTTCCAAATAGTGGAAAATAAAGCCCAAATAACAATAACTCCCCCCTCCCGAAGCTTAGGGAGAGGGGGCCGGGGGCTGAGGGAAGAATCTTATGAATTCCACCGATTTTGATACCGCTCGCAATGCAGATTGTGTTCATGCCGAACGCACTTCAGCTTCTAATATACCATCCTCCGACACCTCCCCCTTCCCTAACTCAAACAGCTTTATCGTTTGCATGATCAGGGAAGAGGTGGGGGAATAGGCAAAATCTGTCTTTCCGCGTAAGCGTTATCCACAAAGACACAGGGCAAAAAAAATATATTTCACTAATATGAACTATTTATGATTTCAAACGTATAATGGTTAACTCTGTTCTATTCCAGCCAGGATTCGTATAATTGTGAGTTGATCACATGCACTGCCTCGTAACATCCACACAGGAACTCTTTTCCCAATCTACTCACACTCCAGATACGAATGATGTTGATTCTGTACTGGATTGGCTGGAGTGTATTATGCCAAATATTACGCGACAATTAGTTGATTCTCATAATTTAGACTTACCATTACTGCAGCTTCCTCTTGCCCAGATGCGACTCGTTACCGCACTGTACCGCGAAAATTCTCAGGCAATTGATCTTGATTCTGGAGAGCCAATGGGGCAGCTGGGCGCGAGATTAGGCATCAAACTAAATGCGCTGACACAGGCTGCGGACAGATTGATAGCACGAGGTCTTGCCGAACGACAACAGGATTCCATCGATCGCAGGGTCGTCAGATTAAAACTTAGTGATCTGGGACGTGAATGGGTAAGTACCAGGCATTCAAGACGCCGGGATCATCTTAGAAACATGTGGGAACAGATGGAATCGTGCGAAAAACAAGAATTTATCCAATCCCTTCAGATTTTAGATCGAATCGGTAAACGGTTCGCATATAAAACCGAAATTGAAGACATTACATAGATAATTCGAGGAGATAAATAGTATGGTCGCCACGCCAGTGCCTTCCAATTCAGCTGCACGTAAACGTGCAAAAAAGAAGGCGCGAATAGTTCCAATTACGATTACCCTCGCCATTCTGACAGGTGGCGGGTGGTGGGGATGGACTAAAACCCACGCATCTGAGGACCCCAATACAAATCTTATAACTACTCCCGTAACGAAGGGGGACCTAGTAGAGACAGTTTCTGCGACTGGAAGTATAACTGCCGAGACCGGAGCCCAGGTTAAAATCGGCTCTCAAATTACCGGCAGAATAAAGCGACTCTATGCCGATGTCGGCAGCATGGTAAAAGCGAATCAGGTGATTGCCGAACTTGATTTACCAGATATTGTGGCACAACTTCATCAGGCAGAAGCGAGTTTGTCTGCTGCACGTACCAGACTGCTCCAGCAGCAGACCGGTGTGGGTATGCAGCGCACACAGAGTTCACAGGCTGTTGCTCAAACTCAGTCCGCGCTGCGCGGAGCGAAAGCGAGGCTTGAATCTGTGCAGGCTAGTGCGAATCTTCAATTAGCACAAACCCCCACTGAAATACGCCGAGCGGAGACAGCTCTGGCGGCAGTTAAGGCTGCACTTTCTACCGCTAGATCCACTCAGCGGCAGGTACAGGCAGGGACAAACCTTCAAATTGCGAATGCCCAGGATCAGCTCACTCAAGCTCGTGCAAATGCCAGCAACTCTGCCATCAATCTCAAACGAGAACAGGAACTATTAAAAAAAGGATTTGTTGCATCTTCAGTAGTGGATTCTTCGGAAGCAGTGAATATCGTGAATCAGTCTCAAGTGAAATCGGCCGAACAGAACATACAGTTGGTTAAAAATAAGGTAGCCGCAGATATTCAATCCGCAAGAGATACAGTGATTCAGGCACAGCAGAATGTAGCGTCTGCGGATGCTGCACTTCAGGCTTCCAAAGCGGGCGTCTATTCCGATAAGGCAAAGCTGGCGGATGTGAATGATGCACGCGCCGCCGTGGTACAAGCTCAGGCAAATCTTCAGATAGCTCAGGGGAATATTACTCAAGATGTTCTGAAGCAGCAAGACGTTCTTCAGGCACAGGAGGCGGTTGGATTAGCTAAAGCTCAAGTCGACTACTACCGAGCCCAGCTGGATAAGACATTCATCCGCTCGCCAATTTCTGGCACCGTTATTCAGTTGGCATCACAGCAGGGAGAGACGCTTGCCGCTGGTCTATCCGCGCCGACACTTATCATTGTTGCTGATCTCAACCGGCTGCAAGTAGATGTATTTGTGGACGAGACTGATATCGGAAAGATGAAAATTGGCCAGGATGCAGAAGTGCATGTGGATGCCTTCCCTGGCAAAGGGATAAAAGGGAAAGTAACTAAAATCGCTTCTGGCTCCACCATTCAGCAAGGCGTGGTTACGTATGATGTCACTGTCTCTATTCACGATAAGCGTCATCTTTTAAAGCCGGACATGACAGCAAGTGTTACCATTCAAACAAGCACCCACTCGGATGTACTGCTCATACCTGCGGAAGCAGTAAAGGTCGGCGCTAAGGGATCGACTGTTGGAGTGCTTGTAATAAAAGATGGCAAAAAAACACCTGAAAGCCGAAAGGTAAAAACTGGTGCGAGCGACGGCGTGAATACCGAAATCCTGGACGGATTGAAAGAAAAAGATATTGTGATACTTGCTGGGGCAGATTTCTCGAAGAAAAAAGGACCACAGGGGGCTCCATCACCATTTGGGCCTACTGGCGGAGGTGGCGGCGGAAGAAGAGGCGGCATGTAGTCCGCCCCTTCTTGCTCACTGACATCCGCAGTCCATTATTTTAAGGGATTGATAAAATAATGAGGTATTGAAAAACTGTGTAAACGTGCGTTCTTGAAAGAAGCGATTATGAATGTGACAAACGATGAGAATCGCGCGATGCTCCGGCTGCGCGATATTAGAAAAACATATGTGATGGGCGATCAGGAAGTACAGGCTCTTGATGGATTAAACCTGGATATTCGCATGGGTGAATTTACTGCCATTATGGGACCTTCCGGATCGGGTAAATCCACTCTGATGCATATCATTGGATGCTTAGACGCCCCCACATCTGGTTCGTATCAGCTCGACGGAATTGAGGTGGCCGATATGGATGAAGTGGAACTTGCACAGATCAGAAATCGCAAAATTGGATTTGTCTTTCAGGGATTTAATCTCCTTCCCAGAACGACCGCGCTTGAGAATGTAGTACTTCCACTGGTGTATGGGCATCGAAAAAATCGTGAAGCGAGCGCTATTGCAGCTCTGGAACGCGTGGGATTGGGCGACAGACTTGACCACAAATCGAATCAGCTATCCGGAGGTCAGCAGCAGCGCGTAGCTATCGCAAGGGCTCTCGCTTCTGATCCTCTTCTCATTCTTGCAGATGAGCCTACAGGCAACCTAGCGAGTCTGCAGAGTGAAGAGATCATGAACATTTTTCAGGAACTTAATGATGAGGGCAAGACCATCGTCATGGTGACTCATGAGCCAGATATAGGGCAGCACTGCAAGCGGATGGTTACGATTCGCGATGGACTGGTAGTGGAAGATTATCTAGTTCAGCACAGGCTGAAAGCTTCTGATCTACTTGAAAAGATGCGAGCAGAACGTGAAAATAGGCCAAATGCAGTAAATACTGTGGCTGTTCAAGGTAATTGAGCTCGTGACATTCATTGAGCGCTAAGTTATTGAATAATTTGCAGTTGCAGAGTTCACAAGCAGGATTACATGAAGGTGGCATAATGAACATAGTCGAATCGATGAGAATCGCGCTTCGGGGGTTATCATCGAACAAAATGCGTACCATGCTGACGATGCTTGGCATTATCATCGGTGTGGGTGTTGTTATCCTGGTGGTTGCCATAGGTCAGGGAGCTACCAAACGAGTGACAGATACCGTGAATGCTCTTGGCACAAATATGCTTTCGATCTGGCCAGGAAGCTCTCACCTCAGAATTTCGGCAGCAATTTCCAAGACAGCGACTTCAGCAGACCCTACGGCGCCAGCCGCAAAAATTTCAACGCCTAACCATCTCACTCTCGACGATGCCAAAATGATTGCCAAAAGCTTTCCTAAAACAGTCGATGCGGTTGCTCCACAAGTGCGAGATAACGTGCAGGTTCGTCTGGGAGATAAAAGCACCTCTACCAATATCACAGGTACCAGCAGCGACTATCTTTACGTAAATAACGCGGAAGTAGATCGTGGCAGATATTTTACCACTTATGAGCTCGATGGCAGTGAAAAAGTGTGTGTTGTTGGGCGCACCGTGGCGGATAATCTCACCAAAAATCCTGGCACTGATCTGACCGGGCTGACTATCTCCGTCAATCGGCAAAAATTCAAAGTCGTGGGTATGCTGGCGTCGAAGGGGGCAGGAGCATTCGGGCAGGATCAGGACGATCTTATCGTTGCTCCCATCACCACGGCCATGCGCCGTATTCTAAATCGTCAGTATCTGAACTATATGTCCATTCGCTGTATAAGCCCAGCAATGATGCCACTTGCGCAAGAGCAGATTTCAAACTTTTTGAGGAACCGCCATCATATCCCCCCGCCCTATCCGGATAATGACGATTTCAATATCCGCAGCCAGACGGATCTCATGATGCGGCAGCAGAGTGTCACAAACACTATGACCTCACTTCTATCAATCGTAGCAGTCATTTCGCTGATAGTCGGTGGAATTGGAATTATGAATATTATGCTCGTCTCAGTCACCGAACGCACTCGTGAAATTGGAATTCGAAAAGCGATCGGAGCTACCCCAAGAGATATTCTGCTTCAATTCTTGATAGAATCAGCCATTATATCGCTTATCGGAGGTGTGATCGGAATTGTGGTGGGAGTAGTTGGATCTATTCTGTTAGCCCAAATTGGCGGCTGGAACACTATCGTCAATACCTCGGCCATTGCTGCGGCGGTATTGGTGTCTGCTGGGGTAGGAATATTCTTTGGGATATATCCAGCGAGTAAAGCAGCAGCGCTTCATCCCATTGAAGCCCTTCGGTACGAATGAGCGGCGGACCGCTATACGCCTTTTCTTTCAGGAATTTCAGGCTCTTCTTCGTTGGGCAGAGCATTTCCGTAGCTGGAAGCTGGATGCAGACTGTTGCTCAGCAATGGCTTGTCTGGCAGCTCACGCACTCCTCACTATGGCTTGGAATCGTAAATGGCGCCAGCGCCATTCCATATGTAGCCTTTGCTATGTGGGGCGGCCAGCTTGCGGATCGCCACTCCCGCCGCAACATACTTCTTTGGACTCAAGTCGCATCTATGATACTTGCGACTCTTCTAGCGCTCCTTGCCACTAATCGATGGATGGTGATTCTCCCCTGGCATGTCGTCGTACTATCGGGTATTACTTCTGTAGTGAATGCTTTTAACATGCCAGCACAGCAGGCTCTGGTAACCGACCTCGTGGATGAGCGAGCTGCCATAAGTAATGCCATCGCATTAAATTCTCTCAGATTTAATGTTGCTCGATTCCTGGGTCCGCTCATTGCCGGCATCATTCTGGTGAAATATAGTGCAGCAGCCTGTTTCGCTTTGAATGCTGTCAGTTTTATTGCTGTTATTATATCTTTGTTGATGATGCGCGTATCTCCCCCCCGAAAGTGTGAAATAGACGCTTCGATCTGGGAAGGATTTCGATTCATACGAGACAATAGATCGGTCTACCGAACTGTGCTTATAATTGGTCTCGGCGCATTTTTTACATGGCCACTTTCGACACTCTTCCCTGTATTCGCCACCAGTTTTCATCAGGGAGCACGCGGTTACAGTGGAATGATGTCGGCAAATGGAATTGGTGCAGCACTTGGCGGCATACTTCTAGCGTGGATGAGTCATCTTTTACCTCGCCGAGTGTGGGTGTATGGCGGCGCGATAATGTTTAGTGTGAGTGTCGTGTTGTTTTCTGTGATAACAAATTACTATCTCGCACTTTTTTGCCTGGTATTCGGTGGCTGCAGCATGATTTTAATGGCGATCAGCTGCAACACATACGTTCAAGAGCAGGTGCCTGACTCATTGCGAGGCCGAGTGATGGCCGTCTACAACCTTGTCTTTAATGCAATGTTTCCACTGGGTGGGCTGGAGATTGGATATCTGGCTCAGCATTTGAATTCTGTTCGCGCCCTTCAAATCAACGGTTCCCTCTGTTTTCTATTGACGCTGCTGCTTCTAGCCTGGAATGTGCGCGATACACGAAATATTCAGTCCATTCCGAGTTAGTCGATAACGCCGGGTCTTTATTGTTAACCACGAAATACACTAAACACACGAAAAAAGGAGTTCCCAAGAATACCCATCCGAAGTTGAGATAAATTATGTACTTCTGAGGTCTTTGCAAAAGTCTGTGCAAACACATCTTTGAGCCCTCACCCCCCGACCCCCTCTCCCAAAAACAGGAGAGGGAGAGCTTTAAATCGTTGGTTGCCTATCTCCTATTTCGCGAGATATGTGCTTGTAGTAAGATCAAAACTCTATAGAAAAATGAAAAACCAATGCCATAGTCACCCCCCCTCTCCTGTTTTTGGGAGAGGGGGTCGGGGGGTGAGGGCGTGAAGAGTGATTATCCATTTTGAGACTTTTGCAAAAGACTGTTCTGGATAGATTTTCGTGTGTTTAGTGTATTTCGTGGTTAATAATGAAGAATCTTGAAATAACTGCTCTTTCTAAAAATAGGCGTAGAATATCTATATCAATGCCAGGGAATTGATTTTTCAGTGCAGAATCGAGCCGGCGACGAGATTGGAGATGGTTCGCCGCAATCGAAGTATGCCCGTGCCTTCACCTGGAACGTATACTCGATTTGTGAGAAGTATTATCGTGAGATCGTAAGTCGGATCAAATACTATCGAGGTGCCTGTGAATCCAGTGTGCCCAAAGCTGCGATTTGATAGCAGATCACCACAGGGCAGCATTCCATTCGGTGGGGTAAACCACCCAATTGAGTGACCACCTATCGATGGATCTATCTGACTGTCTTCTACAAGATGGTGTGTTGGAAGATGAATCAAGGGCGACGTCTTTAGATGCGCAGTATTTGGGGAATACTGAAGTGCCAGTGCAAATTTTATCATGTCCGGGACATTTGAAAATAACCCAGCATGTCCTGCCACCCCATTCAGTTTGTGAGCATTAGCATCGTGGACTTCCCCGATTAGTATCTTCTCCTCACCTCTCCACGGACAGTTTCTAGTAGCAGCAATCTTATTTTTTAGGGACAGATCGGGCCGATAGCTGCTATTCTTCATGCCCACAGGATCGAATATTCTTTCCTGAGCGAGCTGATCCAATGGCTGCCTGCAAACTCTGGTGAGTATCTCGCCAATAAGGATATATCCCAGATCGCTGTATGCATAGTGGGTCCCTGGCAGATGATCTAAAGGTGTAGATAGTATTTCGTCAAGTGGAGTGGGATGAGTCGTTTTGTAGAGAGGTTTCCAGGGTGGGAGACCGCTAGAGTGGGTGGCTAACTGCCTGAGTGTGCAGTCTGCTGCGGCCGATTTATCTGCTTCGAGAATGTGAAAACTAACGCTTTGTCCCAGTTGTAGTTCACCTCGCTCTACTGCGATGAGCAGAAGGGTGGCTGTGATGGTTTTGGTGAGGGAGGCCATATCAAATATGGTATCGAATTCAGTTTTGAGCGCAGGGTTTGTATCTGGCTGAATGTGACCGAATTGCCCTTTAGCCGCAATCATTCCGTGGCGCAGCACGGCGAAGGCTGCGGAAGGATATAGGTTATTTTTCATTCCTTGCTCGACTGCCTTGCCGACAGCCGCAAGCCGATCCGGTTCAAATCCTAGCGATTCGGGTGAGCTGCTCATCTCATAGTTTCCTGAGAATATTTATAGTAAGTTTAGTTTTATAATATAGCTTGGCGAAGCTAAGCTATATTATAAAAAACTGAAAGCCGGATGCAAGAGCATCCGGCTTTCAGTCACGATTATTGGAAGACTACCAGCGGCTTCCGCCACCACTGTAGCCGCCGCCGCCGCCGCTGCCGCCACGGTTTCCACCGCCACCGCCGCCACGACTTCCACCACCGCCGCCATATCCACCGCCGCCGCCACCCGTTCGTGGGCGATCTTCACGAGGCTTGGCCTCGTTAACGGTAAGTGTGCGTCCACCCATCATTGTGCCATTAAGCGCATTGATTGCTGATTCTGCTTCCGAGTCGTTCTCCATTTCCACAAAACCAAAACCTTTTGCCTGGCCAGTGTAACGGTCAGTAACAACGCTCACTTCTTTGACAGTGCCAGAAGAAGCGAACAGATTCTCAAGATCCTGCTCGGTTGCAGAGTAGGGCAGGCCGCCCACATAGATACGTTTTGCCATTATTTCAGGCTCCTTTCGACTCACTACAAGTTCTCACTACCCTAATTAAGATAGAAGGAACACAAGTTAATTGCCAGGGTGCGACCCCAGCTCTATCCGCTAAGAAGGAAGTGAAAGAAAGAGCCTGAAGAACGTGCAGAACGGAGGAGACTGACAGTAGCCCTCAACCTTTGGCTGCGTGAGCGGAGGTTCGATCGTGCTTCACATCGTGAACAGATAAGTCATTATACCAACTCCTAATTAGGTATGTCAATAGATAGTTGCAAATATTTTCTTGTCCCTCAAAATATAGCTGATCTAAATCATATCCAGGCTTCGTGAACACTTTGTATAAAATCAACTATCTGCGAGCAGGACGGCTGCTTTTTTTTGGGCGCACAGGTACAGTTCTGCTGTCTGTATCGTATGTGGCAGGCCGAACACCTGACAGCGGGATTTTCTGAAAACATTTGGAACAGTAGAAATTGTCTCGTTTGACCGCTGCGATAGGAATGCTCATTCGTTGGTTACAAGCAGGGCAGCTTATTGTTATCTCTCCAGGTGGCATTATTCGGTTCTCCCGGCGCATTGGCCGCGCCTTTATTTCCTATTTATTTGTTCAGCTCTGAGCCCAAAATCGTTAAGCCTCCTGCTCCTGCGTAATTTAAAACAACGCGCTGGGGAAGGAGGCTTAGTCCGCGAGTGCGTGATGGAATTGTGGTCTGTGACTCTGCTGAATGTAAAAGTTAGCTATAAACTAATGCTAGATTATAACAGGTATTGGCACATAAGTAAAGTTAGAAGAGGTTACTCGGACTGTTTAAGGGATATGAGTAAACGGGAAAATTTACAAATCAAGCAATTTAGAACGATAACCATTTAGCAAACCGGGTATTTTTTATTGGTCTAAGGTAGACTAATACTGGCTGTAAGATTAGTTAGCAGCCTTCAGTTATTGCAAGGAGAGTCGGCGGCAATGAGTTTTAGTTCCATAGAAGAGGCGATCGAGGATATTCGGCTTGGGAAGATGATCATCGTAGTGGATGATGAAGATCGTGAGAATGAAGGCGACTTCATCATGGCTGCAGAAAAGTGTACTCCCGAGGCTATGAACTTCATGATCCGATATGGTCGCGGTGTACCCTGCGTGCCCACGACTGCAAAACGCCTTGCCGAATTAAACCTGAGGTTAATGGTATCCGATAACTCAGCACGACATGGAACGGCTATGACTGTCACTGTAGATGCGCTGAAAGGCACCACCACCGGTATATCGGCGTATGATAGGGCGCGTACAGTTCAGGTTTTTGTCGATCCTAACGCTCAGCCTTCCGACTTAGCTCGACCAGGACATATCATTCCACTGAAAGCAGAAGAGGGTGGTGTGCTGCGCAGAACTGGCCACACTGAAACGACAGTCGATCTTGCCAGACTGGCAGGGTTGTATCCTGCAGGGGTGCTATGTGAAATTGTGGGAGAGAGCGGCGAGATGGCGCGACTTCCAGAGCTGATGGACATTGCAAAAAAATTCGACCTGAAAATTATCGCTGTTGCAGACCTGATCAAATATCGCAGAAGAACGGAACGATTGGTGACCCGTGTCGCTACCACTCGGTTGCCAACCGCGAAGTATGGGGATTTTCTGGTGCATGCTTATGAGTCTAATGTAGATCCTCAGCCAGTTATCGCATTGGTAAAAGGGGATATTTCGGATGGCCAGCCGACCTTGACCAGAGTCCACTCATCCTGCGTGACAGGAGACCTGCTCGACTCGCTGCGCTGTGACTGTGGCAGCCAGCTGCATTTGGCGCTGCAGATGATCTCGGATGAAGGACGAGGTGCCGTTATCTATATGGAACAGGAAGGGCGAGGTATCGGACTTATCAATAAACTGCGTGCTTATGAACTGCAGGAAAATGGCGCGGATACCGTGCAGGCGAATGAGATGCTCGGTTTTAAGCCCGATCTGCGCGACTACGGCATTGGGGCGCAGGTAATGGTAGATCTCGGTTTGAAACAAATTCGCTTTATGACCAACAACCCATCGAAGGTCGCTGGACTGGATGGTTATGGGCTGGAGATAACCGAATGGGTCCCACTTCCGGTCGCACCGAACCCGCACAACCTCAAGTACCTGCAGACCAAGCGAGATCGTATGGGGCATGTGTTCGCGCCGAAGGATCTGCCAGCGACTGATCCGAAGCAATAAGAATTTTAGTATAGTGTTAGGAGAGTGAAATGCCGGTGAAGGAAGTAAGGTGCAGTGGTTACGAGACTAATCTTTCGGTAGGGATCGTGGTGAGCAGCTGGCATGACGATATCACCTCCTCGCTGTTACGCGGCGCCATCGAGGCGCTCACTACGCGCAGCGTGGAGGAGGACAGGATCACAGTGGTGTGGGTGCCAGGCAGCTACGAAATTCCGATCATCACTAAGGCGATGGCTAATTCCGGCCACTACCATGCTCTTGTTGCGCTGGGATGCGTGATCCGCGGCGAGACCAGCCACTATGATCTTATTGCCGATTCGGTGAATACTGGCCTGAGCAGTATCATGTTGGAGACGGGCATTCCGATTGGCTTCGGCGTTCTAACGGTCGAAAACTTCGAACAGGCCCACGAGCGATCAGGCGCCGAATCGAACAAAGGCGCCGAGGCGGCCATTGCCGCCATCGAGGTGGTGAGCTTGCTGAAAAAGATTGTCTGACAAGTCACTTCGCCAAAACTCTATCGAGGTATTTACCGACTTTCTCGGACCACATTTCTCCATGCGCACGAAGCCCCTTCGGACTGAAGTGAATACCTTTGCCGGCATAATCGCGATTATCTCCGGTAAGCGTATCGGTATCCGGGCCTTCCAGAGCAACTTTTGAATCCCATAACATCTTCTGTGCATCGCGTGTGGAGGCATAAATCGGATTTTCAGGACTGTGGTAAGAAACCTGCGCGATGAACCAGGGGAACTGCCAGAAGGCTTTATCCTGTGATTCACGTATAATCTGAGTCATCTTCCGGGCGTACTCTTCGGATGTCATTCCAGTATCGGACTCGCCCTGATGCCAGAGCACCGCTCGAAATCCGCGATATCCAAGCTGCCGAATCCGAGTCATCATCCATGGAAATAGCTCTCCATCGGCCTGCCACTGATTCACGCTGGTTCCACCATGTCCTGTGACAGCTACCCCGATGGGAACATGGTATTTCGTAAACATCGCATCGCCGAACGCAGGCCAAAAACTTCCCCCTCCAGATTTATCATGCACTCCGGGCTGGGGATCGTTTGCGATCTTCCAATCCGATCCGCTGAAGGCTGACACCATACCACTATTCTGCTGTATTTTTTCCTGGCCCGAGTTGGTGGAGTTCGACTGACCTGCTCCCACAAAAACTTCACCTACCCCCACTTTATCTGCTCCAGATTCCGCTACAACTTTACCACCTTTGAGAGCGCGAACTTCCACCTTATACCAGCCGCCCGCAGGAGTTTTTAACTCTTGATTAAAAGCCTGATCAGGCCCGACAATCGGAACATTCTGCCACGAACCAAGTAGAGTTCCCTGCAGCGGATTTCCCGTAATACGCACTTCCAGGCGGGTTGTCTGCGGCTGTATGCGCCCACTCAGTAAAATAGCTCCTTCGGTTCGGCTTCGGCGCTGGAATACCTGATAGTTTTTCGGTGAGAGCAGTGTAAGAGTCTGTTCAATCAGAGCTTTAGGCTGAGATATTGCTGCAATCTTTGCAGTTTCGACTGCGGTGACATTTCCGGGAGTGAGAGAAATTGTTTCAGTCTCATTCGAACCAAGGTCGAACTCGACTACCTGGCTGTCCGCTTCCCAGGGCCATACCTTGGTAATGCCGGAAATCGATACTTTGGTTTTATCGTGATAGAAATTTGAACTCTGCCATGTATCCGTAGTAGGCAGTTTAATATAACTGCCGGACGATGTTCTTGCAGCATGGACATTTCTGTTCAGAATAACAAAGAAAACCATAAGGTCTTTAGTGTGGTTCGAAATAGTCCAATTTGTCGAAGTGTCGTTAAAATGATATTTCACTTCCGCTTTGTCGCTGCTTGCTTTGATGGTCTGATCATCAATCTTTTCCACTTTGGCGATTTCAACCACACCATTTTGATAGAAATAGCTCCCCCGCGAGATACTCACTTTCGATTCCAGGAACTCTTCTCCACCTGCGCTAAAGTTTGTCAGACTGCCATTTGCCGCCACAGTTGCCTTATATGCGGAAGTGGCTATCTCATAAGGGCTGGCATCCTTTGAAATTGTGACATCCGCCTGAGCGAAACATGCTGAGAGCATCATTGCCACCGAGAAAACAGCCCATGTGATTTTATTATTGAAGTGCTGCATTGGTTGAATAGTCCTCCTGAAATAGTGTGATGTGTAAATGCACCTCACCCCAACCCCTCTCCCGGAAACTCGCAAGCTCGTTGCGAGAAGGTGCAACTTAGCGATTAAATCACCCCCTCTCCCTTGCGAGGAACGAGCAAAATGGGAGAGGGGGCAGGGGGTGAGGTAGAATTAATCTACCAATCACCGACTGCGCCGTCCGCGTAGAAGCTTCGCTGTGGTAACTCCTGTTCAAATGGATGCTTGGCGACTTCAGCCTCATTGATCTCAATACCAAGGCCGGGGCGATTGCCTGGACGAACTATTCGCCCCTTCTTTTCCACGGTAAATCCTTCACTGACCACATCCGTACGCCAGGGAACATCCAGATGAACCGATTCGCAAATGATGTAGGAGGGTGTTGCAAAACCAAGTTCCAATGAAGCTGCAGTACTGACCGGGCCTTGCGGATTGTGAGGAGCCAGCGCAACTCGGTACGCTTCCGCCATTGCTGCTATTCGCCGAATCTCGGTGAGACCGCCGCAGTGAGTTATATCGCACTGAAGTATACTGCATGCTCGTTTTTCCAGATATTCACGAACGGAGTATTGGGAAACAAGGCGTTCACCGGTGGCAATCGGAGTAGAGACAGCCCTCTGGATGAGAGCAATATCGTCGACGCTTTCCGGCCAGCAAGGCTCCTCGAACCAGTAGAGTCCGTACGGTTCAAGCGCTTTTGCAAACAGCAGTCCCATTCGGGGTGAAGGTCGCGCATGGCAGTCCACCATAATATCGATGTCATCTCCCACAGCTTCCCGCATCGATTTTACGCAGGCTTCTGCATACTTGATTGGGCGAAGCCCCTCAATGGGCGCTGTTTCCGGCACAGCCATTGACTTGAATGCTGTGTATCCCTCGGAAACCGCTTCTAAAGCCAGATCCGCGAAGCGCGATGCGTCCGCAGGCGAGGTCTCATAGAAATCTTCCATTCTGCCGCCGCCCAGATGGCAGTAGAGCCTCACATAGTCTCGGACAGGGCCACCCCACAATTTGTGGCAGGGAACTCCATGGATCTTCCCAAGAATATCCCAGAGCGCCAGATCGATGCCACTGATCGCCGTTCCGCGGACTATGCCGTTTCCATGCCAGAAATGCTGACGGTACATCATTTGCCATAGATACTCAATTCGGGTTGGGTCTTCACCTACAAGAAGCGGCTCGATGTCTTCGATAGCGCCAACTACTGCACGTGTATGCCACTCCAGAGTGGCCTCTCCCCAGCCCCAGAGCCCTGGTTGATCGGTGTATACCTTCACAAAAATCCAGTTACGCATGCGTGCATGGCAAACATGAGTCTCTATTTTTGTAATTTTCATATCTCTCTAAACCTCGAATTGGAATTCAAATGGCAGCACAGCTACTCTAAGTTTGCGACAATGCATCGGATAATTCCTTTAGCATTTTGATAAAACAATCGACACTCCGGAATTGCTATCTGGGAGTGTTCATAAATTTCCGCTCGAACACGATGTGGAACATGTAGGTAAAAACTAGTGAAAGAGGAACTCCTACCAGGGGGATTGAAATCCAGAGTAGTGGCGTTGAAGTGATCACACCGCGCATACTTATCACGGTAAGCGCGAGCACGAGAGGATGCATCAAATAGAGACTATATGAGAAATGACCTATTTTTAAAGCAAAGTTTGAATCCAATATTTGTAATGCGGCAGGATTAGTTCTCTTTTCTTGATTTCGAACCGCTTCGAAACAGAATATAATAAGCAGCATTGTAGATAGGCCAACCACAGCATCTGAAATCCAGAAATGGCTCCAGAACCACACTGCGTTAGATATTCCTAGCAGGGCTGTAAACAACCAGGAAACAGCGCAGAATGCGCCCCAGTTAACCCGTTCCCTCATCCGAATCGCTGTTGACCTTGCTGAGAAACAGATATCCGCACCAGCCATACCCAATGCGAATAAGCCTATATACCAGGGTGCAGCAGAATCGAAGCTGCCATCAAAAAGATAGTGCGGGGCATAGCCTAGTGCAAGGCCGGCAATTACCAATGCCTCGATGCCCCATCGCCGCCAAACCGGCAGGAGAAGCGCTGGAAATACAAAATATATCTGCCATTCGGTTGCCACACTCCAGAGGGGGCCGTTGATGCGAAAAATCCAGTCCTCGTTTAAATTGTGCACCAGCAGAAGATGAGAAATGAGTACATCCGGGCGAAAAGCTGGCATTGCATTATCCCAATCGATGCCGTTTGGATGTCGAAGTGCAGGAACCATCGCAATGAAAAGTAGACAGATAGCGATAGATGCGTAGTAAGGCGGAAGAATTCTGCGAGCCCTTCGTTTGATGTAGGTGAAAAATCCGCCTCGGAGCTTGAAGTCGGCAGATCGTACTACAGGAATCATTAAGCAATATCCGGATAGGACTATGAAGATGGCGACAGCAAAATGTCCCCAGGCCATCAACCTGTGCGCCATCTTGCACCAGGAAGGAAGGATTCTATCTGACCAGGTTCCATTCGTAGAGTGGTAAAGCACAACATATAAAGCTGCTAAACCACGCATTCCATCAAGGAATTCTAAACGAACTTTAGCTGAAGAGTTTTGAGGAAGTGATGATTCAGAGACAATTATGGTCATCAAGTTTAATTCGATCTACACTTTCTAGCGGAATTATTTTTTCATTTGCTGCACTCTCATATGCTGTCATCCGTTTAATTCCCTCTTTACAGAGATTATTAATGGGGCATTTCATACACTTGGGCGATCGAGCCATGCAAACGGTACGGCCATGCCAGATAAGAGTATGGCCTAGTAATGTCCAATCATTTCTGGGAAAGAGGTACATCAACTCTTGCTCGATTTTAACGGGATCGGTCTGTTTTGTCCAGCCGATACGCTTGCTCAGGCGTTTCACATGAGTATCTACCACTACACCATCACCACCAAAAGCGACTCCAATGATAACGTTCGCGGTTTTTCTTCCAACACCGCGCAGTGAAGTGAGCTCTTCGATAGTCTGGGGGAGCTCCCCATTGAATCGTGATATTATATCCTGACTCATTGAAATTAAACTCTTGGTTTTTTGCCTGAAGAAACCTGTACTTTGAACAATCTTTTCTATATCTTCTTGCTGAGCACACGCGAGAGATTCAGCCGTCGGGTAAGCTGCAAAAAGATTCGGAGTCACCATATTCACTCTAACATCCGTACATTGTGCACTGAGAATAGTAGCGCAGAGAAGCTGCCAGGGACTGGAATGTGTCAGAGCACACTCGGCATCAGGGTACATCACCTTTAAAATTTTCAAAGTTTCTGCGGCAGAATCTTTTTTCTTGTGTGACATCATGAACTGCTTTATCCTAATCATACACTATTTATTCCGATGCATCAGGGAGTATACACCGGCAATTACCGCACATATAAGACCAGCATAGATCAGAGCAAACAATTCATCGCGTTTGTATTTGAAACGTCGTACGTTCATCCCAATCATAACAACTGCAATCGGCACCAGCGCAGGAAGCGCCAGCCCGAATAACGCGACAACCGCCATGTACCCAATCAGCAATAAACATAGGGCAATGAGTATCCGTTTCGAAGGAATCTTGAATCGCTGAAAACATGAGAAGAAGAGCGCGATAAAAAGAAAGTCTGCGAAGCCAACAGCCAACTGCATGGGTGCTGCCCCGCCATTAGGATGCGATGTGGGAAGTTTCACTGTCAATGCCTGCATAGCACGCACAGCTGTCTGTGACTGTCCGTGCGTCGCCTGCGAAACCACTCCTCCTCCAAACACGGCGTACATATCTACCAGAGCAAGAGCAATTGATATGGGCAGCAGCATATTCATTTCACGCACAAGCCGGGCTACGGAGACTCCAATCACCACAGCCATCCAGATCAGAAGAAGTCCTTGTAGGCCAGGTATGAAGTGAAACAGATTGACATATAATTTGTATATTTTTACTATCGTTTGCTCGCCATATAGGCGGGCCAAAACACCACCAATGATCGGTATTGCAACCATCGGCACGGTAGCCATGGCCGCCAGGATGAAGTTGATAATCAGTGAATTCTTTGTGCAGATAGCACGAGATCCGTATGCAGTAAATAGCAGCAGCAGAGGAAGTGAGAGAAGTGTTGTAAGGATTACAACGCCGATTTGGCCAGAACTTATGAGCATAGAAACGCGAAAGAATATCAGGTAGAAGAGCGCCATGCCCAGCGCTTTACCCGCATCTGTTCGAATCCATGGTGTTTTGAGAGAGGGAATAGTATCGAAATCTATGGCTGGAATGGCATCTTGGCTATCACTCTTGAATTCTTCGATTAGATCCACACTTTCACTTTCATGCGCAGGAGTATTATTATCCATGAATAAAAACTTTCATTGTGTGTTTAATGGTTTGAGTTAGATGTATCATCGCACAATGGTGATGTATTATCGCACAATGTGAAGTAAGATTGTAGATAGCTTTGACAAATGATTCGATTCTATTATATAATAGTGGTGTTCGGACGTCAAGCAGTACTTACTCAGAACACCATACCTCATCAAAAATTGAACGTCTTCAGAGTTGAAGCCGTGCTCAACATATCCTGTCGGCGGGTGCCTCTCGTTTTTCTCTTACTTTTGTTTTTACTTCTTATTTCCTCCGTTTTACTGTTATTGCAGCTCAAGTCTTGATCCTCAAAATATTCCGTGCAAACCCTGATCCGATATTGGAAATCTACCTTTGAAATAGTTGCGGCATCAGGGCAGATGACGCCTGGCCAAATTTAACATGGAGATGTGCCGTGAGTGAAAAAAAACTTCGTATTGTAATCGCAGATGACGAGCCGATTATTCGGCTAGACCTTAAAAAAATGCTGGAAGACTGCGGATATGATGTCATCGCAGAGTTAGGAGATGGGGCAAGCGCAGTCGAAGCGGCCCGTAATCTAAATCCAGATGTGGTTATTCTTGATATTAAAATGCCGGTACTTGATGGAATAGATGCTGCGAAAATTATTGCAGATGAGAAAATCGCGCCTGTGCTTCTACTGACAGCATACAGCCAGATCGATCTAGTCAATCGAGCGAAAGAGGCTGGCGTCTTCTCCTACTTGGTAAAACCGTTTAAAGAGGCTGATCTGATGCCGCAGATCGAAGTGGCTCTTGCTCGATGGCAGGCCTATCTAAAGATTGAAGAACAGGCCAGCGAGTTTGAAGATAAGCTCGAAACCCGCAAAGCCGTGGATAGAGCTAAGGGCATCCTCATGGATCAGTATGGGCTGAAGGAACAGGAAGCCTTTCGCCGAATTCAAGTACAGAGTATGAACACTCGCAAGTCTATGCGTGAAATTGCGGAAGCTATCATCATCGCGCATAACGTCTAATCTGCAGGCACAGGAAAGAGATGAGAATGCGCGAAAGAATATCCAAAACGAGAAGTCCCTGGCGTACTCGACGTCTCTTTGCTGCACTGCGCCGCAGTGACGATCCCGATGTCGCAATTCTTCAGGAGGAACTAGACCAGCGAGATAAACAGCTTCGAGAAGCCACCCTCCTGCTCAACCAGATGCGGGAAGAGTTAGAAGAGAAAAGAGGAGAAGCAGAAGCCCTGCGGAGAGTGGGGGAAGCAACCGGTTCCGCTTTTGATCTGGAAGCGATGCTCAAAGTAACCGCAGACATCGCTGTTCAGATCACAGGCACCGATTCGTGCCAGATGTATTTGTTCGATTCTACAAAGGAAGAGCTGGTACTGCGCGCCGCCGATGAGGCATCGGCGAATATGATTGGCAAAGTTCGTTTGAAGCTGGGTGAAGGCATCACTGGCTGGGTAGCTCGAGAGCGCAAACCGGTATCCGTAAGTAAAAATGCGTACAAAGACCATCGGTTCAAATTTTTTCCTGAGATGCATGAAGGGGAGTATGAATCGATGCTCTCTGTTCCTCTCGTAACTCGTGGAGACATTCTGGGTGTCATCAACGTTCGTACTAAACGTCCCAGGGACTATACCAAAAGTCAGGTTCGGCTGCTCTCTGGAATTGCAAACCAGGTGGCAGGCGCTATTGAGAGATCGCGCCGATTCCGACAGCTGGAACGCCATGCTGTTCAGCTTCACACACTATCCGAGGTTAGCCAGGCGATAACATCCAACATGTATCTCGAAGAGTTGCTGCATCTATTTGTTACCATGACAGCACGAACGATGGGATACAAAATCTGTACGGTAATGCTCGTAGACGAAGCAAAAGGTGAGCTGGTTATCAAAGCAACTCAAGCAGATAGTCAGGAGTATACAAAAAAAGCCAACCTGAAAATAGGCGAGAGTGTATCTGGCAAAGCGGTTGCAGAGAAACGACCCATCACCGTGCTGGATGTGCAGCGGGCGAAAGAGTACAATTTTCCTGATATTGCCATACGTGCAGGCGTACGTTCGATAGCCAGTATCCCATTGATGATGCAGGGTGTGGTAATCGGTGTTCTAAACTGCTACACAGAGAAGATACATAATTTCAGTACGGAAGAGATTGTAATTCTGCAAGCGCTTGGTTCGCAGGCTGCTCTTGCTATTGAACATGCCAAACTCATGGTAAAATCGGCAGTCATCCAGGAGATGCATCACCGAGTTAAAAATAATCTCCAGCAGATTGTGAGTCTAATACGGCTGGAGATGCGATTCAGTAAATATACAACCGTAGAAGAGGCCCTCAACGATACTTTGAGCAGAATTCTGGCGATCTCCAGTGTACACGAGCTGCTAACCAGAGACGATCTAGACTCCGTGAGCATGAAGAAAGTCGCAGAGAGTATACTTCATGCGACACAGCAAAGTGTGGTGCCACCGGGCAAGACTATACGTACAAAAGTCGATGGAGATGACTTTGTTCTTCCTCTGAACAAGGCTACATCCGTTGCCTTGGTACTAAATGAGCTGGTGCAGAATGCCGTAGAGCATGGATTTAGCACGCTGAATGATGGCAGAATCCGTATTCATCTGCAGAGTGGCGCCGAGGAAACAATTCTTATTGTGACTAACGATGGCAAGGCTCTCCCGGAAGGATTTACTCCCAGAAATACCGATAGTCTTGGTATTTCCATTGTAGAGACTTTGGTTCGTGGTGATCTTCATGGGACATTCACACTAGAAAATGATGCTAAGGGAGAAGGAATAGTCGCCACGGTTCGTTTTCCATCGGATCCCTCTCCTGTAAAACTTAAGCCTAGCCGATAATTACCCGGGCTTGATCTCAAGCCTCATATTTCGACAAGGGAAAAGTTATGCAGCTTGTACCATCTCAATCGGTGCGAGAGGGACAGTGCATCGCGCGTGATGTGCGCGATGGCCAGGGCAGAGTTTTGCTGTCAAAAGGCCAGCGCCTAACCAGCAGCCTAATCTCGCGCCTGTTTAAGTTTCGCGTGGAATCTGTCTACATACGAGATGGATTTAGCGAAAATGAGCCCGAACTTGTTCGAGCTGAGGTAAAGCAAAAGTGCCAGGAACTCCTTAGCAGCTCTTTTACGAAAATTGCCACGGAGATGGGTGCAAAGAAACTCGCCGTGGACGCAGATGCAATCCGCCGAGCTACGGAAGCTCTGCTCGACAGTCTTTTAAGTACCAAAAATCCGATTGTTACGATTCTGGATATTAGTACCAGTTCCGACAGACTTCTCCAGCACTCCGTGAACGCCACTATTCTCGCTATCACAATTGGAATCGATTTGAAAGTGCCGGATAATATGCTGGGGCACTTAGCCGCCGCAATGATGTTTCA
>JANXSG010000179.1 GCA_025352825.1 Chthonomonadaceae bacterium | reverse complement strand
CCTACATCGCTTCACTAAAAAAACAAGGTTATTCGATCTATGCTGCCTTGCAGCTGCTTAATCAAGATACCTTACAGACCGTGAATCTATCTGCTTAAATAGCAGATAAGTTATATCTTACAGCTCATGCTGAATAGTTACGATTTATCTGGATTATGTTCCCAATGGTTTAAGATTATGTATTATATTTCAATTAAAAAGTGAAACTCTGAAAATTTTTTTCCTCAAAATCGTAATCGAACCAACCTTGTAAACTATTTCACAAACATATTGACGCATAATTAGTGTAAGGGTATACTCCAAACAAATATCGTTTCATAATTGTATTTTCAAGTTATGCGGTCAGTTAAATACTGAAGCAAGAAATTTGGCAGGTGGTTTTCTTGGCCCATATCAACAGCGCAAAAGTTCCTATTCCCACACTCGAACGTCTTGCGACATATCTACGATTTCTAATCGATCTTGAGCAGTCGAATGTAGATACAATCTCGTCGGCAGAAGTTGAGAAGCAAACGGGAATTAATGCGGCTCAGTTTAGGAAAGATCTCTCCTACTTTGGTGAATTTGGCAAGCCCGGAGTGGGCTACAACGTCTCCGATCTGCAGAATAGAATTGCCCGGATATTAAAAGTTGATGTAGATCAGAAAGTAGTTCTAGTGGGAGCGGGTAATCTCGGCTCGGCGCTGGTAGGTTATCCTGGGCTGAAAGAACATCGCTTCAATCTTGTTGCAGTGTTTGATAATAACTATGGAAAAATTGGCAAACCTCTTTGGAATCTCGAAATTAATGATGTTGCTGCTATCAAAGATATCAATCAAAAACTTCGGGCGCGAATAGGAATACTCGCTGTCCCCACCAACGCCGCTCAGCGTGTTGCCGATCTAATGGTGGAAGCTGGAATTGACGCAATTTTAAATTTTGCTCCTTTACTACTCCGAGTACCCTCCCATGTATTTGTCCGCAACGTTTCCTTTCTACAAGAATTAGCAGTACTATCCTACCATCTCACTGGTGAGACAACGCCAATTGAAAATGGCACGTCAGTCAGTGTGAAAAATAACGGAAATTCTGATATGTCTTTGCTTCAAAATCGAGAGCCATCACCACTTTCAGAACTGCACTCATCCATTTCTCAAAATCTAAATGGATGAAGAAAGCAGATTAGCACTAAAATGCCGCTGCACTACCCAATTTTCTTAAATTTGAATGGAACTACTTCTTTAGTCGTAGGCGGGGGATCTGTAGGCGAACGCAAAGTTCTCTCATTGCTTCAAGCTGGCAGCGAAGTACGCCTGGTAAGTATGGATATCACAACGAAACTACTGGAATTAGCATCACTAGAGAAGATAACGCTGCTAAAAGAACCGTATCGAACAGAGCATTTGGAATCAATAAAGCTCGTTTTTGCAGCCACAAATAACAGCGATGTTAATCAGCAAATTTCAGAAGATGCCGCAATGCGCAGCATCCTGTGTAACCGGGCGGATATTGGCAGCTCTGGCGACTTTGTAACTCCGTCTGTAATACGCAGAGGCGATCTTTGCATAGGTTTTACCACTGGTAATAATTTTCCTGCACTCACCAGCCGAATATCAAAAGAGCTGGAAGATCGATTCGATACCGCATATGCCGATTATACCGCTCTCTTGGGAAAGATGCGAATACACATTCATTCTTCAACAGAGAGGTCGGATATTCGCAAATTAGCAGCATCATCCTTACTCGATGCAGAATCACAACTCCTCAAGTTAATAGGATCTAACAACTTCCTTCTTGCGGAAAAGACTGCATTCGAAATCGTAAACCAGGTGTTCTTGAACGAAAGGGTGCCATAATTGCCTCTCGTTCTCGTAGGCCTTTCCCATCATAACGCATCTATTGAAGTCCGTGAAAAGTTGAACACCGCGGACTACGTGCTCCCTCACGCGCTCGCTTCGCTTAGTTCCGCTCTGGATATCCGAGAAGCCGTCATTCTGTCCACTTGCAATCGCATGGAAGTGTACTGCGTCACGGACAGCAGTGATCCATCCTATGGAATAAAGACCGTAGTCAGCCACCTCTCAAACTTTCATAAAATTGCTGAAGATCAATTTTCATCGCATCTTTATAAAAAATCCGATGAAGCAGCTGTTCAACATCTGCTCCGGGTGGCTTCCGGACTGGATTCACTGGTACTAGGAGAAGCGCAGATTCTTGGCCAAGTTCGTAGCGCTCTGCGTGCGGCACAGTCTGCTAACTCAGCAGGAAGCATACTCAATGCACTATTCCAGCAGGCAATTACTTCTGGGAAGCGTGTACAGACTGAAACCGGACTTGGGAGGGGATCTTTTTCTATAGGCCACGCTGCTGTCGATTTAGCACGCAGTATATTTTCTGATATTTCTCATGCTACTGTACTAATTGTAGGAGCTGGTAAAATGAGCGAGCTCACATTGCGCCATCTGCAAGAGTGCGGAGTCCATTCGGTAGTGGTTGCAAATCGTACTCACGATAGGGCATTGATCATGGCAGAAAAATTTGGAGGGCGTGCTGCCCGCTTCGACGATTTTCTGGAAGAGCTTGCCCATGCAGACATCGTGATCACTTCTACTTCCTCACCACATACCATTCTGGATCGTAAAATGCTTCTTCCTGTATTAAAACGAAGGCGAGGCAGATCGCTCTTTATTATCGATATCGCTGTTCCACGAGATGTGAATATCGATGTGGATCGGCTGGATAATGTATATCTTAAAAATATTGACGATCTGCAGGATGTAGTAGCGGGAGATGCAAACGAACGCTCTCAAGAAGTGGAAATTTCTGAAATAATAGCAGGAGAAGAGAGTGACAAATTCATCCGCTGGCTGCGTGCACGTGAGGCTGCGCCTCTCATTGCGGAGATACGCTCCCATATAGAAAATATTCGCCAAGAAGAGTTGTCTCTACTCCGCACTCAGCTTCAGGACATCAATGAAAGAGATTGGCAGCGAATCGAAACTATGGCACGATCACTTACCAATAAGATCGCACGTGAACCTACTCTAAGCCTCAAACATGCGGCAGAACGAGCAGCTGATGGTGAAACTGCATTGCAAAATCACAGTCTATATTCTGCAGCAAGAGAAATATTTGGACTGCATTCTCGCAAATCACTTGATAAAGAGGATTCCATCAATGATCCCGACGTCGATAGAGTGACAGAACCTTATAACGGGACTCCAGATGAGGAGACATTCTAATGACTTCTGGATCCATGACTCTACTTGCCTTCACTTGCTATCTGTTATCCGCGGTAGGTTTTGGAACAATCATTTTTCTGCGTTCAAGCGCTTCTCCCGAATCCAGTTCCACCCTGTCTTTTGGGATATCAAAATACGCACGACCTCTGCTTTGGATCGGGATTTTATTACAGTTTGTATCTATCGGACTCTGGTGTGTGTCCACCCATAACTCTCCGTTTGCGAGTGAGTATGGCACACTTTCCACCGCGGCGTGGATGATAGCCATCAGTTTCGCCTTCATCGATTTTAGAAGTAATTTGCCCGTGGTCGGCGCTGCTGCACTTCCCGTTGCCCTTATCTTACTCGGTACAGGAATGATCCATTTGAAGGATCCGATTGCTAAATCGACAGCGCTTGGAGGGCAGATTGTCACGATTCACGTGATGGCGATACTCATAAGTTTTGGTCTCTTTGCGGTTGCATTTGCTTGTGCAGTACTCTATATCCTCCAAAACAAATTGCTAAAAGAGCGCCATGTGCGGAGACTTTTCCGCCATATTCCACCACTTGAAACTCTCGATTCCGTATCTTTCCATGCCGTTTCATTCGCGCTGCCACTGCTGACAATAGGGCTGATCGTGGGTATGGTGCATGTATTTGCAGGGGATGTCCCTAAGACACCCAGAGAATGGTTTATGGATCAGCACACGTTCATTTCACTGGCAACCTGGGTTATCTATATTTTTTATCAGTGCTCTCGACTGTTAAATGGGTGGCGCGGCGTTCGGCTTCAGTATATACTTGTTGCGGGTATGGCTGCAACCCTGGCACTATTTGCGGTTCCCACTAATACGCATCACTTCTAATGTCTTGCGATACCCTTGTAGAATTGACAACGCACAACTTTTGCAGTACACTGATGCCTGACTTAAGATGGAAAATGCTATTCCATATATAATAATTCGATTTGAATTAATTGACTGGGAGCTTCATTCACCATGCGATTAGCCGCTATCACAGATGAAATATCTCAAGATTTTGAACATGCGCTGGATGTGTTGCTTGAGTACAATGCAACCGGTGCTGAGCTGCGTGGCCTGTGGAACACAAATATTGCCGATCTATCGGATGATCAGGCAGATCGTGCGAAAACTGCTCTCGACAGCAGAAATATTCGAGTGGTATGTCTATCTACCCCATTTTTTAAGTGTGATATGGAAGATGATAATCCATTGGCGCCCACGGAATCCGGTGCTATGCATCTTGCTAAACCGCGTGGATTTCCCGAACAGATCGATATTCTAAGAAGATGTATACACCTGGCACATCTCTTCGGAACGAACTATTTACGAATTTTTTCCTTCTGGAAAAAGCAGCCGCTAACACCAGAAATCGAAGATAGAATTATAAAGGCTCTGGCAGAACCTCTGAAGATTGCCGCGGATGAAGGCATAATTCTGCTGATGGAAAACGAGCACTCTTGTCTGTTGGGAACAGGTGAGGAAACTGCCTCTTTAGTCTCAAAAGTCAACTCCCCAAATCTGAAGATAGTTTGGGATCCAGGTAACGCGTTTTTTGCAGGAGAGGCAGCGTATCCTGATGGCTATGACTTTGTTCGCACCTGGGTGGAACACGTACATATAAAGGATGGCATCACCAAGAATACTCCGGAGCATGGAGCTCAACCCCAATGGTGTGTTGTGGGAAAAGGTGAAATAGATTATAAAGGCCAATTCGCTGCACTCAACGCAGATGGATATAATGGCTATATCAGCCTGGAAACTCACTTCAGACCAACGACAGGTTCGGGAGAAAACGGAGAAGGCACTCCGGAAGATGGATCCAGATTGTGTCTTGCGGCACTGAACAAGATGCTCCAAGAATAAAATACTTGCACGTAATAATCATTAAATAAGGACTTGACCCCTATGGCTGACCCATTTTCGATACAAACATGGCGCAATATTTTTACAAAACACGGCCGCAAGTTAGGCTGGGGATTGACTTTTCTTTTTGGTATTCCGCTTGTGGTCGGTTTTGGCCTCAGTGGTTACGGCGGTCGAAATCAGCAGTCTGGCTCGCAGGAGAACAAACAGAATACTGAGATAGCCAATGTGAACGGTGAATCAATCACTCTGAAACAGTTTGCACAGATGGCATCACAATTTACCCGAGGCGTTCAGCCAGGGGAGCAGTTTGCCCAGGCTCAAGGCACCGCTATGAAGGGGCTAATTAGTGCACTTCTGATACAGCAGGAAGCCAAAAAGAGGAATATACGTGCTAGTGATGCAGATATCGACCGCACTTTGAAGGAACAGCGCGACAAAATACTTCCCAAAGGGTCGGACTCGGAGTGGGAGCAGAGAATTGAAGAAGTGACGGGAATGACCCTTTCCGATTTCCGCGAAGAGATTGGTAAGGAACTGTTGGGGAAGGCACTTTTGGCTCAACTTGTGAGTGAAGAGAAAGTGACTCCCGACGAGGTAAAAAATCAGAATGCTGAAGTCAAACTCAATTTTGTACTTATTCCAACCGTCAGCACCTCTCCTATGCCCCAGCCAACCAAGGGAATAAAACCACTCCCAGATGCGGATGCCAAGAAGAAAGCTGAAGATCTCCTTGCTAAAGTGAAAGCAGGAGCAGACATAGCCGTAATTGCAAAAGCGAACTCCAGCGATTTCAATGCGAAACAGGGCGGGCTAATCGATTTCAGGCCAGAATATAAAGGCAGTCCCCAGATGGAGATGTTTGGAATCCTTGGATATGGTAAGGATTTTGACCAGGAAGTGCATCTAACTCAATCCGGACAGTTCACGAAAGTCATCAAAATAGGTGGATTTGCCTCTGGATATGGTTTTGCGAAGATTGTTGACCGCCGCAATAGTGCTCCCAAAGACTTTGATCCCAAAAAAGTGGAACTTCAGCTTAAGCAGGAACGAGCTGCTAAAAAGAGAAACGATCTCCTGGAATCGCTGCTGAAGACCGCTAAGATAGATATCAAAGATGCAGATAAAAAAGCATTTTATGACTACTACTCCCTCCAGGAAATACGTCAGCAGCAGGCTATGGCTCAGTTCGGACAGGGCGATGCAAGTAAAGCGCCTACATTGGACCAGGTCACAAAAAAGCAGGCTGAGGTAGATAAAGAGTTTGACGATATGGTGAAACGGCACCCAGACGACGTCACAGCCGCACTGGTATTGGCCAGCAGCCTGAAACAAAAACGATCTGCGAAGGAGACATCCCCTACAGAGGGATCTCAACTAAGGGATAGAATAATTACTCTATACGAAGCGGCGTTAAAAAGTACCGAAATCCGAGATGTTCGATTTGACCTTGCTTCCCTATACCACGAAAAGCAGCAGAACGATCTTGCTGGCAAACAGTACGATATGATCGCCCGCATAATCAGGGATGACCCTCCATACAATCTGAGCACGATGCAGACGACACAAGAAGTGCAGCAAAAACTTTCGACGGGATATATTAGCATCAATAAACCGGAAGAGGCAGCTAAGTCGCAGGCTGAAGTGACTTCGTTGACTCTGAAGATTGCTGATGAACAGAAAAAACAGGATGCTGCAAATAAAGCAGCGCAGGCTCCTCCTCTGGTCCCAACGGCAAAGCCCGGTAAATTGAGCGGAGCTCTTCCTAATGGAACTGCGCCTAATGTCGGAGCTCTTCCGAATGGAACTGCGCGTACCGGGAATACTGTATTACCCCTCAACACATCCAAAGGCACGCAAAAAACTGACAATGGAACGCTTTCCAATGGCATCCCAAAACCATCCGGAAAGTAAGAGCGCAGGGAAATTATATGTTGTAGCCACACCGATTGGGAACATCGAAGATATCAGTCTGCGTGCCCTCCGTATTCTCAAAACTGCGGATTTTATAATTGCAGAAAACTGTTCCATTACTAAAAAGCTGCTGGGGGTGTATCAACTTAGCAAGGAAGTGTGTACTTATCGACCACGTGGCAGATCGAAAGTAATTGAAATGTATCTGGAACGGATACTATCTGGAGAGTTTGCTGTTATTGTTTGTGATGCAGGCACTCCTTCTGTGGCAGATCCTGGGTTTCAGCTAACTACAAAGGCAGCGGAAAAAGGGATACAAATTGAAGCTATTCCTGGTGCTTGTGTAATTTCAGCCGCACTTTCCATATGTGGCTGGCCGTCTGGAAAATATACCTTCACTGGGTTCCCCCCTCGATCTCGAAGCGACCGCCAACAGTTTTTCCAAGATATTTCGGCTTATCCTAGACCAGTCGTTCTCTTCGAGAGCAGCGCCTATCTTTCCTCGACAATATTATCCTTACGGAAGGCATTAGGTTGCAGCAGCCAAATATTCCTGGGCAGAGATCTCACAAAAAAAACCGAATTGCAGATGCGAACCACACTGGGGGCAGAGGAGCTAATGGTAGTGGCGAAGTCGAGAGGTGAGTATGTGTTAATAATCACTTAGCTTTCAAATATGAAGTAGTTCAATGTTTACCAGTGAATTTATTTACTAAGCACTATCTCCATAATTATCTGGAGGTATAATGAGCAGACAACGAAAGTTAAAAATTCGCTTGGATAGCAAATCATATTATTTTTTATGATTTTTTCATTAAATTTAAGGAACAAGTTAGTGTATGGCACGGTTTATGCAATATAGGATTTAAATGTAACTGTGTAACCCAATTCCAACTTTTGTTCGAGATCACATAAGACAGATAAATAGCAAATTTTAAATGTAAACTATGATTGTATCGATAAGCTAATTTTTTGAAATTTTTACATTTGATAATACAATTTATATGCCAAAAAAAAATTATGAGCCATGGCGACTAAAGTTGATCCAGCCAATGTGGCAAGCACGCTCCTAGAAGAGCAAAATGAGGGTGGACAGTAGAGTACATTGAAGTGCAGTATAAATCTAGCTCTAATACAATACTGACACTCACTCCAAAGGTGCGACCTGCGTGCGATATATTAGTATCAGCAGGCAGTTTATTTAGTCCACAACCAAAGGAGATGGTCGTAATGGAAACTCTTCACGAACTCGAGTCGCCGTTATTACGTACTGTACCTCAGCGCGACGTTAAATCGAGCAGCAATGGAAATCGGAACATGACAGGAAACGCAGCTATCGCTAATACTGATCTCTCTTCACTTCCTGAGAGAGAGACGCAATTACCTTTGCTGACCACACACTCCGCTGATGAGGAGTGCATCACCCGGCGCTTCTCACATAAATTTTCTGATCCCGCTTTTCCACAAAAGTCAGTACCATTTGCTTTCTTCAAACGTAGTTTTGACATCCTTTTCGCATCCGTATTTCTGATCCTTATGTCACCGATAATGATATTAATAGCACTGGCCATCAAGCTTACTTCAAAAGGGCCAGTAGTTTTTAAACAGATACGTGTTGGACAGGGTGGAAGATATTTTTGGTGTTATAAATTCCGATCTATGTGCGTGGATGCGGAAGCGAAGAAACATGAACTCATGCATCTAAATGAAGCTTCTGGTCCAGTATTCAAGATTAAATGCGATCCTCGAATTACCCCAATAGGTGCATTTATTCGCAAATTTAGCCTGGATGAATTCCCACAGTTCTTCAATGTGCTTAAAGGTGATATGTCCATAGTAGGGCCAAGACCGCCGCTTCCCATGGAAGTTTCTGCCTACAGCGCTCATGAACGTAAACGCCTTGCTGTTCGGCCAGGGCTTACCTGTTTGTGGCAAGTAAGTGGGCGCAGTAACATCTCATTTCAACACTGGGTCGAACTTGATATTCTATATATCGACACAATGACGTTCGGAAATGATATTAAGATTGTACTTAGAACTATCCCAGCAGTGTTAGTAGGGTCTGGGGCCCACTAAAGTATCCGTCAATGTTTTGCCTAAAGCCAGATTCAAGCCGGTATGCTGAGCATACCGGCTTAATTTCTATGGAGCATGCTTCTCTCACTGGATTTAGATCAGCAGTTTTCATCTCAGCTAACAATTTTTTGAGGTAAGATAACTCTGATATCTTTTGTGATTTTTACTAGTTTCTAGCATTGGAGAACGACATATGAATGATCTAGGAACCGAGTCACATATTCAGATAAATCGGACAAACTATTCGAATATTGTTCAAACGCATGCAGCTGTGAGTGATAAAACTAACTCAAATATAAACAAAAATAGGACTAGCGATTATACGCTCACGATTATTATTCCTGTATATAATGAGAAAGAGACGCTGCTCAAAATTATCGAACGTGTACGTAATGTTGATATCACCAAAGAGATTATTATAGTTGATGATGGCTCCACAGATGGAACAAGCACACTTATTCGAGATTCAATCACGGATAAATTTCCTGATGTTCGCACCTTTCAACATGATTTTAATCGTGGTAAAGGCGCTGCTATACGTACAGCAATAAATCATGCATCTGGTGATTACATTCTTATCCAGGATGCCGATTTAGAGTACGATCCCAAAGAGTATTTTAATCTTCTTGCTCCAATTCTGGATGGAAGAGCCGATGTGGTTTTTGGCAGCAGATTTTTAGGTGGCGGCGCACATCGCGTGCTCTTATATTGGCACCGATTAGGGAACTCATTTTTAACACTCCTCTCCAATATGTGCACGAATTTGAATTTGACTGATATGGAAGTCTGTTATAAAGTATTCAAATCCGAAGTACTTAAGAACATAAATTTGAAAAGCGATAGATTCGATTTTGAGCCCGAAATAACTGCAAAAGTCGCAAAGAAGCACTACCGAATTTACGAAGTTCCAATCTCTTACAGCGGCAGAGACTATAGTGAAGGAAAAAAAATCGGATGGCGTGATGGAGTTCAAGCCATATGGACGATAATAAAATATCGGTTTTCGGACTGATATTTTATCGCTGAAATGACGATAAGATAACATCACGATAAGCGAAAGGCATTTTTTTATGATTCTGGTAACGGGAGGCGCCGGATATATTGGAAGCCACTATGTTCTGTATGCTCATCAAAGAGGAGAGCAACTGCTGGTGCTAGATAACCTGGCTTATGGCCATAAAGAATCTCTGCCATCTGATGTGCCGCTAATTGTTGGTGATATGGGTGATAAGTCGCTTCTGGACAGCATATTCACCACTTATAAAATAAATGCAGTCGTTCACTTTGCAGCCTATGCATATGTGGGAGAATCTGTAACTGCTCCGGCCAAATACTATGCAAACAATACCGTAGCAACCCTGGCCGTTCTTAATGCTATGCGCGATCATGATGTGCGCCAGTTCGTATTTTCTTCAACCTGTGCCACCTACGGGAATCCCTCCTATGTTCCAATGGATGAGAAGCATCCCCAGAATCCGATTAATCCTTATGGTGAGAGCAAGTATTTTGTCGAACGGATTCTCAAGTCTTACGATCATGCCTATGGGATGCGATATACCGCTCTTCGCTATTTCAATGCAGCCGGAGCAGATCCAGAAGGATCGATAGGCGAGAGCCACGATCCCGAAACTCACCTTATACCGCTTGTTCAGCAGACAGCAATGGGTAAACGAGATTCTATCTCCATTTTCGGTACCGACTACGATACCCCCGACGGTACGTGTATACGGGACTATATTCATATTCTTGATCTTGCACAGGCACATGCTCTAGCACTGGAAAAGATGCGTGCAGGTGAATTAAGTGCAATATACAACCTTGGCTGTGAGAAGGGATACTCGGTGAGAGAAGTGATCTCTGCTTGTGAAAAGGCTGCAAATCGCTCCATCCCTTATCAGGAGATGCAAAGGCGAGCGGGTGACCCTCCCCGGCTTGTAGCCAGCGCAGCTAAAGCTAAAAATGAACTGGGATGGAAACCCGTATATGAGGATTTAGAGGAGATCATCCAACATGCGTGGAATTGGGAAACCAATCGTAAATATTAAGAACTTCATCAGTTAAGTCAGGAAATCCGAATCCATGAAGGGAATCATACTCGCGGGGGGCAGTGGCACTCGCCTCTATCCTGTCACCCAGGTAATTTCGAAGCAGCTTCTTCCCGTATACGACAAACCGATGATCTACTACCCGCTGTCAACCTTGATGATGGCGGGACTGAGAGATATTCTATTGATCTCCACACCTGTAGATCTGCCTCAATACCAGCGGCTACTGGGCGACGGCAGCCAATATGGCATAAATCTGCAGTATGCAGAGCAACCAAAACCAGAAGGGCTGGCTCAGGCATTTTTGATTGGAAAAAAATTTCTGGATGAAGGACCTGCATGCCTTGTGCTAGGAGACAATATATTCTACGGCCATGGATTTCCCTCCACTTTGAAGCAGGCGGCTCTCAGAACAGATGGTGCCGTAATATTCGGGTATAGAGTAAAGGATCCGGAGCGGTACGGAGTGATGGCGTTCGACCGAGCGGGGAAGGTAATCTCGCTGGAAGAGAAGCCGGCTCTGCCCAAATCTGACTATGCGGTGGTTGGGCTCTATTTCTACGATAACCAAATTACCGATGTTGCTGCTCAAGTAAAACCATCAAAACGAGGCGAACTTGAAATAACAGATGTTAACAATATCTATCTAAAACAGGGAAACCTCTGGTGCGAGAGAATTGGCAGAGGTATCGCTTGGCTGGATACGGGGACGCACGAATCGCTGTTGGAGGCGAGTAATTTTATTGCTGTCATCGAACAACGGCAGGGCTTGAAGGTTGCCTGTTTGGAAGAGATAGCTTATCGCTCCGACTGGATTACTATAGATCAGTTGGCAGCACAAGCGGAGACACTCAAAAAATCGGAATATGGGAACTACCTTTTCTCAATAATTAACGAAAAAAATCAACCTTTTGAATGATCGCATTTGAGGCAGTACAACTTGATGAAGGGGTTGTTAAAGAAATATCAAATTCGATCTGTTCAGGGAGTTAAAAACTACCGGCATAAAAAAACAGGAGTCTTTCAGACGCGATTCCCGCCCGCAGGGCGGTTGGCTGCAGACCTTCTAGACGGGTACTTCAGTGCCCGGCTTTTTGGGGAGTGGTGATTGCCAATGATATCAATACATACTCATAAATATTTCAACATAAAAGGCTGGAAAAATCCACTATGCATCTTGTGAACGAACTCCCCGGTGTCATAACAAAACCATTAAATAGACATGCCGATTCGCGCGGGTGGCTGATAGAGCTATTCAGAGACGATGAACTGCCCGCCAGATTTGAACCTGTCATGGGATATCTATCTCTTACCCTTCCAGGTGTGGCGCGCGGACCGCATGAACATCGGGATCAATCCGATGGTTTTGCGTTCCTTTCAGGCACATTTGAAGTAACTTTATGGGAAAATAGACCTGGAAAAGAGCACACTAAGATGGTGATACTTGCCGGTGAAGAGAACCCACTATTTGTGGTGGTTCCTCCAGGCGTTGTCCATGCTTATCGCAATGTTGGTTCCCAGGATGCCTTCGTGCTTAATTTCCCGGATAGATTATATGCGGGAGAAGGAAAGCGAGAACCAGTGGATGAGGTACGCCACGAAGAGATCGACTCGGAGTTCAAACTATGAATGCAACACCAGAAAAAACAATTCTGGTAACAGGTGGAGCTGGTTTCATAGGTAGCAACTTCTGCCGATACATACTTGAAAAGTATCCTGCGTACCGAGTGGTCGTTCTGGATGCTCTCACCTATGCTGGAAACCTCTCCACCATTTCCGATATACAAAATCATCCGAATTACAACTCTCGTTTTGTATTCTATCCAGGCAAAATTCAGGACGAAACCGTGGTAAGCGGAATAATCAAAGCAGAAAATATAGACCATATCGTGAACTTTGCCGCAGAGAGCCATAACGACAGAAGTATACTAGAGCCTGGAAGTTTTATCCAAACAGATGTCTATGGAGTATTTACTCTGTTGGATGCCACGAAAAAGTATAATCTCCAACGCATGGTTCACATCTCCACAGATGAAGTGTACGGTACTATTGATGAGGGGCAGTTTACAGAGAAAAGCCCGCTTGAGCCAAACACCCCCTACTCTGCCAGTAAAGCCGGCGGCGAAATGCAGGTACGCGCACACGGCATCACTTTCAACACCCCGGCTGTAACTACCCGATGCGGTAACAATTTTGGGCCGTTCCAGTATCCAGAGAAGCTAATACCCTTCTTTGTAACGAGGCTTATCGATAACAAAAAGGTTCCCATCTATGGCTCCGGCCAGCAGGTTCGAGACTGGGTATACGTGATGGATCACTGCTCTGGAATCGACCATGTTCTGCACCACGGTTCGATCGGTGAAGCCTATAATATTGGCTCTGAAGGTGAACTCACGAATATGGAGATCACATCGCGGCTGCTCAAACACTTGGGAAAACCGGACACTCTAATCAAATATATTCCGGATCCTCGCGGTGGAGCTCATGATAAGCGTTACAGCATCGATGCGTCAAAGTTGACAGGATTGGGCTGGATACACAGTTATAATTTTGAACAGGCTTTGGAAAAGACAGTGCAATGGTATGTAGATAACCAGGAATGGTGGCGTGAGATAGTCGCGACGGAAGATTATCAGGTATTTGTCCGAAGATTTTATGGTAAGTACCTTGGAGAAGATTTGTGAGAAGATTCTGTCTATGGGAACAGTAGTTCTGGATTGGGCTGAACTGAAGCATATTCTTTCAGAACTACGCGCTGACGGAAAGAAAATCGTCTCCACAAATGGTGTATTCGATCTGCTGCATGTGGGGCATCTTAGGTATCTTCAAGCCTCACGAGCTCTTGGAGATATCCTGGTAGTGGCTGTCAATTCGGATGAGAGCGTGCGTAGATTAAAAGGAGATTCACGTCCACTGATATCCGAACTGGAGCGTGCAGAGTTGATTGCTGCACTATCATGCGTCGATTACGTGACCATATTCAGAGAAGATACTCCAACGATAGTGCTCAGTTTTATACAGCCTGACATACACACAAAAGGCGGCGATTACAATATTGAGTTGATGCCGGAAGCGGAAGTGGTGCATCGGTTTGGAGGCAGAATTGAGCTCCTTCCCTTTGTTGCTGGCAGATCCAGCTCCGTACTGGCAGGGCATCTCCAAGCGGACTAAGATATCAGGCAGAAGTAGATGAGTGTAAAAATTCCTAAAGAGAACAGATTTCCAGAACTAAATTCCAGAGTCCGAAAACAAGGAATCGTGGTTTCGCTATTGAAAGCGATCCGCCCGAAACAGGCGACAAAGAATCTATTTCTGTATGCGGCGCTTATATTTACCGGGAGGATATTTGAGCCTGCGCTCTTCATCAAAGTTACTGTCGGTTTTTTACTGTTCACTGCTGTGGCAGGAGGAGTGTACCTACTAAACGATATTCTAGATGTCGAACAGGACAGGCAGCATCCCACCAAATGTCGTAGGCCAATTGCCTCAGGACAGCTTCCCGTACCATTGGCGATTGCTGCCATGCTGTTGTTAGAACTGGGCGGACTTGCAGTAGGATGGCACGAATCGCCTTCCTTTGGAATTGCACTAGGTGTCTATCTTATCATTCAGATTGCCTACTGTTTTAAACTCAAGCATCTCGTGCTTCTGGATGTTTTCACTATCGCGGCTGGATTCGTGCTGAGAACGGTTGCGGGCGGATTGATAATCCACGTTTCTATCTCACACTGGCTTGTGCTGTGTTCGCTTCAGCTGGCACTATTTTTAGGATTTGGTAAACGTCGGCAGGAGTTAGTACTTCTGGGTGCAGGCGCTGGCAGCCATAGAGCCATCCTCGAAGAGTACAGCATGCCGTTCCTGGATCAGATGATCAATATTGTTTCTGCGGTTTCCATTGTTTGCTACTCTGTCTACAGCGTCGAGTCGGAAACAGCGCACAGGCATCCCCATCTCTGGATTACGGTTCCGATAGTCATCTATAGCGTCTGCAGATACCTCTATCTTGTCTACCAAAAAGGATGGGGCGGAGCTCCGGACGAAGTTCTCATGAAGGACAGAGCGCTACAGGCTGCGATTATACTTTGGTTTATGGCAGTGCTGCTATTGTTCAAATTTGATAACCTTGGTCATCCGTTAATAAATTTCTGAAGGAACTGCCAATGAAAGTTTTAGTGACCGGCTCAAATGG
>JANXSG010000101.1 GCA_025352825.1 Chthonomonadaceae bacterium | reverse complement strand
AGATGCTAGCTACACATCCAAAATTCACATCTATCATTGTGCCAATGCGTTCTGGTGTGGCTGTGGGGATTTTTGATGGATAGGTTACAACTCGTTAGTCTGTACCCTCATCCCCGGCCCTTTTCCCTGATTCCCTCGTACCTCTGAGGGAGAAGGGAGCAATATTGCAAATCTCAGCCCATGCATGGAGTCTAAGCGACCGGCACTAATTTCCGGGAGTTGATAACTCCCGGCATCAAAAAACAGACGTCTTCCAGTCCCGATTCTCATCCGGAGGACGGCTTGCCGCAGGCCTCCAATGCCGGTACTGTAGTGCCTGGTTTTAGTGCCGCGCCTAGGCACACAACTTAAATCTAAACTGCCAACAGTTGGGCGTACTCTTCTTCATTTAAAGAAGCAGCCTCTGCATATTTCAGGTTTAAGGAGATGTGATCTGTTGTTCTCATACCAAGAAGGTTCACTGTAATCTCTGGTACACGCATTGAAAATTGAAGCGCCATTTCGAGTACCGGCCTGGTATGCAGTTTTGCTATTTTTCTATATTCAAGAATTCGAGGCCATTTTTCCGTCAGAGCTTTGAGCTCCAGTTCAGTCAGACTTTCTTTAAGTAAGCTGCCTCCAAAACATCCACGTGCAATGACTGCTGCGCCTTTCTTTTCTGCCGCCGTAAAGACAGATTGCAGCGCTTCTTTATCCAGCAGGCCAAAAGGCATCTGTACAGAAGAGATACCCGGGTGTGCTAGAGCAAGCGCCGCATCCTCAATACAGTCTGCGGCTATTCCATAGAAACGAATCTTGCCCTGCTTTTTCATCGATTCTAGTATTTCGATATAGGCGCCGCCTGTGATTATATCCTTTGGTGGGCTGTGCAACTGATAGAGATCGATATAATCTGTTTTTAACCGGCGCAGACTTGCTTCGAGCGCATTTACAAGATAATCCGACGAGAAATCCTGTGAAAGTGACCCCGAAATCCCAGAGGGAAGATTCTGCCTCTTAATCCCCAGCATATTTGCTATTGGACGAACCAAGGGCTTTATTCTAGCGATCAGTTTTCTCTGGGAGGGCAGGCAGTAGCCACCTTTGGTGGCGATGATTACTCTATCTCTTCTATCCGAAAATGCTTTCCCCAGCAGTGTTTCACTCTCCCCCTGAGAGTACATATCTGCGGTATCGTAGAAGGTAATTCCTTCCGAAAGAGCAGTCTGCAGTACTTTAATTGTATCGTTCCCAGTACCGTTCTGTGATAGTATGCCACCAATTCTGGAACAGCCAAATCCGATTTCCGAAACCATGAGACCTGTGTTCCCAAAGCTTTTAACTCTCAAAACATTACCTCTTCTTTAGGTCTTCACTGAGTCTTTCTGCTGCGCGGGCGGCGATTGCCATAGATGTAAGTACCGGATTCTTTTCTCCGGCGGTGGTGAAACAGCTAGAATCACATACTAAAACATTCTGTACATCGTAAAGTCTGTTCCAGGAATCTACCACGCCATATTTTGGAGATGAATGCATGCGTGCACTACCCCCGTAGTGCACTGAGGATCCAGGGCGAAGCTGAGGGGCAACCTCTCGAATCGTAGATTTGTAGCCCGCCTCATTCATGATCGAGATCAGCCTTTCACGAGACTGAATCATGTTATTAACTTCCTGCTCAGTATATCGAATACATATATCCAAGAGTGGCTGACCGAATTCATCTTTCTTTTCATCTGCTAATTTTACTAGCTGATTTTCTGTAGGAATCATCGTGCCGAAAACTTGTACACTGATCGATTTTCCTTTGAACGCAAAACGACTCATGACTTTATCTTTTATAGAGACCACACCCAATGTCCAGGATGAGCCAATTAGTGGCTCCGATTCCGCATGTGGTATACGGGTGAGATAGGCAGAAGGGGCGAGAAGTGAGATTGGTCTCTCCACATCAAAAACCCACCATTCCCTCGGGTGATCGTGCAGATATTTACCCAGCAGACCTGCCGTATTTCCCATCCCTTCCGGGAAATCACTGCATGCTGAGTTAAACAGAAGTTTTGTAGAATTCAGTGCGCCGCAAGCTATAACGATGGCTGCTGCTGGTAATCTATGCTCTTTCCCATTCGATCGATCGTGATAGACAACCGCGTCGGCTCGTTTTTTCTCACCAGACCACTCAAGTTGAAGAGCATGCGCGCCAAATTTGATCTCGAAATGTGGAGATTTCAATAATTTAGATACAATGTTCGTATAACTGTTGAATGCCGTACCACGACGCACAAACATCCAGGGCGGGCCATCCGCTAAGGGAAGGGTAGTGAGAGTCTGACCTCTTAGAGCAGCATATTTAGCCACATGCTGCCAATCCTTAGGTAGTTTATGCTGGTGAGCAGCATATCCAGCAGGCATATTAGGGTGATCAGTGGAATCTGCAGTGATATCAAGCAGTTTTTCGCAAAGCTCATAGTAGGGCGACATCTCCGCATACGTTACCGGCCAGCAGTATTTTTCGTGGAGACGTTCCCCTTCCGTAAAATCTTCAGGTGCGAATCTAGGAACAGCTCCTGTCCACTGATTGGAGAGGCCGCCTGGCAGAAGGCTGCAGTACCAATCGGTATTGGGATCACCAGATGAGGTGTGCCGCTTGCCTGTTTCGAGTGTGGGCACTCTTCGATATAGATTTCTACCCATCATTCGAACCAGAAGTCCATTCTCGAAATTTAAACTCGATTCCAGCATCGTGACCGGTATCCCTTTTCGTATCAGTTCGTGTGCTGCCATAGCTCCCGCAGGACCGCTTCCTATCACGATCACTCTTCGGTCATCACTCATTCACTGTCTCCTTCACAAACAAGTATTGCCTGAAATACAGGAGAGCTTTAGATACTTGCAAATAGTCATCGAAAAAATAAAAAGATTTGGCTTCTGCTTGTAAGCTGATAAGGAAACAAATTATCACTTATAATCCGGATATTTACGATTGAATTCAAATAAATTACCAGCCTGGCAAATCCAAAGAATAGTTTAGCATATGTTATGAGTTTTGGTTCCATGTACAGGCCGTACGTAATTTCACAGGGTATTGAGGTAATTGCAAAAGTTGTTAAAATCTCATAATTACCCATCTCTTTGCCTAACCTCCCTGCCCCCTTCCCTGACCACGCAAACGATGAAGCTGTTTGCGTTAGGGAAGGGGGAGAATTAATGATCAAGATTCCCCCTTCCCTCCGAGGTACGAGGGAATCTGGGAAGGGGGGCAGGGGGTTAGGTAAAATATGTACTAGTTGGATTTTTGTAATCACCTCTATTACCAAACTATTTAATTACAAGAGATTTGCTCATAGCAGATGCGTTGTAGAGGCTATCGCCAGCAAACGAAACAGTCATCGTGTAAGTTCCCGCAACAGTTCCTGCCGGCAGGATATAGGTAAAACCAGTGCTTCCGTTGGACTGCGTCACTGCAGTACCAGCAGCGGCACCATTTACTACGAGTGAAATAGTTCGCCCACCGAGATAGTTACCTGAAGAGCCCGAAAGTCGAACGGGCAGGCGCAGCAATTGGCCGATGTTGATAGTAGTATCGACCATGTATAGGTTGGAATTTGCCTTAGTAATAGTCAAAGTTCCAGTTCCAGATGAACTACTGTAAACGGTATCTCCCGCAAAGTTCACCGTGATTTTCTGGGCACCTGCACCTAATGTGTCTGGGACTGTATAGTTGAGGCCAGCATATCCCAGAGTGCTGGTCACCGCTGTTCCAATTATATTTCCGCCGATACTATAGCTGACCGTGCGGTTAACTGCGACACGCCCAGTCTCATTGTACAGCCTGCACTGGAGGCTTTTTACCTGGCCGGGAGACCCCGACTGCGGGTAGACCACGATAGAGGTACTCGATAGCTGCACCGTAAGAGTCACTGTCTTCGAGACAGGCTTATAATCGGAATCACCTGCAAAAGAGGCGGTGAGTGTGTGAGAGCCGGATGGAGTCTCCTGGGGCAGCAGATAGTAGAGTCGAGCGCCTCCATTAGAATCTGTAACGATCGTTCCTATCTTTACGCCGTCGATATCAAAATCAACATTTCTCCCCACAATGGATAAGCCATTGAATGTTATCAGCCTTGCACCAGAATACAGTATCTTGCCTCCTTTGGCTGTGACTGGCCCTAATCCTATCGCGTCGAAAGTACGGAGTACAGTAAGGGAAGCATTTTGTGTTGACGCAGCGAACTGAGAATCTCCAGCAAACGAGACAGTGACAGTTTTAACACCTGCACCAAGTGTCTGCGGGATTTTATATACGATTTTGACAACACCGTTGATATCGGTGCTGTCGGCCCCAATCGTGATTCCATTAATGCTGAACATCAGCAAACGACCAGAAACTGGAGTGTTTGAATCTAATGCAAGTTTTGCACTCAGATTGTCATCCTGGCCAACCATGGCGCTGGATGCGTTTAATCTGAGATATGTTGCTGTTTTAACGTTGAGTGTGTAAGGAGAGGATGGTAACCCATTTGCGACAACTTCCAGCGTGGATATTCCTGTTTCAGACGTATCTGGGAGTGTAAAATGTGTTGAAGTCGGTGTGGCGCCTGTCGCAACCCCCATCGTGCTGTGATTGGAAGTGCGGCAGTACTGCACATGCCCGCTAAATCTATTTGTAATTCTTACCAGAGGGTAGTTCGTTGCGTTGGAGGTGTCGTCGCCATAGGCGCTGCACTGAGAAAGACCATTGAATTGAGTACCCTGAATGACATAAGTATTTCCAGGAATAACGGATGTGGGGCAGTTAGTGATGGTTGGCCGCCATGCGTTTTGAGGAGTGCCACTCGGTGTATAAATTTCGATATCATTGCTGAAGTCCGTGTAGAGTACCTGCCCTGTAGGAAGCATCAACATATTGCCATAGTACGATGTGTTGGTGGGAGAGTTCGGAGTGGCAGGAACCTGATTTAGGTGGGTTCCATCGAACTCAAAGAAGTAGACTGGGCTCTGGTACACTCCCGGGCTTGCCGAAACTAGTACGTTTCCATTAGGAAGCAGACAAGCTGGGCCATCTGCCTCATCAAGATTGGAATGCCCATCTATGGTGGGAAAAACAGGGCCGAGAGTCCATGTTCCCGGATCACTGATCGTCTTTCCTGGTGTATAAATCCCTGTATGATTGGTACCGCCTACAGCGAAGACGGTTCCATTCGGCCGAAGCACCGCTGGGCCTATCTCCTGCGCATTGAGATCCACCAGGCTGGCGAGTGTTTGGCCAGCGCTGACCCAAGTATTCGAGGAAGGAAAATATTTTTCTGTGCCTGGGGTATTGAGTACATCGACTGTAAGAACAGTTCCTTGTGGCAGCAGTGTCCAGCCCTCTTCTGCAAACCGATACGCCTTACCCGTGCCTCCTGGAGACCATGTCAGAGTAACAGGATCGAGTATAGCGGAAACGCTGTCGTAGATATGCCCCATCATAAAACGGCCATCCGGCAGCACCACGCAGGGAGCATCTCCTATCTTGGGCCATCTTGGACCGGATAGGGGACTCCAAATATCTTTAATGGGGTCGTAGATGGCGCCCAAGTTTGTCTCCACTAGGGTATCACCGCCGTTGTATTCACCACCAAACGCCACCACCCTCCCATCTGAAAGTACGGCCGATGCAAAATAGAGAGGGGCATAGCCAGAAGGCATGGATGCACATTGACTCCATGTGCCATTTATATAATTGCCGGAATCGTCCGGAGTCAGGCGCCACCATTCGGGAGAGTCGGCATCGTGTACTATAACGGTTCCATCGGTGAGTAGGATCGGAACGCTGGCTGATATAAACGGCTGATCTGAAAGTGGCTGCCACGATTGGGCAATAACGGAGGTAGTATGAGAAATAAACAGAGCCAGTATCAAAACAAAAATACGCATAAATTTCATGTGTAATCTTTCTAACTTATCAGCGGGGCGAAAAAACAACATCTGCAGTTTCTCTATATCTGACGATTTCTCCTCCATCTTTGTGCCAAACCTGGTATACATTCCGTGAATAATCTGCTGCTATGGACTGCTGCCTTGACAATAGTGTTGAATGCTTACACTCTGCTTGACGATATTCTGGGAGTATAGTATAATCTGAAATGAGGATGATCGTGATAGTAGAATTTTAATATCGACTCAGTAAGCTGAGATTGAAGGCGATATTGTCAGCGTTGAAGATTCTTTTTCCATAAGCAAAAAATCTAAAATGAAGTTGAGTGCTTAATAGTTTAGAACAGCTTTCGAAGAACATTACGACAAATTACTGCTGCCGCCTTCTTTCCATATCCCCCGTTCTCCACGATACAGGCAAATGCGTATTTTGGCTGTGACGAATTCTTTGCTCCTGCTGGCGCGAACCCTATGAACCATGAGTGCGGTTCCTTATCTCCTCTGGAATTTTGGGACGTCCCCGTCTTGCCGGCTACAGGTACCGCTATGCTATCAAATACACCATGTGCGGTTCCAATTTTGACTACGCTCTGCATCATATCACGAACGATATTGGCAGATTGGGCAGTCATTGCCTGACTCGATACCGTGGGTGTGAACTCTTGTTTTTTACTGGCATCTTTATTATCTGCAATGGATAGTAAAAGTCGAGGCTGCATCCGTCTTCCTTCGTTCGCCACGGAGGCTGCCAGTACAGCCATCTCCAATGGTGTTGCTAACATTCTGCCCTGACCATATCCAATATCGGGAAGATCGGCAGCGAAATCGACCTCGGAAGGCACGTGGTCAAACCCCATTTTCTCTTTCAACGTGGATCGTAAAAGTGGCTCTCCAATCTCTGCCGCCAGATTTGCAAAGTATATATTTGAAGAGACACGAAACGCCTGCGCCATCAACAGTCGGCCAAATCTTGGATCCCCTTTATCGTCGCGAACATGTCGGCGAGTATAGCTCTTTCCAGCCGACTTCCAGTGGATATCCTCAGAAACTTGATTACAGTCCACCGCGAAATGCATGGCGTCTGGCAATACATCCAGAGCACACCCGGCGGTTGCGACTTTAAGAGTAGAACCGGGGGGATAGAGCCCACTCATGGCTCGATTCACCAATGGATGCTCATCGCTTGAAGCCGGATCGAGATCGTAGCGGTGCATCATGGCCAGAGTAAGTGTATTCGGATTGTACGATGGAGTGGATACCGCTGCCAGCAGATCCCCTGTAAGAGGATCAATCAGCACAAACGCTGCACGATCCTTCTTAAATCCATTCCGTTTATGTTTGAGGGATGCCGTCGTCAGCATCAGCTCATGAACTACCCGATTCTGGAGTTCCGCATCAATGGAAAGATGCAAATCAAGTCCATGCCTGGGATGATACCACGGCAATCGCTGCCTGCGATAATCTTGAAGCAGTTCGGCCAGATTATCAAATCCACGAAGCTGACCATTATAGGTTTTCTCAATACCCACTGGCCCACCCACTGCAGGATCGAGATACCCGATAAGATGCGCTGTCACAGAGCCGTAGGGATATATTCTGGTGTGAGATGCTACTAGTCGTCTGGCGAGATTGGAATCCGATGGGATGGAAACTATTTCTGAGGAGCGGGAAGTGGCAAGAATGCGCCCTTCCCGATCGTAGATACTTCCTCGTTCGATCTGCTTTTCCAGAGCCAGCAGCCGGGGATTAATGTGTGCGCGGGCAGCCTTATCCGCATCGGGTGTGAAGATAGACCGGGCAGCAATTTCGTTGGCGTGGAATATCTGAAGGTCACCCAAACGCAGAATTCCCACGCCTCCCAGTAGTACTACTGCATACCCTGCCGCAAATCGATTCAGCGCGATATCACTCTGCTGATGAGGATTTTTTGCAGTATCTCCAGATCCAGATCGCTTTGCAGAAATTCCACTTATTAGACCCAGAATCACCCAGTCCGCAGCGAGTGAAGAGTTTCCGAACGAAAGAAATGGCAGCGATATGCCAGTCAGAGGTAGAATGCCCAGGACTCCGCAGAGTATTACCAGTGTCTGAATGGCTAGCAGCACGGTGAGTCCCATTGCGAGATGCCTATCGAACTCTGAGCTGGCGCGCTGTGCAATCTTCATTCCACGCCATACCAGAATTGAGAATAGAAGGAGCACTAGCAGTGAACCCAACATCCCGGTATCTTCCGCCCAGCTGGCGAACGCCATATCCGAGCCTGCACGTGGAATCAATCCAGGCATTCCCAGCCCCAAACCACTCCCCAGCAATCCCCCACTAGAAGCCCCCCACAGCGCCTGACCGAGCTGCATTCCATTGGGATGTGGATTGTTGAATGGGTGCAGCCACATATCGACACGAGTAGGAAATACACCCAGATGCAGCCGGAATGCCAATATACCTCCCAGCACCATCAGCGCAAGCCCGCCGAATCCATAAGAATATCTCCCGGTGGAAAGTGTCAGCATGGCGATAAAAACAGCAAATAGTATCATCCCCGGCCCGAGATCCTTGATGATAAAAAAGAGCGCCATCGCGAATCCGTACATGACAAGAACGGGAGCTAAATCCTGAATTCTTGGTGTAACAAAACGTCGGCTAAGTACCGTTGGGACAAGAGTTTTAGCTGGCGGCGTGTGCGGTTTGGAGGCATCGGCGAGCATGCTGCCTCGGTCTGTCATGTAGGCAGCAAGGTAGAATACCAGCAGTAGTTTTATAATCTCGACGGGCTGAATTCCGAACAGGGTGAGTTTGACACCTTCTGGACCGCGACCGAACAGGAACAGCCCTAGTATCAAAATACCAACCAGGAATACCCAGATATACTGATAGTTCTTTATTCTGTTGCGCAGCCTCTCAGGCAAACGTGCAGTGATGGTGGCGATCACCAGCGAAAAGAGCAGGCCTGAAAAGTGGTGAAAGTACGCCAATCCATCCCGCCAGGGGTCTTTGATACTGAAAAGGATCACAATACCCAGCCCTGTCAGCAGAATGCCCACAGGGTAGAGATACGGATCACCGCCGATCTGAAATCGTCTGTTTCGCAGGACTGGAGGCACGATGAACATGATCAGCGCGAGAGTTACTGCCATCAGCGAGAAACGGATAAATATACTGCTGCTGTTTCTAACGATGAGCTCTGGCATGAGTACGGCGAGTTTCGCGCTGTCCAGCAGAGGAATTTTGTGCAGCTTACTTGCAATTTCTTTAGGCTCTGATGGCTGAGGCGAGATGGAGATCCCCCAAAATCCCGTGCCTGTATCTCTGTATTCTGTAAACCGTTTTGCAATTGCTGGACGAATGTTCAAAACAGCCGCAATTTGCTGAGCCGTGGCAGTGCCAAGATTCAGATGAGAGCTAATTGCGAGATCGGCCAGGGATCTGGACTCTTCTAAAGAAAACAATGTGATCAGCGCTAATTGGTCTACGCTTTCAAAACTGCCTGTTTTCGATTTCGCTTCCACGATACGGTCAGCTAGATCGGTTTCAAACCCCATTTTTAGAGCAAGCTGATCTGATGAGGCATCATTTATGAGCAGAGAATTTGGAGGGGTGGCAGCGTGCCATTTTGCGAGAAATACGAAACATAGGGAAGGCAGCAGGACAAAAAGAAGAGCACTCAGCGAGAGAACTCCTTCCAGCCTACGATTATTATCACGGGAAGTCACAGGCAGCACTCCGCAAGAAGAGAACTAGGATTAGCTTTCTCTACGAATCATACCTGCAAAATGGTTCACGCATGTGAGTTGCTGCGGTTTTAATTCCAGCGAATTGTATATGCATGCCTGAACAGTGGACAATCTATATGTGACATGATATAGCGGTGACCGCGCCTGCATCCATCGGCACTTCCAACTATTCGTGGCAGATGGTCAAGAGTGGGGTAGCCTACGGGAATGCCACATGGACTCCCAACACCATCTCTAACTACACAGGCAACACGGCAGCAGGAGATGGAGCGCAGTTTATATCGAAGCAGTCTGAACTCTTCATTCTCTACGGGCGGCGAGGCGTCGGGAAAAGTGCGTTACTGCGTCAGGTGCTCAACTCGGAAGGAATTCCTTTCCTGTACTATCGTGCGGTAAGGCGCACGCTTCCATTGCAGCTTGCTGCTCTTACGGAATCTTTTCGTGCCACGTTTCCTGATGTGTTTCTGCCTCAGCCTTTCGCGTCTACCTCTTTTTTTCTGGAAGCACTCGTCTATGAAGCCGAGGCTCGACAGCAAAAGGGGAATAAGACGCCGGTCTGCGTAGTAATAGATGAACTGCCTTACCTGGCCGATGTGGATGCTGGGCTGTTGACTGTTCTGCAGCATTTCTGGGATGACAACAATAGGCGGCCAAATCTGAAACTGTTTCTGGCGGGTTCTTATCTTTCTTTCATGGAACTGCAGGTGCTAGATAAGAATGCTCCGCTTTACAATCGCCGCACCGGGGCGATGAAGCTGGAGCCGATGGACTACGCCGAGGCGGCGCTTTTTTCCCAGACTATTCCCTTGAAGACAAGATGGCTGCCTATGCCATGCTCGGGGGTATGCCTTCCTATCTAGAGCAGTTCAATCCGAATAAAAGCCTGCGTGAAAATGCCCTCACCACAATTCTGCCCCCCAATACCTATCTTTCTCAGGAGCCTGATTGGCTGCTCTTGAAAGATCTGCGGAGCGACGTGATCTGCGGTTCTATTCTGCACGCAGTTGCCAAGGAAGAGCGAAAACCCTCCGACATTGCCCGAGCGATTGGCAAAAACTCTGCACAGGACATCACTCAGCAGCTCTCTACACTACAGGAGCTTGGGCTGCTTATCCGTGAAGTCCCCGTCACAGAGCGACGGAAGGCGCGTTCACGCAACTCCCTCTACTACCTGGCCGACAACTACCTGGACTTCTGGCATCGTTTCGTCGATGGAGCTCGCAGTCTAGTTGCCCAGGATATGGGCGAACAGGTTTGGGATCGAACCATCGAGCCGGCCTTTGACAAGTATGTATCCAGACCGATATTCGAACGTGCATGCCGAGATTACTTATGGCGAGCTCTTCGAGCCGGTGTTCTGCCTGCCGATCTGAACATATCCGAAGTCGGTACCTGGTGGGGAGCGGGAGATCGAGAAATCGATGTTGTAGCACTTGATAATCAAGGAGAAGTATGTGCAGCTGGTTCCTGTAAATGGACAAACAGTCCCATGGATATCAGGGAGTATCAGGCTCTCCAGAAAGATCTGACTCTCGCAGGTCTCGATCGAGAAGATCAGTTTCACTTTCTCTTTGCACGCTCGGGGTTTACGACACGTCTTCAGGAATTCGCCAGCCAGCAAAAGCCCAAACGTCTATTTCTCATCACCATGGAAGCACTCTATGCTGTATGAGTGAGAGAGTCAGGGCAAACATATGTGTCCTGTTGTATTAAAAAAAGGTAGTTCCTAACAATTATACATCTTTCTTCTACAAGATTAGAATGGAATTATAAAACTATAGCTCCGTCAACAAACAATGTCCATTATATAGATTATATAGATATATATGACCATTGTATGTTATTTAGTACATATTTCAAAGCGAATGATTTTGATCATATTATATGGTGATGAATATGAAACTTAACGCACAATTCGTTAAGAAAATTTCTATAATCAGTATCATATTTTTAATAATGACCGGAACAATGTGGATGGTCAGCTATTATGCATCTCGGCAGAACATCAATTATTTGTTGGTTGAAGCTGTAAGAAGTAGAAATTCGGCTTTGGTAATTGATTTACTTAGCGAAGGAGCAAACCCAAATGTACGGTTCACCCCCCCCAATCATTTTTTTGAAAATGGGTCAGATGAAGAAGATGACGACGAACCATGGAGTGGGCCGACAGTATTAATGTTAGCAGTAGTTCGTGCTGACGAATCTACAATCAAAATTCTGTTGAATCACGGCGCAGATTCAACAGCAAAAGATAAAAGTGGACGCTCAGTGCATGATTGGGCACTAGCTCATCCGGAAATAATGTATTTATTGAAGGAGCGATCTTCTAAGAATGCACACTATTGATTGGGCTTCCATTGAAATAATAAAAGATTAGTTACAATGATGGGAAATTGACTCTATCTCAGCGTATATGATTGTTGGGAAAGTCACCCAGACCTCAGCATGAAAAGAGTTTGGCACGGTTGTTGTAATCCACCCATTGTTAATGTTTTGAGTGCGCGGGTATACTGCATACGTGAATTTGGGAAAGTCTGTTATCATGTTCCGATTACGGAATTACTCTCTCCTCTGGAAAAAATAATGGGCGTAAGTGAAGACAGTAAACCATACAACCCAAAAGAATCGCTGTGCCTCGTAGAAAAATTCTGGCAGGCAAAACTCCCTCCAGCTTTCACAAATCTCTATACCCACTTTGTCCATCCTTTCCTGGCCCCATGTGAATTTTTCTCCTTAGAATCAATCGCGGCAGGCGAAGGGCGATCCTACGGAATGCTTCCCCAATATCTGCCTTTCGGCAGAGCCATCGGAGAAGGCGGACTCTACGGATTTTACGTCACTCCAGATACGCAGCAAGGCGCCTGGCCCGTGCTCTACTGGGACGAGGATGAGATGTATCTTCGCCCCGCCTCTTCCGATTTTGAGGCATTCATCCGAAACTGTGTTCTGATTGGGCGCTACGAGATGGAGACACAGCTTACAGATTCCGACAGGGATTGGGAAGCCATTTCAGATCAAGCCCTCCTCGCCCATCTATTAGGTATTCCAGAGCAGATCGTTCTAGGCCCGGTACCTCGAAACGATACAGAACTGTACGAAAAGCAGGCGAGTTACCATCCTCAAGATGCGTTCAGTTTGTGCCACCTGGGATGTACATGGCGGCATCGTGGTGATCCTGAACGAGCGTTGGATTTCTACTACAGAGCGATTGAGGCAGCCCCTTGGTTTGGAGATTCATCGTATCTTCTGGCTGATATTTATCGCGAAAAAAAGAACTATAAGCGTGCCGTACTAGGATGGTGGGAGGTAGTACAGCAGCTTTTGCCTCTGTGTACACGCACCTGGGAGTGGAACCTTGGCGATGAGCACCCTGAAGCAGATATCTATGAAGTGGCATCGGATGCGCTTTCGCAATTTGGAAATGCTGCGGATAGTACAATCACCTCCTCGCCACTTTGGAAAGTTGTGGTTAAACGAGATCCTTACGACCCTAATGAGCGCGAATCTCTTGGTGATATTCTGCTGGCACAGGGCAAGAATGCTGAAGCCGAAAGAGAGTATCTCAATGCTTTGTCACTATCCTATACCGAGAGTGGAAATCAGTCCGAACGACTCTACAACGCACTGGAATCCATGTACCAACGTTCTGGACGCACAAGAGACTTAGCCTGGATGAATTTCGACCGTTGTCTCCCAAGACAAACAATTTAGACGTATTACATAAACAGCGAATTACGCTAATTTCGCAAATGAATGCACTCGAAATAGTCATCCATTGCTCATATACTACATCTCATTTATTTATTAATTATTTTTCTTCGCGCAATTAGCGTAATTCGCGGTTATAATCTGAATTGATGAAATACTTCTACCGCCATCCTTACCCTGGAAAGCAGGAATTCAATAGATGACACCACTGATTCTGGCAGCTTTACTACTAGCCTCTCCGGCTGCAAAATCCGCTAATTCGCTCTCGCCAAAATCTTCTTTTAAAAGCGAACTTATATTTCCCACGATGCAAAAACACAATCACGGGAGCTGTATAGTCGAGCTGCCGAACGGTGATCTGCTTGCCAGCTGGTACAGGGGCAGCGGAGAACGAACAGCAGATGATGTGGCAATTCTGGGTTCACGCCTTAGAAAGGGAGACTCCGTGTGGTCGGATTCGTTTGTTATGGCGGATACTCCTGGTTTTCCAGATACAAATGCATGCATGATCATCGACCCAAAGAAACGCCTCTGGCTGTTCTGGCCGACAATCCTTGCGAACCAGTGGGAGAGCGCCCTGATGAAGTACAACATCAGCTCAAACTATCAGAGAAATCTGGGTGCGCCTGTATGGGAATCGGAACATGTGATGCCTCTGAAACCAGGACCGGAGTTCTTAACTACCGTAGAGAGAGACCTTGAAAAACAGTGGTCACCGTGTCTTGCTATAGATAAATACAAAGATCGAATCACTGCAGGATTAGCGAATTATAAAACTAAAGCCGCCGACAAACTCACGGTTCGGCTGGGCTGGATGACCCGAGTGCATCCATTTATTCTGGAAGGCCGCAGAATGATCGTACCGCTCTACTCGGATGGTTTTGATTTCTCCATAATGGCGCTGACGGACGATTGGGGCGAAACGTGGACAATGAGTGAACCACTCGTTGGACCGGGAAATGTGCAGCCTACTATCGCCCAAAGGAAAGATAAAACGTTGGTTGCGTATTTCCGAGATAACGGGCCTCCGCCACAGCGTGTAATGATCAGTGAATCAAAAGATGAAGGTTTGACATGGACTCTTGTAAGGGATACCGAACTGCCTGATCCTGGCGCGGGTGTGGATGTCATCGTTTTGAAAAGCGGTAAATGGGTACTGGTCAATAATGATACTGAAGGTGGGAGGCATAGTCTTGCGCTGACTGTCTCAGAAGATGAAGGCGCACACTGGACACACAAGCGACATCTCGAAATCGATCCTGCCGAAGTGCCGGATGCCGGGTCATACTCCTATCCCTCCATCATTCAGACCAGAGATGGAACCATCCATGTTACTTACAGCTACTTTCCTAATCGTGCAAATCGTGAAAAAGAAGGCAAAGGGGAATCGATCAAACACGCTGCCTTCAATGAAACATGGCTGGTGGAGAGCGATTCACCTCAATGAAAAACACTCCTCCCACTCATGAATCGAACTCCTCCGTTTTGCCGCAGTATAAGTGGGCTGCGGTGGGGATGCTCTGGTTTATCTGCTTTTTCAACTATGCAGACCGCCAGGCGGTATCTGCGATATTTCCTCTGCTCAAAGCCGAATACCATTTCAATAAAGAACAGCTTGGCCTGATCGCGGTGGCATTTACCTGGGTATATGCCGCTACAGCTCCGTTTGCCGGGCAGGTGAGTGATCGATTTCCGCGCAAGCCGGTAATACTCGGCGGCCTGATGATCTGGAGCATCGTCACAGGATTCACTTCGATATGCTCCAAACTCTGGCACTTTGTTCTGGTAAGAGGTGCGGAAGGGCTTGGGGAGACGTTCTATTTTCCAGCGTCGATGTCACTTGTCAGCGATTACCATGGGCGCAATACTCGTTCCCGCGCTATGAGCATCCATCAGACCGGAGTGTATGCAGGCACGATTGGCGGAAGCGCACTTGCAGGTTATTTGGGGCTGCATTATGGCTGGCGAACTCCCTTTTTTCTGTTTGCGATATGCGGAGTTGTTCTGGCGCTCGTACTTAATAAATTCCTGCACGAACCACGCCGGAATGCCGCAGAGCGGGCAATGGATAGTGTCCCTGAAGATACTGCTCCAGCTGTTCCAATCCCAATGTCTTTGTTCCTTCGTGAGTGGGTGCGCACCCCAACGGCCGTCATTCTTCTTCTCGCATTTTTCTCTGCAAACTTTGTGGCGTTTATTTTCCTCACATGGATGCCCACTTTTCTGAACGAAAAGTTTCATCAGGATGTAGCGAAGGCTGCGTTTGGCGGGACTGTATATATTCAGGTAGCGAGCATGATAGGCGCTTCCGCAGGTGGAATTCTAGCAGATCGGTGGAGTAAGCTTACTCCGGGAGGCCGCATTTTATCCCAGGGTCTTGGTGCACTTTTGGGCGCCCCGTTTATCTATCTTTGTGGATCGACCCACGATATCAATCGATTGGCGTTGTGGATGACGATGTTTGGTTTGTGTAAAGGGTTGTACGATGCGAACATCTGGGCTTCTCTTTACGACGTAGTTCCTCCTTCTCGCAGAGCGGCGGCGGTCGGCTTTATGAATATGGTGGCATGGTTCGGAGGCGGCTTAGGGGCATGGCTGATCGGAAGGCTGACGTCACGCGGAATGACTATGAGCGCCGCCATCTCGGGTACGGCAGGCCTCTACATTTTTGTGGCATGCGTTATGCTGATTGCCGGATTTGTATTCGCTCCGCGTGACATTATGAGATCCCGAGAATTGGATGGTATGGGCAGTTAAGAAAGGGGCCGTGAATATAGGACTAATTAACCTCACCCCCCGTCCCCCTCTCCCAGGCTGCTCGTTCCTCGCAAGGGAGAGGGGGTGAATCAAACATACGAGAATTTCCCTTCCCTCCGAGATAAGAAGGCAACAGGCAATGTCAAAAACCCGCTGCATGTCCATCACATCGCGGATCAGAGCCACCCATGTATGCTCCCGTTTCTGGATCGACCGCGATAAGCTGATAGGCGCTGCCGTGTGCCCAGCCTCCAATCGGTTCAACATGATGCCCTATTCGGGTAAGCTCGTTTCGTACAGTGGAATCTACGCGATCTTCAATCTCTAGAGTGCCGACTCCATCGGAAGATGCGCCACTATGCTGCCATCTGGGGGCTTCCACAGCCTCCTGCGGATTCATACCGTAATCTATGAGATTGGATATCACCTGCAGGTTACTCTGTACTTGGATATCACCGCCCGGAGTTCCACCTACCCACGCCAGTTCCTCGCGGCCAGATTTTTCCTTGGTGATAAGATATGCGTTCAATGTGTGTGAGGTTCTTCTGCCAGGAATAAGTTGGTTAGGACTTTTCGGGTCCAAGGAGAAGCCGCACATTCGGTTGTTGAACAGAATACCGGTTTCGGGAACGGCTACGCCGCATCCAAATCCGTGGAATACACTCTGAATGAAACTCATTGCATTGCCTGCAGCATCGACAATACAGAAATAAGTAGTGTCGTGATCAATAGTTCCGGCCTCGATGCGCGGGGCAGCGCGGCACGGATCGATCAGCTTTCGGCGTTCGTCAGCGTATGGCTTTGAAAGGAGCGTATCCATCGGAATATCGACCTGGTTAGGATCACCCAGATAGGCTGCGCGATCTGCAAACGCCAGTCGTTTAGCCTCGACCTGGAGGTGGATGGTTTTCGCAGAGTTGTGGCCGGCTGATTTTAGATCGAAACCCTCCACTAGATTTAGCTCTTGAAGCAAAATATGCCCCTGAGAGACCGGCGGCTGACCGTGAATAGTATATCCGCGATAGTTTGTTTTAATGGGCTCGCCGATCTGGGTGGTGTGGTTTGCAAAATCCTCTCGGGAGAAGTGTCCGCCGTTCTTCTCGCTGAACTCAATAACTCTTTGAGTAATAGCGCCATCATAGAATGCATCACGGCCATTTTCTGCGATCTGACGAAGTGTCCAGGTAAGTTGAGGCTGGAGAATACGTGTTCCAGGAGAAGGCAGTTTTCCGTTCGCGAGAAAGCCGAGGGTTTGAGGATACTCTTCAAAGAGATCTCTGTTTCGACCGAATGCCCCGGAGCAGAAATGTCCCGCAGGATAGCCTTCTTCTGCATATGATATGGCCGGCTTCAGCAGATCGGCGAGAGGGATTGTTCCCCACTTTTTATTTATATCAGCCCAGATCGCAACTAATCCTGGAACAGATGCGGAAGCAAGCCCTCGGAGTGGAATGCCGTTAGGAAATCGGTCCGGCAATGCTTTCATAGGGGCAGCGCCGGAGCCATTCAGGGCAGTCGTCTGGTGCGTGGCAGCATCGTAAACAATGAGGAACGCATCACCACCAATCTGGCTGTTGTACGGCTCGATAACACAAAGTACCGCCGATACCGCGATAGCCGCATCGGCGAAATTTCCCCCACTTTGGAGTACAGCAAGCCCTGCAGATACGGCCAACGGCTGAGACGCCGCCAGAATTCCCCGATTAGCCGTAACCACCCCGCGATGTTGTTTTCTGTTCATAGTTAAATTCCAGACTATTTAATCGTTCCGGCGTTCTGGCGGATCTGGCCGATCTCTTCTTTGCTGACTGCCCGCTCAAAGGATCTAAAACCTGCCAGCTGAAATCCATGTTTCGCGGCGATAAGCGATATCTCATCCACCTGAGAAGCTGCGACATCTTTGCCCAGGGTGAAACTTTCGTAGCGGTGTTCCAGCGCAAGCATCATCGTTTCCGACATGCAGGCGTAGGCGGTGCCAGAAGGAAATCCAAAACTAAACTCCTCAGCAGGACGGTCTGATCGTGGCAGCCGCATATTTCCGGGCACACTCACCACACCACCTTCGATAACCAGCACATCGTTTCGCTCTTTCGCCACACGACCAGAAACATCTCTGGGACGCGCCACATCACAAACCACGGCTCCACGCTTGATATGTTCCGGCATGATGACGGCATCGACGGCACTCGTCACTGTGATAATGATATCCGCATTTTTCAGGCCGTCTGCAACATCGGTGGCGAGAGTAATCTGCGCTTTGCTCTGAGATCGTAAACGCTCCGCCAGTGCAGATAATCTGGCCTTATCTCGGCCAACCAGAGTGACTTCCTCGGCATCTCGTGCGAGTATCTCAGCGCATGTCGCCCCGATTGAACCGGTTGCACCCACTACAGCGACTTTTGCATCGCTGATGTCGTGCCCCATCATTTCTGCACCGGTTTTCGCTCCTAGAATCGCAGTTGCAACTGTGTAAGAGTTCCCCGTGGTAACCGCAATTTCCGGAAGCCGCTTTGCCAGAGTGATACCTCCATCGCCCACTACGGAGGTGAAAGCCCCTAGCCCTAATATTCCAGCGCCTTGCTCCATTGCTATACGCCCGCACGCTTCCAGCTTATCCCACACGAAGTCGATGGGAAGTGAGAGCATCTGCCTGGGAGTAAGAGGGCAGCCTATAAAACATCCTTCCGCCTCTTCACCCGTTGCAGATTTGATACCCACTACTTTCGCGACCACCATTGGCTCACGCTGCTTGATATACCACTCGATGAGGCCTTCGGGCAGATGTTTCGCAACAGGGTAACGGCGCGATACGTCTCTCCTTGCGTTGATGGGATGAATTATGAAAGCGAACTTCTGCATGCATTCTCCGGCGGCTGAACAGAATAGAATGGGCTTGCAAAGCCAGAACTAAAATCAACTCTTAATTAAATATATAACAGATTCAAACCCTCACCCCCCGGGAGGGCGGGTCAAAAGTCTTTCTGAAATTTTCGATTGAAAAAAAACGCTCTACAATGCCCATACAAGCGACGAAGATTTTTTTGACGCTGATCTGCCATTGAAAAATAGCGACTTTTAGCCCATTTACAG
>JANXSG010000072.1 GCA_025352825.1 Chthonomonadaceae bacterium | reverse complement strand
GCCGCCAGCAATTGCCGCAATAGTAGTTGTCGTTGTTTTGATATTGGGCTTCTTTGCCTTCAGAACGATGAAACAAAAACCGCGGTTGGATGCGAGTCATTTTGATCTGGATTCGACTAAATCCGGGAGTATGAAGAAACAGGCAGCATTGGAGTATTTTCGAACACACCAGAATTCTGGTGTTTCTGCTCCGCCTAGTGTTCAATAGATGCTGATGTTCTAATGACTGTATTTTGATGGATTCCGTAAACACAGGATTGGCAGCCGGGATATCCCAGAAATTCCCGGCATGAGAAATATTACAAGGAGACAACTGATGAGAAATAGTAGAAGGTCCTCAGCCTTCACGTTGATAGAGCTGCTCGTCGTGATCGCAATTATCGCGATTCTCGCCGCAATCTTATTCCCTGTCTTTGCACAGGCTCGTGAAAAAGCATATGGAGCCACTTGCCTCTCTAACGAGAAGCAAATTGGCCTGGCGGTATTGATGTATGTCCAGGACTATGATGAGACATTCCCGCTTGCAGTGTACTACCCCGGTCCTGGTGGAGTTGATCCGATGGACAGTCGGTTCACTTATAATGCATTTGGCTGGGAACATGCAGTACTTCCTTATGTCAAGAGCGGTAACCTCTTCAAAGAGCCATCCACTGACGATGGAATCAATTTCAACGGTAACAATGACGGTCCTACTGGAGTTACAAACTACGTCATTAACCGAAGACTTGCCGGCGATTACGGTAATGGAGCTATGATTAGCAATGCAATAAGTGATGGTTCACTCTCTTTCCCTTCCAGTACTATTCTGATCTCGGAAGGAAGTAGAAGCAGTGGAGCAGGCGCTCGTGCTGATGAAACTCAAGCAGATCCTACGAACGAAAATAATCTCTACGATCGTGGAGGCTACACTGTTGGTCATCGTGGACGAGCATTTGGAACCTATCCAGATGGTTCACGACCAGCTAAAGATCCTCTGTATGTGAATGGCGCGTATAATTTGCCCATGGAAGATCTGTGTAATAACACAGCTTACCATGGCCTTGGAGACGACTGGGCATCATGGGACTACAATCCCCCGGCTCCCCTGGCCCGTCACACAGGTGGTGCAAACTATGAGTTTGCCGATGGTCATGTCAAGTTCTACCAGGTCAAATCCACCTGCGTAGTGTGGGATACCACCGGTACTCCTCCGAAAAACCGCAGCGGTTCAACTCTGACCTACTTCCCCAACTAGGAAGCAACCCAGAGAAGTACCGTTTCTATATGAAAAGCCCCATAATTTTTATGGGGCTTTTTTACCTCACCCCCCGACCCCCTCTCCCGTCTTGCTCGTTCCTCGCAAAGGAGAGGGGGAGGCTTAAAGTAAAAGCATTCACTTCAAAGTATAAAGGTGCATAGGATAGTTATTGAAATCATTCCAAGTCTTGTGGGTATAATGGACAATCTATATCAATATCAACATCATCAGATCTAACCCTCCTCCTCTCCTTTGCGAGGAATAAGCAAGACGGGAGAGGGGGTCGGGGGGTGAGGTTACTGAGTGAATAAGCTAATTATTTTTGGTATTGTTGCCATTGTGATCGCGCTGGGTGCGCGCACGGTGGTGATGTCGAGGCGGAAGCCGCTTGCCGATCCTGCTGCAAAGCAGCGGCAGTTGATTCAGCGGGAGGCAAAGCAGATTGCTCAGCTGCGCCATCAAATTTCTGCTAACCCTGCCGAAGTCAGGCCGCATCAGGATCTCGCAGAAATTTATGCCAGGTTAGGCATGCAGGAACAGTGTGCTGGTGAGGTGGAGATACTCGCACGCCTTCAGCCACAGAATGAGACTGCTCAGATCACTCTTGCTCAAGTCTACAGCAGTGCAAAAAGATACCCGGATGCAGTGCGTGCCTATGCAGCTATCCTGCAAGTGTGGCCGAATTCCGATCGGGCATGGCAGGGGTTGTCTGTCACACTCTACAGCATGGAGAACTACCAACGATCACTCTGGGCAGGTAAACGTGCGCTTCAGCTAAAGCCATCCGACCCGCATAACCAGTTTGGTGTGGCCGCTGCCACACTACAGTGGGCGATCCAATCGAATGGAATGGGAATCCACTCTGCTGACATCGAAAATGCGCAAAAGACACTGCTCAACTTACTCCCACAATGGCGAGACAAAGCAGGTATCCACTATCTTTTAGGGCGCGCTTATGCTGCACAAAGCAACATCGATCTTGCTGTACAACATCTGATCACAGCGAACGGCATTCACCCGGAACAGGCGGATATAGCTTATGGTCTGGGGAACCTCTACCTGAAACAACAGAAGCGAGTGGAAGGAAGGAAGATAGTCGAGACGGCTTTATCTGCCCAGCCGGAGGACGGCAATCTTAATGAAATGATGGGACGATTATGGCAGGAGAGCGGGGAACCTGGAGCCGACGAAAAGGCGCTCCTCTATTTTCAGAAGGCAGTGGCAGCGAAACCAGATAACCCCGTATTTCAGGAGAGGCTTGGAAGCGCGCTGCTTCATGCGAATAGCTTAGATAAAGCGAAAATGGCATATGAGACATCTGTTCGGCTCGACCCCAATCGGTCGTTTCCACTGCAGCAGTTAGCGGTAATCTACGGGCGCATGGGTAATAAATCCAGATCCGCTAAGGTGGCAGAAGCAGCACGCGAAGTCGAATTCAATGCCCAGCAGCTCAAGCATCTGCAGTCACTGGTGTTCACTCATCCTGAGAGTGCTAATTTTCACCTGGCATTGGCAGATCGCTACCGCGATCTCGGGATGAAACCGATGGCGCGGGACGAATACGAGACCGTAGTTCAGATAGACTCCAAGAACGCTCACGCCTTGAACGGCCTTAAAGCGCTGCAGGGAAATTGATGATCACTCGGCGTTCATTACTTCAATCAGGATGCGGATTGGCGCTCTCAGGCTTACTTCCCGGGTTATCTGGCTGCGGCCCGAAAAGCGGTAAAGCCAGGAGCAATATCCCCAAGTCATCACCTGAATTACCTGGTGTGAAGTTCACAGATATCACGAAATCTGCAGGAATCGACTTCACACAGTCCGATGGCGGCTGCGGGAAACGATATTTTATCGAGCAGATAGCAGCGGGGGCAGCCCTCTTCGATTCGAACGGGAACGGCTTTCTGGATATCTACTTTCCCCAGCCGAAGCCACTGGGAGTCTGCGCCGCCAAAAATCCTCCTCTCCAGCACCATCTCTATCTTAACAACGGCAAAGGCAATTTTACACTATCCCCAAACGCTTTTGGCGGCATTGAAACGGCGTATGGAATTGCAGCCGCTGTGGGCGACTACAATAATGATGGCCATCCAGATATCTACGTTGCCTGTTATGGGCGGAACACTCTCTTCCGCAATCGTGGCGATGGCACATTCGAAGATGTCACAGCGAAAGCTGGCGTAGGGCTGGGGGGATTTTCGAGCGGCGCAGTCTGGTTCGACTACGATGGTGATGGCTTTCTAGATTTGTTTGTCACACGTTACTGCGAATGGAGTGTGGAGAAGAATGTCGACTGCCTGGCTTCAAACGGAATGCTGGATGTTTGCCATCCGACCACATATCAGCCTGCGACAAATGCCCTCTTCCACAACAATGGCGACGGCACTTTCACCAATGTGGCTAAAAGCGCCGGGATGGCAGGAGAAACCAGGCGCAGCCTGGCGGTGGCGGCAGCTGATTTTGATGGGGATGGGCGGCTCGATCTCATGGTAGCGAACGATTTGGGAGCAAACACCTTCTATCACAATCTGGGAAACGGAAAGTTCGAAGAAGTCGCCATCCAGCAGAATGTGGCGTTCGGAGCGACGGGACTGCCGCAGGCAAACATGGGTATCGCTGTAGGCGACTACGACGATGATGGCGATCTCGATATGGTGGTGACCACCTTTGCAGATGAACCTCATACTCTCTATCGAAACGATGGGGGATATTTTACAGATATCAGCGCAGCTTCGGGAATAGGCGCGGCCACCCGGCCTTATCTCGCCTTCGGCATCGGCTTTCTGGATACACGCAACTCAGGCGACCTCGATCTGTTCTGTGCAGATGGGCATATTTCGCCATACGCTTACTTGAAAGACTCCTCAAAAACCTATAAAGAACGCAACCAACTTCTACTCAACGATGGACACGGGCACTTTACGGATGCACCGGATTCTCTGCCATCCGACGATTTCCGCGTCCATCGAGGCGCCTATTTTGGCGATATCGATAACGATGGCCGCATTGATATCCTTGTGACCGCAGAAGACGACCGCCCTACGCTTCTCCATAACGACTGTACTGCTGGAAATTGGCTTATATTAAAGCTCACGACTGCCCTAGGCTGTTCCACTCCGATAGGCACAAAGTGTATCGCCACCATCGCAGGCAAGAAGAAACTGAGAGTGGTATTGGGTGGTGGAAGCTATGGAGGAGAGAGTGACCACAGAGTTCACTTTGGGCTTGGAGATGCAAAAGTAGTAGAGAAACTAGATATCCACTGGCTCTCGGGCAAAATCCAGACACTAACTCAAGTACAAGCAAACCAGATTTTAAAAGTAGCTGAAGCCTAGACTCATTTGACACCCAAGGTTGAAGCCCATATCTGGAATTGCATCTCATCTGCCCTCACCTCCCTGACCCCTTCTCCCAAAAACAGGAGAAGGGGAGAAATGCTTTTATTGAGTCACCCCCTCCCCCTTGCGAGGAACGAGCAGGCTGTGAGAGGGAGCCGGGGGGTGAGGTTAACGTTCTATAAGCACAGCCAGCAATCACTGGCAATAATCATAATATATCTCATTCAATGCATGCTGTAACATATTTCAATATTTTGTTAAATTATGCTTACCCTGCGCATAATAATGGTAGAATCACGGAACTGTGGTATAATATAACGGTCTTAAGCACGGGTATCATGGGGAAACCTTCACCTGCGCGGCAAAATGGCCGCGCTTTTTAGTGTCTGCGCTCATCCTTACTTCTTATATCACAGGAATAGAGCGCAAGAGAAGTAATAAAGGAAACAGATGAGCCAGCACAACCAGCAAAATATTCGCAACGTAGCCATTATAGCGCACGTTGATCATGGAAAAACTACTCTTGTAGACGGCCTGCTCCGGCAGGGAAATGTCTACCGCGCCAACCAGGAAATTGCCGAACGCGTCATGGACTCGAACGATCTCGAGCGAGAACGCGGCATCACCATCGTCAGTAAAAACACAGCGGTGCAGTATGCCGGTATCAAGATTAATATCGTAGACACCCCTGGCCATGCCGATTTTGGCGGTGAAGTCGAGCGTGTTATGGGCATGGTCGACGGCGTACTGCTTCTCGTAGATGCAGTCGATGGGCCTATGCCTCAAACAAGATTTGTAACTTCCAAAGCGCTTGCATTGGGCCATAAAGCTATAGTCGTCGTGAATAAAATCGATCGCGCCGATGCACGCCCAGACTGGGTTGTCGATCAGACTTTCGATCTATTTGTTGAGCTTGGCGCGAACGAAGAGCAGCTTGATTTCACGGTGGTCTATACTTGCGCCCGCCAGGGTATCGCTACAATGGATCTGGAACAGCCCGGTACCGATCTGCAGCCACTGTTTGAAACCATCATCTCAAAACTTCCCGCTCCTGTAGGCGATGTGGATGCACCGTTGCAAATTCTTGTTTCTAGTATCGACTACGATGAGTATCGCGGCCGTTTCGGGATTGGCAGAATTCACGCCGGTAAAGTGCATCCTGGAGAAAATATTGCGATTATCAATCGAGATGGAGATATTCGCGCGGGTAAGATCGTCAACACATTTGTGTATGAAGGCCTGAAAAAAGTCGAGCAGGAAGAGGTCGCTGCCGGCGAGATATGCATCGTTTCCGGACTGGCAGATGTTGGTATCGGAGAGACTATCGCAAGCCGCGAAATGCCGATTGCAGTAGCCACAGTGCGCGTAGATGAACCAACATTGCGAATGGCTTTCGGTGTCAATACCAGCCCATTGGCAGGTCGCGAGGGAACATGGAGCACCAGCCGTAAACTTCGAGAGCGACTATATAAAGAACTCGAAACCAATGTTAGCCTGCGCGTGGAAGAGACCGAAAGCCCAGACACCTACATGGTCAGTGGCCGCGGTGAACTCCATCTGGCTATTCTGATCGAGACCATGCGGCGCGAAGGATATGAGCTGCAAGTGGCGCAGCCTGAAGTTATTTTCCATCAGGACGACGATGGCAAGAAGCTGGAGCCGTACGAGCGCGTCGAGATTGAAGTTGCCGAAGAGCATCAGGGTGTGGTGGTCGAACAGATGGGACAGCGTCGCGGTGAAATGCTGGATATGAAACTCGCCAAGGGCAGTGTCTTCTTCAGCTACCTGGTACCTACACGCGGTCTTCTCGGTTTCCGAAACGACTTTCTGACGGCAACACGCGGCACCGGCGTAATCAATACTCTCTTTGACTCTTACAAACCATTTGCTGGAGAAATCGGGGGAGCCAAGAGCGGTTCGCTCGTAGCTACCGAGAGCGGCACCACCAACCCATTCGGTATCTCTAATGCGGAAGAGCGTGGTGTTCTCTTTCTCGGCCCGGGCGTGGAAGTTTACGAGGGGATGATCGTGGGGAAACATGTGCGAGATTCCGATCTCGACGTGAACATCTGCAAGATGAAACAGCTTTCGAACATGCGCTCTTCCAACAGTGATATGAGTGTACGACTATCTACACCGATCGATATGTCTCTGGACAGGGCAATCGAATACATCGGCCCGGATGAATTGGTGGAAGTGACACCCAAAAACATCCGGCTTCGAAAACGAATCCTGGATATCAACCTTCGCAAACGAGCGGAAAAACGTGGTGGAGAAGTCGTCCGCGCATAGTTTATTTCATAAATCGAAAACAAACAGCTCCCCTTCCATCGTTTTGGAAGGGGAATTTATTATAGAGTTCAATAGGGCTTAACGAACATAGTTAAGGATATAATATTTAACGCGGCGTTGTTTTACTAAACTCAATAACGCCGACTTTTTGCGTAGTTGTAACCCCATTTTTGCCACATCCAATTATTCCACCAAATCCCCAATCGCGAACTGGTAATAGTTGTGTACCGAATCTTGCTTTTTGGTTAAGCGCTCCATTTATTTGAAAGCCTCCCCATAGTATCAGTCAGACCAGCAAACCTATAAGTAAATGTTTTGGGTTTAGGTAATATTTCATAAATATGCCTGTGATCACTTAGACTTTTTCTCGTCCATCTCGTAGGCGATCTTTAACCAATGACAAACTGTATCATTGATATCATCAATGCTGGATATGGGGATACGATGGGTAATTCGGTCTTTCTTTGCGAATCCACCGGTATCTATCAGGCCGTCTTCTGGAGTGGGAGTGTTTTTTAGAGCTAGTCCGACGTCAATTCTTGTGAAAGTGGTTGGTTTTAACTGGGCGAATACGTGATTGCGATAGAGCGGAACGATAGTCTCACAGGGGCAAGCCTTAACTTCATCACCAATAGATAATCCAATCCTCAATAGTTGTTCATAGAGTGGGCGAAGCGGTTCTTTCTTCCCAGAGAACATTTTATCCACATACGTTTCCGGGTTGTAGTCTTCAACAGTGGCTCCCTCTTTATCCGTCGCAACAACCAATGAAGAAGGGTTGACAGAAAGGCCGTACTCTTTTTTGAGCCAGCCCTGCTGAGCTTTTTCGTCTGACGGCCCATCACTATGTAGGATAGCTACCCACTCTTCAAATGTCTTTCCGGTGCGAGCGAGCGTGTTCTCAATGAGGGCCTGGTAGTAAGCAAAAGAAGGACTGGGAGAGTAGATCGACTTCTGTTTCTGCTCAGACATTTCATTTACTCCTCGCTAAAGTCAATAAGTTGAGTTCTAGGCTTCATATCCTTCATCTATCGGCAGGTCAGCCCGCTTCGAAGCCTCCACGCACAATCTATCGCAGCGCTCATTCTCTATATTTCCCGCATGGCCACGAACCCATTCAAAAGTCACTCTGTGCATGTCGCATAGTGCAAGCAGCTTCTGCCAGAGATCAGGATTAAGCGCGCGTTCCTTCGGGTTCCGCATCCAGCCGTTGGCGCGCCACTTTTTTGCCCAGCCCTTTTCAATCGTGTTTACCAGGTATTGAGAATCGGTTCGCAGTGTAACTTTGCATGGATATCGCAGCGATTTAAGGGCTTCGATAGCCGCCGTGATCTCCATGCGATTGTTGGTAGTCTTCCGGAATCCACCGGATAGTTCCCGGCGTTTTTCTCCGTGGATCAGCACCACACCATATCCACCCGGGCCAGGATTATTCATGCAGGCGCCATCGGTATAGATGATGACGTGTTTCATCTCAGGAGAAGGCAAGGCCTCTTCTTCAAAATCTAAGGTCATTGGGGACTGTTCATCTTAAGGCTGGCTTCAATGTAGGGGCGAAAATGTGCGACATCCGGCGTCTCCAGCCCCACAATTTTGGCACGGTCATCCCAGCGGCGCAGCCGCACAGCTTCCTTAAAGTGAGGATTGGATTCGAACTTTGCCACCTGTTCCGGATTAAACGGCCCTCCCTGCAGTTTTAAGCTGAGCACGGAAGCATCAGAGAGTGTGGCGAGATACTCTGGCTCAACCGTGCAAAGATATCTCTTGGCATCCACATGCAGGCACATTGGTTCGCACACATCTGCGCCAAAATATTTTCCAAGCCACTTCGAGCCGATGACTTCGTGGTGCGCATCCACCCCTTGTTGAGCAATATCTTCGGGCAGACCTTGCAAAAGATGACCAACATCGTGCAGAAGCGCGGAAGTGATCAGAGCGCTCGTGCTTCCTTCTGTTTCTGCTTCCAGAGCTGCTTGAAGAGCATGCTCCGCTTGGGTTACCAGTTCACCAAAATATAGCTCTCCACCATGATTTTCAAACAGTTTTTCAATCTCAACTAGAACACTCATATATTTCCCTCAACCTTATGCGTTCGAATAAACATAAACCATGTTTCCTTATACAAATCTGGCTTGGCCAGAATATAAAAAGTGACCTTTCGATGGGTAATACAGATGTCATCTCATCGTCAAAAATATCACCCGCCTTTCTCATTAGCGTTAAGATAAGAGCTTATCTCTACCAATATGTGTAGTACGAACTTGGGATAAAATCTTCGCGATTAAATTGCGTACATGCTGAACCCCATCTAACTAGTAACGGACTATCCCACATGAAACAACTTACCAAGCGCGAAGGTGACTCCTCCTGTGATAAATCCGATAAGTGTCATTTCAAATCCACTCGCCCACCAGCTCCGAGCAGTGATGATACTCTTAGCAGCACCCACTGCAAAGTGGGCAGCCATTCCTACCACTGCTGCGGCCAGCACTGCCGCCATTCCATGCAAAAAGAAGAATGGAATGATCGGTACGATTCCGCCCACAGCAGTGGAGAGTGCGGCAGATGCAGCCCCCACCCACGGGTTGGAGAGATGACGGTCTCCCAGCCCCAGCTCCTCCTGAGCCATTGTCTTCAAGAACAAGTCTGGCTGTTTTGAGATACGATCGGCCATCATGGCAGCCTCTTCTGGTGAGAACCCCTTAAGCTGATAGAGAAGTTCCAGCTCCTCTTTTTCATGTTCGGGAGAGGTGTCGATCTCCATTTTTTCACGCGCCAATTCCGCATCGTAAACTTCGCGTTCGGATTTGCTGGCCATGAACGCACTGGAGCCCATGGAGAGAGCTGATGCCAGCATTGCCACCAGACCAGAAACGAGCACGATTTGCCCACTGCTGCTTGCTCCTGCCATACCACTAACCACCCCAAAAACTGCTCCCAGCCCGTCATTAACTCCATAGATTGCATCCCCTATCCAGCTCCCGGTGTTGGCGTGCCATTTTTCCCCTTTTAGCATGGCATCCAGTCTTGTCCTGGGCTCGTTATGGGTTTTGAGCGTGTGGAGTAAAACAGCGTGCTGCCGCTCTTCCGATTCTATCCTGAGGAATAGCTGATGAGACGGTTCATCTTCGGCCAGAGTACGAGCATTTCTCTCGAACTGTACAATATTTCGCTCTTCTTCTGCTTCGATGCGCCGCAGCATCGCGTCGGTACCGATCGATTTGGCCAGCAGCCGCTGAGCAGCAGTGGGAACCGCAGATTCCATCGGCGCTGTGCCGCCCAGTTCGGTGATCCTTGCCGCGAACTGACTGGCATGCTCCTCTTCTGCCTGAGAAAGACGATAGAATATCTGGCGCCGCTTCTCTTCAGTCTGCTGTTCACCCAGTACACGGTATAGTGCTGCCGCTTCTATCTCCTTCTCATACGCCTCTCTAAGTGCACCTATGACCTGCTGTTCCTTCAAATTATTCTTTCTCCTAAAGACATTGCAAATGAATGCGACGAAATAAATTTCTTCGCTTGTGGCTAATCTTCCTGTCAGCCCTCATCCCGTGACCCCTTCTCCCAAAAACAGGAGAAGGGGGAATTTTGATCGTTAGTTCTCCCCCTTCCCTAACGCAAACAGCTTTATCGTTTGCGTGGTCAGGGAAGGAGGCCGGGGGGGGTAGGCAAAGAGCTAAATGGAATGAGCAGGCTGCTTTAAGGCATTTTATCGAGCTTGGTATATTCCAGAAGTATATTTTTGATATCCTGATTGGCGAAAGCGATTTTTGCTGATGAGTTAACGCCAATTCCCTCCGTCGATAGTATCACACCTTTGCCAAATACCGGATGCTTCACTTTATCACCCACTGTAAAGACTGGTTTTTCAGCTTCATTTGAGACATTAGCAGGAACTTTTGGGCTTTCATGCCATTGGAAAACTTGATCCTGATCTGGCTCATCTGGATCGAAACTCGATAGAGCACGTTTTTCAGTCCGGGTAGATTTTCCTCGAGGTGGGTTATACAGATGCCTCGGAATGTGTTTCAGAAACTCTGAGGGTGAACTGTTGGAGAGCATTCCGAACATCGTTCTGCGGCTGGTATGGGTGAGGAACAGTTCCTCTTTGGCACGAGTAATCCCCACATAGCAGAGGCGGTACTCCTCCTCCATCTCGTATGGATTTCCGTGCGATCGAACATGAGGGAAGAGATTCTGTTCCATTCCAGCTATTATCACAACAGGAAACTCCAGCCCTTTGGAGGAATGCAGGGTCATCATAGTGACTGCCTCTGTATCCACATCCAGTGAATCGATATCTGCGACTAGTGAAATCTGCTCTAGAAATGAAGTAAGTGTGGGCAGTTCGTTCTGTTTCTCGAATTCCTGAGTGACGGAGAACATTTCACGAACGTTTTCCGCTCTAGAACGCCCTTCAATCGATTTATCCAATTCCAGAGCATCCAGATATCCGGTTGAATCCAGGATGTGCTGCAGCAGTTCGGTCACTCTGAGATGATCTTTCTCTTCCTGCAGCTTTCTGATCATCAACGCGAAATCGTTCAGCCGTAAACGGGCTCGCGGAAGCAGGCCAGGGATTGAGTGCGTCTGCTGCAGCGCTTCCCACATGGATACTCCGCTGGCACGAGCACTGTCTTCTATTGCCTTGATACTAGTGGCGCCAATACTTCGGGCAGGCACATTGATAATACGTTTCAGGCTCACGCTATCAGTTGGCGTATGCACTAACCGCATGTAGGCAAGGACATCCTTAACCTCTCTTCTCTCGTAGAATCGCATTCCGCCTACGATCTTATAGGGGGTGACAAAGTTCCGAAACATGTCCTCCAGCGCCCTTGACTGAGCATTTGTACGATATAGAATAGCGAAATCACTGAGCTTCCGGTCTTTATAACGAACTTCATCAAGAATACGCTGCAGCAGCCAATGCGCCTCTTCCTTTTCATTCGCCGCTTCATGTATTACGATCAGCCCGCCTTGAGGGTTCTCAGTCCACAGCTTTTTCTCTTTGCGCTTAGAGTTTTGGCTTACTACTGAATACGCTGCTTCCAGAATATTTTGGGTGGAACGATAGTTCTGTTCGAGCTTAAGAATGAGGGCATCAGGATAGTCTTCTTCGAACTTCAGAATCAGTCCGACATCAGCGCCTCGGAAAAGATAGATCGACTGATCGTCATCCCCCACCACACAGATATTTCTTCTCTTCTTCGCAAGCAGACTCAACATACGATACTGCGCGTAGTTTACATCCTGATACTCGTCTACCAAAATATATTGAAATCGATCCTGAAGCGTTTTGAGGACATGCGGGCAGGTCTCCAGCAGACGGACAGTTTCACTCAGTAAATCATCAAAATCCAGCGCAGAATTCTGTCGTAACTTCTCTTGATATAGAATATAGACACTACGAAAGTGACCGTAGAACTGACCTCCTTTAGGGGCAGTCCACGCTGCAGGTGATACCATCTTTTCTTTTGATTCACTGATGTGGGCTAAAAATGCACGTGGAGCGAACTTCTGCTCATCGATATTGAGCTCGCGCAGGCTGTCGCGTATCAGATGGAGCTGGTCGCTATCGTCGTAGATGAGGAAATTGCGGGGTACATCGATATTTTCACCAAATTCACGGAGCAGTCTGGCACTGGTAGAGTGGAAAGTCCCGGCCCAGATCGCTTTCGCTCGGCGCTCACTCACGAGCTTTCCGAGGCGTTCTTTCATCTCTTTGGCAGCTTTGTTGGTAAAAGTCACTGCGAAAATATTCCAGGGGGCGATACCGCGTTCTGCAATGAGATAGGCAATGCGGTGCGTGAGTACTCGAGTCTTTCCACTTCCTGCCCCTGCGAAGATAAGCAGCGGCCCTTCATGGTGCAGTACAGCTTCTCGCTGCACTGCATTCAGCCCATCCAGCAGAGGATGACCAATATTTTTATCATCCTCTGCAGCATGGCAAATATGAGTTACATCATGGTTGTTGGGCATAGGGAAGAAAACTCCTACGCTATTATACCTGCGATTTAGCTGCGCTTTTTAGAATTATCTATGCGAGCGGTGCGAGCAACATGGGAAAAGAGACAGGGATGAGGTTATCGTGGGCCGATTCCCCCTGGTGAAACTTGATAGGTTTGGTCAGCAGAAATGTTACGGAATACGCTCTTCCGGCCACCAGTCCACCGTACCTCCACCCGGTCGATGAGAGTCGATGCTCCAAGACCAAAATGTACCTCCGGGGCATTAGAAGACAGAAAGCTGCCTCCGGCACGTACTTCCGCAACATATTTTCTTTTGCCCACCAGAATCGTAACGCGTGCACCTATAGCGTCGGCCCCGTTTGGCGTACGCTTGCAGCGCAGGGTAAGCCAATGATTGCCAGTTCCACTCTCGTTGTGCAATAGGAGCGGTTTGCCACCAGCATCCATGATGAGCAGATCGCTCCTTCCATCCCCGTCATAATCGCCCAACGCCATCCCACGGCCGACGATTTTACGAAGGAAGTCCGGGCCAGCTTCTGCGCTCGCATCCTGAAAACGACCGTCTCCCAGATTACGAAAGAACTGAGTGGGCTGGGGATATGAGTTTTCGGGATCCACCTTCTCAACTTCACTAAGGACATGACCGTTTGTAAAAACAATGTCGAGTAGGCCATCATTGTCTGCATCCACGAAGGAGGCGCCGAATGCAAGTGTACGCAGTGTCGCTGCACCAATGCCACTATAATAACTTTTGTCGGTGAAGAGGGAGCGTCCTTCATTGTGGTAGAGGCTTTTCGGTTCACCTTCAAAGGTTGCGATGAGAAGATCGAACCGACCATCGTTGTCGTAGTCGCCCCAATCCAACCCCATGCCGGCCTGAGTCATACCGTTCGCCCCATAGGCGGTACCCGTTTCAACACCGATGTTACGAAAATGACCTTTACCTACGTTCACAAAGAGATCACCGGGCATCTTATCATTGGAGACATAGAGATCTGGCAGACCGTCGTCGTTGAAATCACAGAAGAGTGCACCAAGCGCCTTTCCGTGCGCATTCCCAAGCCCAGACTCGATCGTAATATCACGAAACCGTCCGCCACCCATGTTATGGTAGAGTGAACCTTTTTGCGCAGGATATATCTCCGGACCACAGGCCATTTTGACGGACGAACCGTCCAGCGTGACATAGGAACATAGTTGGTTTGAGGCTGGAGTAAATTCCACGTAGCGGCAGACGTAGAGATCAAGCCTCCCATCACCATCCACATCCGCCCAGGTCGCGCTTGTTGTCCAGTCATACGGACCGCGCGCCTCCAAACCGGAACCCAGGGTAACATCCACGAATTGCTTATTTTGGGTTTTGCCTGCCGACTTCACTCGCAACGCCGAACCTGATTCTCCGATGTTATGGAAGAGAAACGTTCGACCATACCCAGTCAGAAATATATCAGGCCAGCCATCATTGTCGTAATCGGCAATGGAACAACCTTGCAGCTTGGTGTGGGGTGGAATGGTTGGGAGCTTGTAAGAGACATCTTCGAAAGTTCCATCGCCTCGATTGCGGTACAGAGCCACGTGGTCATTGTCGATGAGAAGAATGTCCAAATGACCGTCGCAGTCAAAATCAAAGAATGCACAGCCATTTCCTAACGTTTCACGAAGGTTTCGATGAACACGACTTGTCTGTTCGCTATGAAAATTAAGACCGGCCTGTGTGGAGACATCCTTATAGATTGCAGCACGCAACTGCTTTCGCATTGACTTTGTGTGTGCTGCCCCATACCTCGGCGAACATCCTGCCACGGTGACAAGGGCCAGGAGGACAACGGCAGATATTTCGAGGTTTCGAGTCTGGTTCGTTGATCGTTTTATTGCTGTGCCTCCTCTCCCGTCAGGTCTTTCGGTCTTTCGAGCCGGTTTTTCATATATTCTCGCGAGGCATTGCGAGCAAGTTCCGGTTGTCCGTTCAGAGCGTAAGCCTGAGAGAGATAGACATGGGTGTTAACAAGACTTGGATCCAGTCGCAAAGCAGATTGGAATTCTTCAATCGCTTTCGAACAGCTGCGTTGTGCGAGGTATATTCGTCCGCGCATCTGGTGACGCGGTCCCGTGATACCCTGTGCGAGAGAGCGATTGATTAGCTCCTCGGCATGAATCAAAGCTTTCGGAGACGAATCCATAAGCAGAATCAAATCCGCTTCGAGCATCAGAACAGAGGGATGGTTCGGCTCGAGAATGATTGCCCTGTCGAGTGCTTCCTTCGCCTCTGCCAACCTTCCCTGCCGGATGCTGACGAGTCCCAGGTGATGCAGTGCGGACACATCAGAAGGGTCGAGTTCGACCGCACGCTTTAATGCATTCCGGCTCGGGAGCCAAGAGCCAAGCCTTGCGTAATGGATACCTAACTGACGCCACCATCGGGGCTCTTGAGGGCGCAGCTGAGTTAATCGAAGATAGGTGGCCATAGCTTCTTTAGATGAATGGAGATGTTCGTATACCTGCGCCAGCCCCCGCCACAACTCCGGGTCATTCGGGTCTCTCTGTATAGCATCTTGGAAAAGGGACTGGGCTTCTTGTGGTCGCCGAAGCGCAAAGGCAACCCTGGCCCGACCAGCAAAGGGTCTTGCATCTTTGGGGGCTAAGTGGCAAGCGTGATCGTAGACAACCTGTGCCTTTTCGAAACTGCCTTCTAGAGAGAGCCGGTCTGCCCAATCCAGTTGGGCTTGTGGGTTATTCGGATCGGCACGAGCACGCTGTTCCATCTGCTGTAACGACATTTGAGCAGCATTCGGCTCTGGCAAACCGTCTGACCACCGACGCAGGATAACTGCCACAATAAATACCAGCAGCACTATCGCCACTGTAATGACAGGTCGATGACGTGTCCGGCGTGCAAGGGAAGCTTTTTTTGCCCTATCTCTATGGCTATTATTACCGGAAGATGTCATTTGATTTCACGAACACTATTGGTCCGTTTGTCGGGCTTACGGCTGTGAGAGTTTTCTCGTCCGTGCTGATCTTGAACTCGGAGGGTTTAAGAAGTATGGTGATGGCCTGTGCCATCGACGTCTTAGCATAGAACTCTTCTGGTTTCGGGGATACAGTCGGATTTAAGGTTAACGTGGAACCCGATCTTTTCCATGTGCCCCTCAGGCCACCTAGTCGAAATGTGCGGTCTCCATTAAGAGCGAAGCGCTCGAATCCCCAGATTGCGTCCCTGAATGGGTCAGACTTAGCGCTTTCAGAAGTGGGATTAACCTGTATTAAAAAATAGCCGGCAACGGAATCTGGGCCGCCTATGAGGCCCGATTTAGAAAGCAGAAACCCGATGACAACAACTATTATGGCCGCAGCCGCGAAGATGACGGCTATCTTTTTAGATCCGGATAGCTCACGCAGGTCAGTGAGGCGGGATATCGGGCTAGTCATGGTAGCTTCAGTGTACCTTTCCGTAGTTTTTGACCACAACTCCTACCCTGCGAGTGCGAGGGTAGGAGTTGATATAACAATACTGGCAGAGTTACCAGATGTCGCTGTTCTTAGGGTCGAAGGGAGCCGCCGCCCAGATCGCGCCTGCTTCTTCTGGGCTTGTGGCGAAACGCAGTCCTTGATTATCGATCGCCACCAGATCACCATCCGCTGGGGCGCCGCTCACACCGGCAGAATCCAAGTGCCAGTCGTCCACTGCGTTGAGCTTGAATTTAGGTGTCACGAGTGACTTGAAAGTCAAGGACTTCGCATGGCCATCACAGAATGCCCAGATAAGCTGCTTTGATTGTGCTGATGCTAACTGGTTGAACGAATCCTGGAATATATAGACATACCAGGGTCCGAAGTCGCCTGCCGCTCCTGGAACAGCCCATTCTCCGAGCATTATCCTATCGGAAGGCTCGTTTATCTGGCTTTGAGTGGCGATGTACTTGAAGTTAGTGGGATTTCCGTTACCGTTAACAGCAGCGGAAGTCGCCCAGGCAATAGGAGTCAGCCATATGTTCTGCACATAAGCGAGAAGCTCTTTGGGGTGGTTGGGGCTGGCAAACACCTGTTTGTTTTTCACATACGGGAGTATCGAATCGGCATATGTGCGGCGTCCGCCCGTGAAAGCGCCAGCACAAGTCGTGCTAGGATACACAGCCGGGTTACAGTGCTGCTGATCCCACCAATCGTTGAATGGGAACGCTTCGTCGTAGTCCTGTGAATACATTAGATCGCCGAGCGCGAGCTGCTTCATGTTCGAAAGGCTAGAGATCTTTCTCGCCATACCACGAGCCTTGGCAAATACTGGGAATAGAATAGCCGCTAAGATCGCAATAATTGCGATGACAACGAGGAGTTCGATAAGTGTAAATCCTCTTGAGTTTTTCCTTGCCATGATTCATCTCCTTTGGAAATCAAGTTCGCGGGCGTCTGCCCGCAAGGTAAATGAGCGTGTATTGAAACACTAACTCGACGGTGAATAAGTACATCGGATGGTACGGTAACCTTAGAATGGAAATCAACATCTGAGTTCACTCAGCAATAGTCTTGCTATATCACCACCTTTCGTATTAATTCGTGAGAGCCTGCCCTACGGCTTCGGCCTGAAAAGCTGCCATTCTGGTAGGCTCTGAGGAAACTACCACGTCTGAAAAAGACGATTCTTGAGCTGACCCAAGCTGCGGCTCCCGCCATAAAATGGGTACAGTAAGATCAAAAGCACTCACTGGGGCGTTTGTTCCATCAATCATCGCGATCAGATTCTCCACCGCCCACTCCCCTAGATGTACAAAATCTGGCATAGAAGTGGGAAATAGGGGTCGGAATAGACGAGTAATCAACGGTTCATTATCGAACCCAGTGACTCTAATTTCGTGCGGAACTCTGATTCCTGCATTAATGAGCGCCTGTGTTAAATGCACTGCTGCCACATCGTTCCATGCGATGACAGCATCAGGACTTGGGCTAAGCTGGAGAAGGCTCTTCACGATATCTTCAAATTCAGCATGGTCGGGTGGAAAGGAGACGAATTCGTGCATGTTTACAGGCCATCCATCATAGCTTTTGGATATCTGAAATCCCAATTCATTACAAGCTTTTTGCCATCCCGCTCTGCGCTCATGAATGGAAGAGTGGAGTCGATCCGGCTCTGCATTCATAAAAACGATGTTTCTATGCCCGTGCCGGATCAGTTCCATCGTCATATCATATCCAAGGCGGTAGTTATCGAACTGTGCACGAAAACAGGGCCACTCTTCGCAGGCAATATCGATTGCTACTAGCGGAAAATCTTTTGGCCACGCCATAATATAGTCGTGCGCCATTTCCTGCCGATGCCGTGTCACAGGATAGAGGATGACTCCCTTCACTCCTGCCTGCCGATGCTCTTCGGCTAACTCTTGTTCATGAGCAAGCCCAAATTCCGAACTTGCCAGCAGTACCTGATATCCGCGCTGCCGGGCTTGCCGTTCCACCCCCTGGCAGACCGCGAGGATAACGGGGGCAGATAGGTTTGGCACCACGAGGCTAATTCGCGGGACATTTGAATCTCTGTTCTCCATTCCTAGATAGTCACCTGTTGCCAGGGCACGAGCTGCTAGATTCGGCTGATATTCCATTTCTACTGCCATGGAAAGTACTCGCTGCCGCGTTTGTACGGAAAATCCTTCTCCTTTTCCGTTAAGGATTCTGGACACTGTTGCTTTATTTAAATTTAAACGAGCGGCAAGCTCGTTGATGGTCGCTGCCATATCGAATCTCTCCACATAAATTGCTTTTTGCTTTACACAACCGTTTGTTGCAACCGTTTGTATTATAAACATATTGCGATCAGATGTCAAGAGCATTTATGAAAATATCTTAATTAAAACAAAAATAATCATATATCGAAGGTGCAGGATTGTGGCGTGAGCACAATTGCATTCTAAATTATGCGATTACGCATCGAAATATGAACAAGTAGCTGCCAACACATCATAAGAAATATCAGCCGTTAGAGTCTCTTACAATTATTCAAAGTAGTTATAAAATGAACAACGCCCTCACCCCCTGCCCCCTCTCCCAAAAACAGGAGAGGGGGGCATTGGCGTAGGTTTTTCAATATGATATAAGGTTTTGATCTTAATAAAATCGAATCTCCCAAGAAATGGGAGATAGTAAGCCACATATTTAGTTTTCCCCTTTCCTGTTTTTGGGAGAGGGGGCAGGGGGTGAGGGCTAAAATGTGCGTATACTGCAGACTTTTTGCAATTACCACATGAATACTATTCTAACAAGATTTCCGATAGAGTAGAGTCACAAAGAAAACGAGCGTTGAAATTTTCAGCACTCGTTTTCTTTGTTCGCTTGAATCCCTTCGAACCGCCTGAACTCATCAGGAGTTTGAGGGATCACCGCCTGGTGGAGGGCCATCAGGTGGTGGTGGCCCACCGTCTGGACCTCCGCCAGGAGGTGGGCCGAAACCGTCATGTGGCGGGCCGCCATGCCCTCGACCCGGGCCTCCCCCTCTGCCTCCTTGAGGCCGAGGGTGATCCTTTATGAACTGCTCGACCATGGATTTCTGATCGTCGGTAAGGATCGCCATCGCTTTCTGATGGGTTTCTGCCCTCGATTGATCCATAGCGCTGCGAGTGGCTTCAAAATCACCACTCTGGCGAGCAGCTTCCATTTTGGCATGCATATCCTGCTGAGCCTGCTGCACTATTTCGGCAATTTTCTTTGTCTGCCCATCGCTGAGGTTAAGCTTGCCATAAAGCTCCGCTGGAATACCCGCAGCTCGCAGCGTTTCAATATTTTTGAGCAGATCTGGCAACAGCGCCTTCTGGTCAGCGTTCAGCACCGCTTTGATGCTGTTGTTTGCTGCTGCATCCAGCGCTTTTAGCTTTTCCATGTTAGCCTGCATGGTGCTCTGATCTGGCGGCCCTCCGGAATCTGGTCCTCGTCGGGGCATTAGTGAATCTCGCTGATCGCGGAAGCTCTTCTGTATGTCGTGAACCTTGCTCTGCTGATCTTCTGTAAGTTTAAGTCCAGCGCTGAGAACTGGCATCGGTAAGTCTAAAACAGTTACTCGCCTTGGGCTGCCAAATGGCGGCATTCCTCTGCCATGCCTGGGGGGAGGACCACCAGGGCCGCCGAAACCTTCCGAACCTTGAGCGAAAGCTATCGATCCGCTGACCGATCCTGCAACCAGAGCTGCCAGGATAATCTTTTTTGTTTTCCAAGAGTTTCCAGTTTTCATTTTCTTTTCCTCTCTCCACCGGGAACCTCTTTGGTTCTCGGCCCATTTATGTTGCTCATCATTGCCCAACGATGATAGTATCCACTGTCTAGATGAAAATCACATGAAAGGAAAATAAATAATATATATTTTTTTAAAATTCTCTGGAAAGGTTTTGCAGAATGAATTACCGAGATCAGAACTCTCTCAATCCTCATTCGAACTTATTCCGAGGAACACCTTTGGACGTAGATCGCGTCTGAAAGACGCCTGTTTTTTGATGCCGGGAGTTTTCAACTCCCGGAACATTGCCGGGCACTGAAGTACCCGTCTTGAAGGCCTGCGGCCAGCCGTACTCTGGACGGGATTCGCGTCTGAAAGACGCCTGCTTTTTGATGCCGGGAGTTTTCAACTCCCGGAAATAGTCGTTTTTGCGATTACTTTCACGTCCCCTAAATCCCGTCGTTGGAAAAAGCAATACTGCACGCATTTTGAACGCAATTTAACTCCCTAACCTAATGCTAATATGGATGAGGGTACAGCTTAGCAGGATGTATCTAACGAGTCACTGCTGAGCCTGCACTACTATTCACAACCGGAATCTGCTTCCTTACACAATATTCGCGCCGAGCAAGAGATTTTTCCAGCATACTTCGAACCTGCAGGTAACGGGGAAGTCGGCTTGTTTTGTCTATGGCTTCATTGTTCATAAATAGTGAATGCTTGGTGTTATATAACTATATAACTCTAAGCACATTCTAACGCGTTAAAATTCGATTGTCAAGAACAAATATTTAATTCTATTCGCGGAGTCAGCGAAATAGAATCCCTGCTATACCTGCAAGAAAAAGTATTACAATAACTGATATCCGACGGTAGAGGCCAAGCCCGATACTGCAGAGCGTAATCGAAGCGCTTCGAACATCCAGTCCAACTCTGTAAAGCAGCTGTAAAAGTACAACAACAAAGACTCCCACGACAGCTAAACCCATTCCTCGAATAAATCCATCCACCGCTGCATGATGCTTCACTCTGGCATAGAGTTTGTTCATAAGCAGCACCAGCACAGTGGGGCATATGATCGCAAGAAGCGCTAGAAGTGATCCTCGCAATCCCCCAAGCAGATATCCGAGGCTTACTACCCACAAGCCGTTCGGGCCAGGGGATAGCTGCCCTACAGCTAACGCTTCTCCAAACTGTTTTTCGGTAGACCAGTTACGTGCGAGCAGATCGTTATGAAGCGCTGGGACGTTTCCCATACCACTGGTTGAGAATAGGGATGCTTTTAAAACTAGCCCGAAGAAGAGTAGAAGATTCATAGTGTTGACTCACTAGTTTTCGATTTAGATCGAACCCAATGCGCAAACGCGCTGACTAACCCCGCGGCGAATAATACCAACACTACAGGTAGTTTCCATAGTGCTACTGCAAGGCCACTGAAAACTAATAGCGCAGCGCTAAGGGCGAAACTGCCATTTCCCTCTTTTTTACTTGCTTTCAATGGAGACACTGACATCTGATGCGCGGTTACCAACCCCAAACCAACACATGCCGGAATGATGCCGTGGAAAGCATTCTGAACTGCTGGACAGCTTTTTATCTGCGCGTAAAAAGCTGTTATCAAAATGGTAATGGTTACGCTTGGAACCAAAAGCCCTAACAGGGCAGCGATGATCCCCGGTATACCAGCAACCCGTCTGCCGATAAGTATAGTTAGCCCTAGTAGATTAATTCCAGGAGTAATCTGGCAGAGAGCCCAGTCGTTATTGAACTCATTATCGGTGAGCCACTCATTTTGCTCAACTGCTGTTCGCCGAATAAGCGTAAATGTTGCTGTGCCGCCTCCGAAAGACTGCACTCCGATAGAGAACCACAAACGCAGGAACAACCAGATGCAGGGTTTAGGTGGAGAAGTAGACATCTATAAACTTTCTTTGCGGTGAATATCTATCAGAGGATACCCTGCGAAAATGTGAAAAGAGGAACTTTTGGTTGATCGACTGCTAAAATGGAAGGTAGCTGATAGAAGTGGAATTAAAGAAGACAAAAAAAACCTGCGGCATAAAGGAGTTTCCTCCAGTGGACAGTCAACCATTTCTGGTGCAGTAAATGTCGCAGGCTCTAATATATTATACACAAGGTTATCCAATATTGGAAGTAATAATCTTATGGATTTCAATAGAAGATTTCATAGGACTCGTATAATTTAAATTTTCTTCAACTCATGACTCAAATCGGAGTATACTAATTTATCTTGAACGCAGTGTTATGAATCATCTTGGGAGATTAATCATGCCTGCACACATTGAACCGAACATGAGCAAAGTAGAAGCTGCATCAATTCTTGATGATTATATAACGCAATATGAAGCTCGAGGATATGACGATCTGCTCGCGTTTCTCTCCCAACCTGATAGTTTTGAGATTGTCGGTCCCTCAGGCGAAGTATATCAGATCGAAATCGAGGCAGTCTGGGATGATAGACATAAACGTATCCTAAGGGTCTTCATTGCTATTGATGGGGGAGGAGTGTTAGAAAATTCGCCGATAACCCAATGTCTACTAGTTACGCCTCCATAAGGTGCATTGGTTTGAATGTATCAAAGCAGCAATCTATTGGCAGTGTACGTATCGAATATTTTAAAAAAGAATCAGAAAAAAGGGTATTTTCCATGGGTATTCTGTCCAAACTATTCAAAAAAAAGGTGGAAGCTCCTCATAACGATCAGGCCGTGCTTGTCTATCTTGACGGTCAAGGGCTTTCCGAAGAAGTCTACTCAGAATACGATACCTCTACACTCGAAGATCAACTTATGGAGGTAATTGAATTAAACTCCCTCGGGAAATTCGATGGAAATGAATTCGGACAAGGTGAAGCCATCCTTTTCATGTATGGTCCAGATGCAGAAGCACTATTTACCGGAATTGAATCAATCCTGCGCGCTTATCCACTCTGTCAGAAAGCAAGAGTTGTAATTCGTCAAGGCGGACCGGGAGCTCCCCAGCGTGAAGTTCATTTGTGAAAGCGAATCGGAATTATCTTCGTATTAAGTTTTACAGGTTGTAGACACTGAAAACCTGAGAATTTAAATAGGGAAGGCACGGTAGGTTCTGATTCCCAGAATCGATCCGTAGATTGCCCACACGCTTCCCGTAATATAGTCCCCAAGTATCAGCCCGATGAAGAACGGTATGAACCGTTTGTAAGATTTCATGCCCCAGTATCGAATTATTATTGATTTCAAGCCCCAGCCAACCAGTGTGGCGCACCATAGCCAGGTCATAGTATCGGTTCCTGCTACGGCATAACCGATCGGGTGAAAGGGCCACCAGGTAAATCTCACGCGCATCACTGTCAGGAAAGCAGTCACAATAAACCCCAGGCCGACTCCCTCCAATCGCGACATATCTGGCTTTAGCGGTGTGTCGATCCAGTCTTTCATGGCTCGCCAGGGTACATTTCCCATATCGGTTCGCCATCCGTTCACTTTTGCAGTGGCAGCGCCATTGTGGTAGTAGCATGTCAGAACAGCAGCCCACGAAGAGAAGCAGGCCACAATCGTTGCCAGAACGATCACGGCAGCCACGTGCCGTAGATTCATGCGCGACGACTGCCCGATCTTCATCGCTTCAAGCTGGTTTGGCATGGCGTTACAGCGAAAATCGAGGTCGTGCCAGAGGAGCAGATTGAGCCCGATCTGATTTTGCAGGCTGAACATACGTGTACCAGCAGTCGACTTCAACATATCATGCATGTTCATAGAAGGGCCGTATCCCCAGGGTAGGCCGGCCTCCGCTCGAATACGTGTGAATGTGATGGTAGTGAGGAAATAGAGCGTAAAGTAAATAAGCGGCAGATACCACGACATCCCCAGCGTCATCCCAAAGAATGTCAGCGCTAAAAATCCGCCGAAAGCGCCACCGAGTGCAAGCCGATACGGCATAGGTTCGTTGGCATCTTCTTTGGCAGCTTGCGCGTTACAAATCGGGTGCAAAGTGCTCCGCAGAATCGCAGCAAGCTGATGCCGTAACCCGTATAAGGCGAAGATGGCTACTCCTAGAAAAGCGCCGGCAGACTGCTCCCCGATGTAGGGAATGCGGGACATCGCCATACTCGCGCCGGCATCATGATATCCCATCGCAGTGGCTGCTACACTCTGGATTTTTGTGAGCAAGTAGAAAAACCAGAGTGAAAAACCAACATCCAGGGGAAGGAAGTAAGTCAGCCCGATAACCAGGGGATAGAAAGAGAGCACGAGATATCCGACGCCGTTCCAGGGATGCGAAGCGGTGAAAAAAGAGGTCAGGTCGAGTCGAGGATCACTCGGTTTGATGGGAAGAAAGGGAACACCCGGGTAGAGGTAGTTGAGGCTGGCTAAGGTCTCCAGCACCACAGGTATCAAGAACCCGAACCACATCAGCTTATTCCCCAACATGGCTTCTGCACCGCCGTCTTTAGCAATTTCCAGAGGGAGTTGCGTGATTGGAAAACTGAGACGCTCCTGATCCATCCACTGTTTGCGGATGAGTGTATTGATACACAGCATCACCCAGAGCAGCACTGAAATAAATGCGCTCCACACCAGAATAGGGGCGATCCAGCCCATAATGTGTTCTGGCGTCCAGAAACTACTTTGCCCAATATAGAATGCTTTCGTTACCGATTCTTTGGGCAGCAGCCAGGGTTTTACGGAGGGAAGCAGTGCCGCTTGCCAGTTATTTTCGGGAGTGCCATAGTAGAAGATATTTCCGCAGAAAGTACAGAGAAACTGCATCATCCCAATACCGGAGATCCCGACCGAAACCGTCTGCATGATGTAGATGAACATCAGCTCTGCCTGCGTGAATGCCGCTTTCGGAAAAACTTTTTTTAGAAATACATTTATTCCGATCAACACGAAAAGGGCAAATACAACCGCAATAATCAGCGACATTGCCACCAGATCGGTTGCTTCCGCTACAATCTCTGTATATTCTATCCAGAAACACATCAAAGGGATCAACAACAGCCCAATTATAAGCGCTCTCGGGGTAATGCCATGGGGCTTGTCAGCGATCTGGGCTGATTCGCTTATCTTATCAGCGTATACATTGAATGGCTGAGAATGTGAAATCAATGACTTCCTCAAGGGCGATCTGCCCGATAAATATGAAAGATAATTTCAAAATAGGAGCTGATGACGATATCGTGATATACTCTGCAGCAGCCCGACTGCCGCAAGAGTTGTGATCATGCTGCTTCCGCCATAAGAGATCAGAATCAAGGGCACGCCTACAACCGGAACCATCCCTATATTCATTCCAACATTGATGATTATATGGAATCCGAACATAGCCACGATCCCTGTCGACATTAGCTTGCCGAGATAGTCTTCATCTGAGCTGGCGATAATCATGATTCCCCGAAAAAGCCAGAACGCATAGATCGTAATGAGAGTGATTGCGCCCACAAACCCAAGCTCTTCACCGATAGAAGTAAAAATAAAGTCCGTTTGCTTCTCCGGTATGAAACCTCCACGTACCTGCGTGCTGTGAAAAAGCCCTTTGCCCCACATTCCGCCAGATCCAATTGCGATCCGTGCCTGGTGCACATGATAGCCAGCATCACCCTTGTCGCTGTCCTGAGACATCCATGTTCTTATTCGCAGCTTCTGATAGTCTTTCATCACTCCTGAGTTCCAGAGTACTATTGCTAGCAGCGCCCCTGCTGCAACTAAGCCTAATAGCTGTTTCATGCGTGCTCCAGCAATGAAAAGCATAGCAAACCAGATCGCGAAAATCACGAGAGAAGTACCCAGGTCAGGCTGCTTCAGGATTAATACCGCAGGGATTCCGATATAGAAAAGGGAGGCGTAGACCGTGCCGGGTTCCTTGATAGTCTCTCGCCGATCAGCGAGAAAAACCGCAAGAGTGATGATGGTAAACAGCTTCGCAAACTCAGAAGGCTGAAAAAGGAACCCCCCTATTCGGATCCAGCGGCCTGCTCCATTGCTTGCGTGTCGAAAGATAGGCAGAAACACCAGCAGCAGCATTCCGATATTAAGCGCATAAATTTGTTTTGCCAGACGAGCAAGATGATGGTAGTCCAGCAGGAGAAAAACCGCAAGGGCAGCCGATCCCATAATTATATTAATGATCTGTTTTTTGTGATATAACGATACATCTCCCCGTGTAGCGCTGATAATCATGACGACGCCAAATGCAGCTAACATATAGGTCAATCCCACGAATAGCCAATCAACGTTTCTATTCAGTCTGTTTTCCAGCATGAGGCGCTCACGGACTTTCTAGGGTCTTTTTTACGATTTTCTATGGTTAGAGCCAAGCTTGTTATTCTGAGAGCATCGGTTTCACTACATTTAGAATGTGTTCAGCAACTTCTCGCTTCGTTAGAAGTGGTAAATCTTCAATTCTTCCATCCGCCCATAGTATGCTGACTATATTCGTGTCCGTATCGAAACCTGCGCCTTGCTGAGTCACATCGTTCGCCACAAGCAGATCGAGGTTTTTAGAGGCCAGCTTAGAATGAGCTTTCACTAACAGATCGCCGGTTTCTACAGCAAAACCAACCACAACCTGATCTTTTCGTTTCTGCTTAGCTAAGGTGGATACAATATCCGTGGTCCGTTTTAACTCTATACTTAGAAATTGATTATCGTTATCGGACGACTTTTTTATTTTTTGATCAGATGGTTCTATCGGAGTAAAATCGGATACTGCGGCAGCAGCGATAAATACATCGCACGATGAAAACCTGGAACTGCACTCTTCGAACATCGACTGCGCAGTCAGTGTTTGCACTACTTCGATGCCATCGGGCGGTATAACCGAGGTAAACCCGGATACCACAGTCACGTCTGCTCCGCGAGAAGCTGCTTCCGCTGCGATGGCGAACCCCATTTTGCCGCTCGATCTGTTGGAGAGAAATCGTACCGGGTCGAGTGGTTCACGAGTAGCGCCTGCTGTGACAAGTATTTTACGGCCGGCTAGATACTGGTTTTGATGCAAACGCCGCACAACTGCATTTACAATCTCCTCGATTGTCGCCAGCTTGCCCATCCCTACATCCTGGCAGGCTAATAGCCCAGAATACGGCTCGACGATTTGAACTCCTCGACTTTGCAGAGTTTCTATATTCGCTCGGGTTGCAGGGTGTTCCCACATAACGGTATTCATGGCAGGCGCGGCTAGAATCGGAGTGCTGAGAGGTGTCGCAAGAAGGCAAGTCGTGAGCATATCGTCAGCAATACCATGCGCCATCTTAGCCAGGAGGTTCGCGGATGCAGGAGCTAACAGTATGAGATCAGCGCTCTGTGCCAGATCGATATGCGCTATACGTTTGGCGGTCGGCTCATCGAATATATCGACGAGTACGGGGTTGCGGGTGAGTGCGCGAAAAGTCGCCTCGCCGACAAATTTTGCGGCATGCGCAGTGAGCACCACATGTATATCTGACTCCAGCTTACTTAGCTGACTGCAGATGTCGGCAGCTTTATAGGCAGCAATACTCCCGCTCACACCTAGGAATATTCTTTTTCCACTGAGACTGTCTATGTTTAATTCCTTCATTCTAGATGTGAGGAGTTTACCTGATTTATTTTGATATGTATGATTTGAAATCTGTCTTCTCAGAAATCACAAAATCGAATTTGATTCTAGCAAGAGTTAAATTTTATTGTGGCGAGTTTGAACAATTTCAACTGTTTTGTTTCGTTCACAATGAGCGAGTGTCGTTAGATACTCTTCGACTTCCTTACGAGGATTATTAAGCCCCTGCCGATGCAGTTTTACCAGTTAAATAAATATATCTGGATCGGTTTGATATAGATCAACCGCAAAGTCGTCCGGGTGGATAGCGCGAACGTATACGCGGAAAGAGTTTGTTCATGAAAATTGGAAAGGTTATATGTTACGATACTAGAAGACACTGAGGTGATTGCGGCGGCCAGTACATGACAATCTTCTGGATCGGGAAGTACCAAAGTAGGTATCAAAGCCTCATACATAGATACCAGGCATTTACACCTCCATGTCTGTTCATTAGCTCTCTCGTGCGTGTCAGCTGCGCCAAAGTTAGCTCCAGGCGGTTTTGCAGAACATTACTTATCCACTCCTCATGAATTGCATCTGTCCATTTTGGCTGATAGAGTCTGACCGCCAATCTCATATGAAAATCTCGCAGCGGTACGGAATAAAGGACGCATGAATCCGGAACCGCTGATAGCATCAATACAAACCGAGCTTCTGAGATTCGGCGACAAGCTCATCCAGGCCACGGTGCCGTTCAACCTCTTCCTGCTCCTTATAGGCAATAGGTCACCTAATAGAATACGTCGTCGAGGCCCAACTAAACGATAAAGAATTCGTCCTTCTTCAAGGAGTTTAACTGGATAGGGACGCGAGAAGTTTAGGAAGTCTGCAGCTTGCTGGGTAGTCACTTCTGTATCGGTTGCCAGCACCATAACATGCTTTCCTTTATCTAATTCACTAAGGATGTTCGAGAGTAAGGAGAGGGTCACCCCTAGAAGCAGCACCTCGGACTTTTCACCTTCTGATTTCTTCATATTAGCTCGTAGAGTAGTCTGCTGTGAAGACAGTTCATCGTTCCTCAGCAGATTCTTCAAAGCAATACTAGATGCCTTTGCTTGTCGAGTATCGGCGTCATAAAGGTTTTTTTGCTTGTTTTTTCAGGGCTTGCATATAGTCGCCTCATCTTATTATACGAAATAAACGAAAAGGACGCAAGGAATGAGCAATAATTATTTATGACTGGTATTATTGTTGACGGACTGTGATACTCCAGTCAGTGATATCTAAGGTGGGATCGTTACCGCCAAATACATCGATATCGGTAGGTTCTTCGATGGACTGTCCGATGAAATCGGTGTTTGATATTGTACGATTTTGTGATAGATCCAGAAGAAGAAAAGCACTGGCGGAGTTTTGCGAACGGCTGTCTCCCATTGCATCGACCTGTTTGTTGATTTGTGTTACTACATCTTTGGGGATCTGATCAGTAGCGACGATATTCACCTGAAGCCACCGCAGAGCTTTCGCCAACGTCGCAGCCTGAGTTTGATCTGCCAGCGGTGCGCCGTTCGCATCGGTGATAAGCTGCGATAGATCGATTTCAAATGTTAGTGTATTTGCTGTTCGAGGGTCGTTTGAATCCGGAATAGTGAAACTTACTGGCCGTCCTTCTAATACAAAATTCGACCGGTTTGCATCCCCAATCACGTGGTATAGGCCATATCCCTGCGGCTGCTGATTATCGAATCGGATGAAATCGGTAAACCCGCTCGCACCTGCCACTCCCGTAGCGAACCCATTTCCGTATGGAGGAATTACTACCGGCACAGGCCCTGCGGCATTCTGATTGTTGGCACTGTTGATCAGGAAAAAGTAGTGATTAAATGCATTAACAGGGGATCGAAAATGCACCGTCACTGCCAGTCTTTTCCCAGAAAGTGTGTTGGTCGATGGCGGAAGGCTCGCGCATCCGGTGAATATAAGTACTAAGGCGATTATGTAAACGAGAGCAATCAAATTCGACCGGTATTTCATACGAATACTCCTGAACGCCACTCTTTGACGTATAATATCATACGATACTATTCTCTTACCGCAGTTGGATCCCCTTCTTGATGAACATTTCTTCCGAACAGCCGAACGCATCCTCTAAACGTTTGTATGGCTTGAGACTAGCAGTAGTCTCGGGGCTTTTGTTCTGGCTTGCCTTCCCAGCAATCAATATCTGGCCGCTCGCATGGGTGTCTCTTGCGCCGTTGATTATATCCGTGAGCAGGGCTCGAAATGCACGGCAGGCGGCATGGCGGGGCTATATCTTCGGATGGTGTTTTCTGCTGCCACTCTGGTATTGGACAGGACTGACGATAGTCTATTGGACAGGCTCCATGATAGGCTGGCTGGCGCTTATCGGTCTTACGCTGCTCATGGCTGGATTCTATGCGTTATGGAGCGGAGCCGCGTGGTATCTAACGAGGAAGATATCGGGAGGTAGAAAGGTAGTACTCATAGCTTCAAGTTGGGTGATATGTGAATGGATACGTACACTAGGCGCGCTTGCGATGCCCTGGGGACAGATCAGCATGAGCCAGACTCACAACCTACCCATACTCCAAATAGCAGATATCGGTGGAGCCTATGGCATCAGTTTTTTCGTTATTCTTATGAACGCTGCACTTGCGAACTGGTGGCTTAACCGAACGCATCCGAACTCAAGCCGTTCGGTTTACATGGCCATGTTTGTTGTTATAATGGCATCACTATACGGATTAGCGCGGATCACCGGTATCAACACACATCATAGCGTTCGTGTGGCAAACTTGCAGTGCAATTTCGACGTCCATGAGAAGCTTGCTGCTGTTCCGAAAGAGCTTCAAGTCATATCCTCTTTGAGTCGTGCTGCTGCCGGAAGCTCGCCTCCGCCTGAACTCTTTATATGGTCGGAATCTGCCGTGCCTGCCGACGCGTGGAGCTATCCACCCACACATGAAGCTCTGTCAATGTTAGCCGAATCCCTGAATCGTCCTATGATCTATGGCAGCCGGACTGGTGAACAAAATTCGCGCACAGAGTACAACAGCTCGGTTCTTTTCGAAAGTAACGGACAATCTACCCAGAGATACAACAAACGTCAGTTGGTGCCCTTCGGAGAGTTCATTCCCTACCGAAGCTGGATACCTCAATCTGTGATGGATGCCTTTCAGATGGATTTTGGAGACGTGACTCCGGGTCCAGGAGCGGTACTTCTCCAAACTAAGAATAGCACGGGCGATGAGGTCAGACTGGGGCCGTTTATATGCTTTGAATCGGCTTTTCCACGATATGCCCGTGAAGAGACTCTTGCCGGAGCAAACCTGCTCGTGAATCAGAGTAACGACAGCTGGTTTCACAGTCGAGCCGCAAGGGAACAGCATCTCGCACTAGTTACGTTGCGCGCTGTCGAGAATAGACGCAGCATTGTTCGATCCACAACCTCCGGAATCAGCTGTTTTATTGATTCTTATGGGATCAGCCATCAGCAGATACCTAGCGATCAAGCGGAATACGCCATTAGAACCGTTTCCCTGGAAGAAGGGATTACGCCGTATACCAAATTCGGTGACTGGTTCGTTGCAGCATGCTTCCTGATGATACTGGCGTTTTTATGGAAATCCCGCAGTCCGTCCATCGACAATGAGAATAAATGAAACTCACTAATTATGGCATTCCCTGCGGATCGCTCAAACTATCTGCCCTGTACTATCAGCCGGAAATCGAACCGCGTTCTCCATTCCTAATCTATTCGCACGGGTTTACATCCTGTAAACACAGCATGGATGGGCTGGCATCCTACCTGGCACTAAAAGGATATCCGGGAATCACCTACGATGCACCTGGGCACAAACTTGGCGGGAGTGGCGGTGAACTTAATTCGATAGATGAGTGGGTGAAAAGCTGCGGCGCAGTGGCGGAGTTTGCCCGATGTGAGTTCGGGGATAAGAGTCTGGTTTTCGCCGGACATTCGATGGGGGCAATGGCCTCGATTGAACAGGCATCTCGACAGTATTCAGAAGGTAAACAGGTTGCTGGTGTTGTCTCGATTGCTTTGGGATCGGAATCTGCACGTGGGTTTTCATCGACAGTTGGACAGGCTATGCTCCGCCAACGAGAGGACTATATCGCAGGTGCATCCGCAGCAGATCTGATTCAACAGCTCGATCATTGGAGCGGGTATCCACCACAGTTGGCAGGCTTGCAAATGCTGTTCATTGCGGCAAAAAATGACGTGCTTATCAAGGCTGAGCGAGTTCAAGCCCTTGCAGAACTATGCGGTTCAAAAGACGAAATCACTATCGTGGATAGTTCACATCTGGATGCACCGGACAGATCCCGTGCCAAGATTTATGAATGGCTGCTCAATCTTTAATAAAATGAGGTTTCATACTATGTTCTCTCTACTGCCTCTTGTCATTATACTCGCTATGAATGGAGGAGTAACTTCACATCAGATCACAACAGAAACTTCGGGCAGATGGGAAAAATGGCCAGGAAACCCTGTACTCGGTGGTAATCTAGGAACCTGTTTCGATATCTCTGTATTGAAAGAGGGAGCAATATTTCGGATGTGGTTCTCCTGGCGGCCCAAAAACAGTATTGCCGTCGTTGAGAGTAAAGATGGAATTCATTGGAGCAAACCTGTTATTGTGCTCGGGCCGAATGAGCAGTCCGGTTGGGAGTATGTTGTTAATCGGCCTGTAGTTATCCGCAAGGGAAATCGCTATCTAATGTGGTACACAGGCCAGGCAAACGGACATTCGGCGATCGGATTTGCCGACAGCAGCGATGGGGTTCATTGGAATCGACTCAGTGCAAAACCCGTCCTAAGCCCTGATTCGAAGTGGGAAGGTGTGGCTTTGATGTGCCCGGATGTACTTTGGGATACCAAAGCCAATGAATATAAGATGTGGTATTCCGGCGGTGAGCAGAGTGAACCAAACGCCATTGGCTACGCAGTAAGCAAGGACGGCCTTAACTGGAAGAGGCATGTTGGTAACCCGATATTCCGACCGGCAAAAAAGAATAAATGGGAACAAGATCGAGTGACCGCATGCCAGGTCATCAAAGATAACGGCTGCTACATCATGTTTTACATTGGCTTTGAAGATGTCAGCTATGCTCAGATCGGATTGGCACGCTCACGCAATGGAGTTACCGATTGGCAAAGATTCAAAAATAATCCAATTATTTGGAGCCGAAGATTTCCCCATGACTGGGATTTTGATGCAGTTTATAAACCGTATACAATTTTTGATAAAAACCGATGGCTTCTCTGGTACAACGGGCGTAAGGGTGATAGAGAGCAGATCGGTTTGGCTATACATGAAGGCAGAGAACTATTTAAAGAACATCATCATGAAAAGTAGTCAAGTACGATCTCGCAAAGAGAGAATTAGATTTTTAAGTCTGCTTGCAGTTTCTAGCAGATCATCGTTTACTATTCGATAATCGTAATTTTCACTGAGACCAAGCTCTTTTTGCGCGATGCCAAGACGTTCGGCAATTTTTTCGTCGGTATCGGTCTTACGGGAGCGCAGCCTTTTCTCCAATTCTTCGAAGGATGGCGGCTCGATGAAAACCAGGTGAGCATCTGGAGTTAGTTTTTTTACCAACTCCGCGCCTTGAACCTCGATTTTCAAGATAACGTCGTTACCCGCTGCGCGCTGTTCATCGACTGCAGATTTGGGCGTCCCATACAGATTTCCGCCGTACTCTGCATATTCATAGAAATATCCCGATTCAATCCCTTTTTCGAACTCTCCTCTTGATATAAAGTGGTAATCTTTGCCGTCAATTTCGGCATCGCGAGGAGGGCGAGTCGTTGCGCTCACACTTCTCACCACTCCCGGCAGACTATCGAAAAGCAGTTCCAGCAGGGCATCCTTACCAACACCAGACGGCCCAGAAACTACTATCAGTTCGCCATTCATTTGCGGATTACCATTCATAACCTCGTGATTATTCATTTTCGCCTCCATGGCTGCTCAAATCTTTCATTCAGGCAGACGACATTCGTTTCATTTTAATGACGAATACGCTTTCGCACTATAGGAACCACTTATTACGATAACGCATGCTTCTGAAAGACGCCTGTTTTTTCCAGACGGGATTTTTCAATCCCTGTATCCACTTCAATATAGCTGCAGCTCTTTTTCCATCTTGGCTTGAAGCTGGTTAAGAGCCTCTGCAGGAGTAAGATCATGGTAGAGTGCCTTATCAATGGTGTTACGAAGTGCATTCTCAAAGACCTGGATCACGGGCAGTGTAGGTAAGAAACGTGGATTGGGCGATTCGCTGGCAATGTGGTTTAGTACGAAACCGAGCGCCCTTTTACTTTTGGAGCCCCCTGAGAATTCTGGTGCATGTCGGATAGAGAGAATAGTGGGCAGGTTACTCATGGAGACCGCATATTCACTTTGCTGGGAAGGCATCTGCATCCATCGAATAAACTCCCATCCCAGATATGGATGCTTCGATCCACTGGGTATTGCAATAAAATCTCCATCCATCCAAGCTATGTTTTTCAGATCAGGCCGCGATTGCGGGTGGGGCAGTTCCGCCAGCGCATAGTCGGTCTCTGGCGCAAACTTTTCGATATGCATTGCCTCATACTCCCCATCAATTTTCATTCCGACTTTCCCTGTAGCCAGCGGATTTTGAGAACTGGTATCACTGCCAAATCCGGCCGCGAACGCCGAAACTGCCCTGAATCCTCCCTGTGCATCTGCAAGATCGACCAGCCATTTCAAGGCTTCTACATTCTCTGTTCGGTTTATGGTGAGAGCCTGTCGATGATCATCCCATATACCCCCACCAAATATTGCAAACAGTACAGCAGCATCTGCCGGTAAAAACATGCCTAAACTGGTGAGATTTCCATCCGAACCCGTATGTGTCATTCTTTTAGCGTATTCAACCAGCTCTTCCAGTGTTTGCGGTGGATGGGCAGGATCGAGGCCAGCTTCTTTAAAGCGAGTCCGATTATAATACAATGCGCGTGAATCCCGAGTGGTAGGCATGGCATACAAATTGCCTCGGAAGCGCATCTGTGCAATGGCTCCTGGTAAGAAATCCTTCTCATGAAGCCCAGACCTCTGGAAATAGGAGTCCAGAGAAACCAGAGCGCCATTCGCAGCCATGGGGGCAATCCCAACGATATTATAGATATAGGCGAGGTCGGGCGGGCATCCAGCTACGATAGCGCTCTCAAGTTTCTCCTGTGTCAGCCCCCCCATGTGTTTGATAGTAATCTGCGGATGCTCTCTTTCAAACCTGGCGCACAGCTTCTTGAACGACTGCTCCTCCAATCCCGTTGGAGCTGACCATATTGTCAGAACTTCCTTTTGTGAAGGGTGGATCCTACTGCATCCAGGAAAGCATAGCAACAGCGCAACAGCAAAAGGGATTAATAATATGGTGGAGTTGGGAGCTGATACCATGCGCATAACAGTCAATTACTTTCCCGAAGACAGATGTTTTCTGATAATATAGTAGATGGAAGTTCCACAGACCGCTCTCGCATACCTCTGCTCCTTTGATAACAAAATTGCAAATTCAAAGTGCATTAAAACTGTGTTTTTATGGCTGATGATGTGCGCATTAAAAACATTGCATCGAACTGGATTCGTTCCTTAATCAAAATTTAATAGTTTCTTAACGAAATACCTGTTTGCAGGGAAAACATTTTATGCTATACTAACTATGATGAACCAAAATGCCCATATATAAATACAAGTTTTTTAATTTGTATTTATCTGCTGGCGTTTTTGTAATCTGCTAATGCCTTTCTCATGGCAAGGCATAGCTTCTATTTCCCCACTAAGGGAATTATATTCCCGATCACCATTAAAGGAGAAAAATATGTCGAATCGCAAGGGATTTACCCTTATCGAACTGCTAGTCGTCATAGCAATCATCGCCATCCTGGCAGCCATTCTTTTCCCTGTGTTCGCACAGGCGCGTGAAAAAGCCCGTGCCACAGCTTGTCTTTCCAACGTGAAGCAACTCGGCCTCTCTCTCATGATGTATGTTCAGGACGCTGATGAAACCTTTCCAACATCCTGGGCAAAAGGCTTTCTCGGAGATGCCAACTTCTTCGTACAGCCCTACATGAAGAGCACCAAGATTCTGCTATGCCCATCCAAAACGGTCTCCACCACCACTGCTGATGCAGCATGTGGCGAAAACACCTCTGATGACTACGGTACCTGGTACCTGAAGCCAGGCGAGCGTGATAACCCGACCGGCGAGCCATATCTGTGGGGATATGGGTTTAACATGGGAATAACCTGGAGTGATGGAACTGGCCTCTTCGATGCTGGAAACGGAGCACCAGCCCCGAATGGCGGCGATGTTGTCTTAGTCAATTTCAATGGCATTCAGGTGAAGACAACAGTGCGTGGTACACCAAAACGTGGCAAAGCTCTGGCAGCGGCTTCTGCCCCTTCACAGATCTTCATGGAAGCAGACACCAATGAGCCGCCTCTCTCCAGCATAACCCTGAACGCCATGCGACCAGCACACTGGCCTGGCTTTACCGATACTCCTTGTGAGAGTGTAGTCCGCGCCACCTCCACTGCTCGCCACACACTGGGTAACAACTTTGTGTATGTCGACACCCATGCGAAATGGCAGCGATACCCGGGTGCTAAGACCAACTACGGCGATCCTTCCTCCGCAGCTGACCTCTGTTCCTACTATAGCGACTACGATGGCGGAAATAATCCAGGTAACTGTAAAACATTGGGCTACTAAACCTAGTATGCTCGTGTGAGAATCAGTAAAACAGGCAGCTCAAGCTGCCTGTTTTTTTATGCACTATGGATTGAAAGTTAGATTATTGATCGTCAAAACATATGCTCTTATCACACTCTTGAATATGCAGTGGCCACTGTTTCTACACTTTCGATCCTCAGGGCAATGTTGTTCAGCGGTTATATGCGGCAGGTGGACAATTTAAGCGACAATATACTTGATCAATAATCTTGCTTTGCCCATCTATACTAACTGAATTACTAAGTGGCACGCTATTTCCTCTCTACCTTGGGCTGTAGAGCTAACTTGAGAACTTCGTCCATATGGGATACGTGGAGGAAGCACATCTCACCACGGACATTCTCCGGAAGTTCCTCCAAATCTTTTTCATTCTCTTTAGGAAGTATCACCGTGCGAATGCCTGCTCTGTGCGCAGCAAGAACTTTCTCTTTGATGCCGCCTACCGGAAGTACACGACCTCTCAGAGTTATTTCACCCGTCATTGCCACCTCCTTGCGTATTGGACGGCGTGTTAGGGCAGAGGCGATTGCAGTAGCCAGAGTGATACCGGCGGAAGGGCCATCTTTAGGTACCGCACCTGCAGGAACATGCACATGCACATCCTGATTCAGGTAGAAATCCTCATCGACACCTAGTTCCGCTGCCCGCGACCGAATGAACGAGAGAGCAGTCTGTGCCGACTCCTTCATCACGTCACCAAGCTGGCCAGTGAGTTGGACTTTGCCCTCTCGGCCTTTCAGCAGGCTCACTTCGATGGTAACGATATCCCCGCCGAACTCAGTGTATACCAACCCGGTCGCCGCCGCGATCTGATCCTGCTCCTCCATCACGCCATAGTGGTAGCGCCGTAAACCCAGCCACTCTTTCATATCTGGGGCATCGATAGTCACCTTATCCACATTGCCATCCACCACCTTGCGGGCAATTTTACGGCAGAGCGTAGCTATCTCCCGTTCCAGGTTACGTACCCCGGCCTCGCGCGTGTACTCTCGGATGAGAGTTCGCAGAGCGTCCTCCGTGATTACCAGGTTATCTTCCGTCAGGCCGTGGTCACGCCGCTGTTTTGGAACCAGGAAACTCTTCGCAATATTCAGCTTTTCGAGCTCTGTATAGCCGGCGAAAGTGATCACTTCCATACGGTCACGAAGAGCCGCCGGGATCGGGTCGAGTAGATTTGCTGTCGTCACGAACATCACATCCGAAAGATCGAACGGAACCTCCATATAGTGGTCGCTAAACTCCGAGTTCTGTTCCGGATCGAGCGCCTCCAGCAAAGCAGACGACGGATCGCCCCGAAAATCCATTCCCAGTTTATCTATCTCATCCAGCATAAAGACAGGATTTTTGGTTCCGGCCTGTTTAATGCCTTGAAGGATGCGGCCAGGCAGCGCCCCAACATAGGTTCGGCGGTGCCCTCGAATCTCGGCCTCGTCCCGCACGCCGCCCAGAGATACTCGGATAAATTTACGCCCCAGAGCCTTCGCGATACTCTTACCAATAGAAGTTTTACCCACGCCAGGCGGGCCAACAAAACAGAGAATCGGCCCTTTCGAAGAACCCGTCAGCTTTCGAACTGCCAAGAACTCGACGATACGCTCTTTCGCTTTTTCCAAACCGTAGTGATCTTCATCTAGCGTCTTGGCGGCCTCGTTCAGATCGATATCATCCGGAGTAGTTTTGTTCCACGGAAGAGCGACAAGCCAGTCCAGATAGTTTCGGATGACCACACCTTCCGGCGCGGCAAATGGCATCTTCTCCAGGCGGTCTACCTCTCGGTTCGAGCGCTCCGCCGCATCGGTAGGCATGGCACACTCCACGATTTTAGAGCGATACTCATCTATCTCACTGCTGCGTTCGTCACGTTCGCCAAGCTCTTGTTGAATAGCTTTGAGCTGCTCCCGCAGGAAGAATTCACGCTGGGTGTCGCCCATCTCCTTCTCAACCCGCGAGCGGATGTGACGCTGAATCTCCAGAATTTCGGCCTCTTTTTTAAGAACCAACGAGAGTTTGTGCAGTCGATCCGTTACGCTCTGAGTTTCGAGAACCTCCTGCTGAGCCTCAATGCGCATCTGGCGCAAGTAGGGGGTGATGACATCCGCCAACCGGCCAGGCTCTTCCGTATTCATTACATTAATGAGCGCCTCAGGCTGAATATTCTTGCTGATATTGACAACCTGCTCAAACTGTGTGACTACGCTGCGCATAAATGCTTCCGTAGCCAGATCCTTGACTTCATTCGTGGGAAGAGGCTCTACAAGCACCGAATAGTACGGCTCGGTGTTCACATATTTGATGATTTTACACCGTTCAATACCTTCAAGCATAACACGTACGGTGCCATCCGGTACACGAAGCATCTGCATAATCTCGGCAACGATTCCCACCTCATAGATATCTTCTGGCTCCGGGACTTCAGCCTGCAGATTTTTCTGAGCTACTATCAGAATGTATCTCTCCTGAGAGGCAGCCTCCTCCAGTGCGCGTACCGATTTCTCTCGTCCAACGACCAAAGGAAAAATCATGTGTGGAAAATAGACCTGGTCGCGAATTGGCAGCAGAGGGAGTACAAGAGGAAATTCTGTCTTTTTGAGGGGAGTACTGCCATTCACAGGAGACGGGTTAGGCTTTTTGGGAGCACGAGGTTTACGTACGGGAGTGGCTGCTTCTACGAGAGAATCTGCCGATCTCGGCCGTCGAGGTGATCGAGGCATATAAAACTCCTAAAAGTCTAACATGATGACATAATCCGGCAGGGAAGATTCCAGCCGGATTATATCATCGTTAGACTGCTGTATTAAAAGGTTGCAATTGCCGGGGCTAAGGTTAATCCCTGCCCGGAGAAATCATCTAACTGGCCTGACGGAGCTGAGTTTCTGTGAAGACTACGGGGTCTATCCGATCTCGTACGGTATCTTCTTCGATAACACAGCGCTTGATGTCTGTAGATGATGGAATCTCATACATAATATTGAGCATCACTTCTTCTATAATAGTGCGCAGCGCTCTCGCACCCGTACTGCGCTTCATAGCTTCATGGGCAATCTGCTTAAGCGCACCATCTGTAAACTGGAGTTCGACTCCATCGTATTCGAAGAATTTGGTGTACTGCTTCACCAGCGCATTTTTGGGTTCTACAAGAATCTTTACCAGCGCTTCCTCATCCAGAGAGTCAAGGGTTGTCACTATAGGGAGGCGTCCAATAAATTCTGGGATTAGGCCGAACTTCAGCAGGTCTTCCGGCATGACATGTGCAAAAATGCTTCCCTTATTCGCCTGGCTCTCGCTCTTTGAACTCATGCTGGCTCGTATTCCCATAGAGCGCTGATGCATTCTGCGATCAATGATGTTGTCTAGCCCTTCGAATGCACCCCCGCAGATAAAGAGAATATTGGTGGTATCCAGCTGAACATACTCCTGCTGAGGATGCTTTCGTCCGCCTTGCGGTGGGACGTTTGCAATGGTTCCTTCCAGGATTTTCAATAGGGCTTGCTGTACACCCTCACCGCTCACATCTCTCGTAATGGATGGGTTTTCACTTTTACGAGTGATTTTGTCGATCTCATCGATGTAGATAATTCCCCGCTGAGCGTTTCGGACTGTCTGTTCGACATTTCCATTGGCGCCAGTCTCCGCAGACTGCATCAGTTTGAGGAGAATATTCTCAACATCTTCACCCACATATCCAGCCTCTGTCAGGGAGGTAGCATCTGCAATAGCAAAAGGGACATTCAGTATTTTGGCGAGCGTCTGCGCCAGAAGAGTTTTACCTGAGCCTGTAGGGCCGATTAGCATAATGTTACTTTTTTGGAGTTCCACATCATGGCTGATGGCGTTAATTCTTTTATAGTGATTATAAACCGCTACGGAAAGACTTCGCTTGGCACGCTCCTGCCCGATCACATACTGGCTGAGAATCCGGTAGATCTCTTTCGGTTTTGGCATGGAGCCGGGCTGGGCAAGCAACGTCTTATCGGCATCCTGCCCCTCACTGCGTACAATATCATTACATAGCTCTACGCAGTCCAGGCACACTCCACCGTGGACACCCAGAATCAGCTTTTTAACCTGCTCGCGAGTTTTACCGCAGAGCACACAACGACCATCAATTCGATCAAAGGCCCTAGACAAAGTTATCTCCCATGGCTTTTTACCGAGCACACTATAGCTATTCTGATGGTTTGCCTTACATACACAGTGTGCAGATATGCAGTCAATCAAAAGCCAGCCATAGGATGGCGGGGCGCCGACATCGGATTATCGGCTTATCGCTCGCCCTTTTCCGCTATCTTATCTATTATTCCATACTCGAGCGCTTCTTGGGGGGACATAAAATAGTCTCGATCCATATCTCTTCTAACTTTGTCGACTGGCTGCTTGGTATGCTTCGCGAGAATTTCGTTAAGAGTATCGTGCGCGCGAACCATCTCCTTCAGGCGTATCTCGGCATCCTGTACGGTACCCTCATAGCCTCCTGCAACAGCGTGGATCATAATACGTGCATTTGGCAGTGCGTATCGCTTGCCGTCTGCACCGCCAGCAAGCAGTACTGCGCCCATGGAAGCTGCCATTCCTACACATATCGTGGCTACATCGCACTTTATCATGTTCATCACATCGTACATAGCCAGTCCTGCAGAGACACTTCCGCCCGGGCTGTTGATGTACACATCGATATCTGCATCAGGGTCCTCTTTTTCCAGGAAGAGCAGTTCGGCGATGACTAGGTTGGCGAGATGATCACTTACTGGCTCGCCAATAAAAATAATTCTATCTTTCAGCAGCCGCGAGTAGATGTCGTATGCGCGCTCACCACGTGCACTCTGCTCTACAACCATCGGAATTACATTCTGGGGAGTCTTCATCACTCCCTGCGTCGGGCGAAATATGCGATCCATTCTCTGGTACTCCTGATGAGGTGTTTACGGGACTAATGGTGAAGGAATTCATTGCCGGGCACTGAAATACCCTTCTGGGAGGCCTGCGGCCAACCGCTCAGCAGACGGGAATTGCGTCTGAAAGACGCCTGTTTTTTGATGCCGGGAGTTTTCAACCCCCCGAAATAGAAGGCTATTATTTACTATTCTTCTTCGACTACTTCTTCTGAATTGGCTTTTTTGAGAGCATCTGGATCTGGCCCCGCTGCCTGCACTACTTCGACGATCGTGTTATTTTCGAAGAGATAGTCGTGAAGCCGCTGCTGGACGATAGCGTTTGCCACCTGAACTCTGCGCCGTTCATTCGGTTTATACTCTTCGTATTGATCGTCGGTTATTTTTCCTGCATTCAAGAGGTTAATGAATTCTGCGTCGATCTCTTCATTCGTCGCTTGCAGACCTTCTGTCTCAGCAATCATTTGCAGTGCCAATACTGTACGAACACGCGCATCGGCCTGCTGGCGTGTCGCTTCAAGATGCTCTTCAGCGGTCACTCTTTTTTGCGTGAGAAAACTCTGATAGTCCACCTGATGGTGTTTGAGCTCTTCACCCAGCCTGCGGAAATCATCTTGAATTTCATCATTTACCAGAACCTCTGGGAACTGGATATCACCCTGATTGACGATCTGTTCAATGATTCGTTGTTCTGCTATCTGATCTGAAAGACGCCTGGCCTGGAACTCCATGGAATCCCTCACCAACGCTTTAAGCTCATCAACTGATTTGGCATCCGAAACGCTTTGCACAAAAGCATCATCCAGTTCAGGCAGCCGCTTCGCGCTAATACTGCTTAACTTAACGGTATACGTCGCTTTTTTGCCCCGCTTCGCTTCCTCATCAAAATCTTCTGGGAAAGTGAGTTCAAAGGTACGCTCTTCGTCTGGAAGCATTTCCATAATCGCTTCATCGAAACCAGGAACATTATTGCCTACCTGAACAAGCTGCCTACGGGGAGCATCGTTGTTCTCTTCACCCTCGATTACGATGTGGTTTTCAGCAATTAGCACATCACCATCCTGCACGCCTCTATCGGTGACTCTCTCCAGTCTGGCCTTCTCTTCCCGCATCTCCCGGATCTTATTATCAATGACATCATCCGTGATGGTGAATATTGGCTTTTCTACAGAGATACCTGTATATGTACCCAGGGTCACTACTGGAGCTAGAGGTACTGTTGCTTTGAAATTGTAGGGCTGTTTATCTGTGATTGGTTCTGGGTCGATAGATGGCTGGCGATATGGTGTGATACCTTCTTCTTCGATTGCTTCAAAGTAGCTAGCCGAGATCAGTTTTTCGAGTGCTCGTTCGTGTACTTTGTCCTTATTGACATACTTTTCTACGATTGCCCGTGGTGCTTTTCCAGGGCGGAAGCCGGGAACATTCACGTGCTTACTGAACTCTTTATAGACGCTGTCGAATGTTCGCGCAACCTGTTGTTCATCGACTACAATATCAAGCACGATGGTACACATATTTGTCTGCTCGGAAGTAACCTGCATAACCGTATCAGTTCCTTTATAAGTGGGTTGTCGGCACTGTCTTCACTATGGTATATTTGTGTTGACTTAATGAGTAGTGTAGGGTACTCCAAAGCATCACCCGCTGTCAAGACCTCAATCGTTCTCACGCCGATGCATAGTAGTCGTTCGCAATCTCGAAGGATGGTATATCCCATTGGGAATCTCGCACAATCTTACCGCCTACCACAAAATCCCAGTAAATCAATAAATCCGTTAAATCCGAGTTCAGATAATTGAGGTATTAAGTCATTCATTCTATTCTGATTCGGGAGCTTCGTCTATCGGATAGCCATGCCACACCCATTCGAGGGCTTGAGGCAGGGTTTGAGAAACTACTCTGCCATCCACATGCCCAGCCGCCGCTGCGAACACGTACTGATAGTGATACTTTTTAGCTTTCAATACTGCAGCCATCCGCTGATTGGAGAGCGGCCAGTTGTGATAGGTGGATTCCGGATCGTGAGATCGAATGTCATTTTCGCCGACTTCCAGCCAGATTCGCAGAGGCTTTCTCTTACTTTGAGGAATGATATGTTCGTGATACTCCCATGCCCCATGAGGGCTTGCAGGGTTCAGTGGTGACTGCTGATTCACGAAGGTGCCGGAGTAGGATAACACTCGATGGTAAAGATCCGGATGAAACCAGGCCATTGAGAAGGCGCATGCACCTCCCGAACTGCCTCCCATTGTCATCCGCCCCTTAGGGTTTTTGGTGAAAATTACCCCGTAGTCCTTCGTGATTCTAGGCAGAACCTCTATTTCGATAAACTCTGCATATCTCCCGGACACCGTATCGTATTCGAGTCCGCGTTCGCTGCCCTGTGCATCTCCTCCTCCAGAATCAATCATCACAGCGACCATAGCTGGGAGGCGATGTTCGGCAATCATGTTATCCAAAATGGTAGGAAGACGATTCGAGCCCATACTATCCTGCGAAACCAGAAATGGCGCCGCTTTCCCAGGAACATACTGACTGGGTACGTATACTGTCACTCGGCGATGATAAGGTACCACCACTCCTGGCGATGTTTTACTGATTCCCGGATAAATCTTACTGTCCGCAGAATCCATCGTGAAATGATAAATCTTGCCCTTCGGTACTCCATCTCTTGGCGTCAGTTCTGGGGCGTTTGCGTACGGAGGCACGATAAGGTAGTCACCCTCGCCTGAATGATGGATATATGGCAGAAGTTTGGAAAAATCGACTGCCTCCACGGTATGTGAATTGCCAATTCTCGAATTTAGTGGTGCTGCAGTAGTTGGAATTTGGGGAAACATCACCAGTACAGCCCCCGCTGTTATCATGCTAATAGATCGTTTTGAATTCATCTCGGACTCCTCGTTTGCTGTTGGTTAAAATAAATCACGGTCAATCTTCGTTGGCCCTCACCCCCTGCCTCCTCTTCCAAAAACAGGAGAGGAGGTGTAATAATCTATGTTTCCTGATTACCACAAAGTTGGAATTCATTGAGAACTTTATGCAGAAATGGCATCCTTTTGCCTTTGTCACCCCTCTCCTGTTTTTGGGAGAGGGGGCGGGGGGTGAGGGCACAATTCACTGCGTTTAATTTTCTCCTTATAACTGCTTTTGTGGGCGATATATCGTAAGGCAGACATATGCATGCCAGAAAGTCAGAATTGTAAGGGAAACTATAGCCACTGGCATCCAGCCCCGCATCCACCAGAAGACAGACGCCAAAAAATAGATCATCCACGGTATCAAAGGCAGTCCGGCATGTCCTGCCTTGGAGCTCTTCCGGCGACGATGTAAAAGGAATAACGATAGTGTGTCCATCCCCAGTCCTAAGAGAATTAGAAAAACAGCAAAAAGCACTGTCATAAACATGGCTTTAGGCGACTGTGTGAGAAGAGTGTGCTTGATCACATCGTTCATAATTAGGAACTACCGACTTTCAAATAGGCGCAGTATGAGACCGCTCCAGAGCTTTGGATAAAAAAATGTCGATTTCTGAGGCATCTTGTCGCCGGCGGAGGCTACGTCCCGTACCTCATCAACCGCTGGGTTCTGCAGCAGGCAAGCTAGCTGAAACTCTCCGCTCAAAACCCTATCCACTGCCTCCTGCTCATCCCGAGTATATGCGATATCGTGTGTGTGCGCCAGTGAAGTCCAGGAGATCCCGAGCGATCTATCTAGAACCAGCATCTGGAGTATGGTGACATCTAATCTTTTCCAGGCTGCACAGTGAGACCCCTGCATGGCGGCTTCTGCCACGGCCAGATCAAGAAGTGTCAGTGCATAACACGCCCCTTTTTTGATAATCACAATCCGTTTTTCACCGGCCACTTCCTGTTTTATCCAGGCACGTGCCTCATCAATGGGAATCATTTGGACGTTGAAATACCGCTTCAGCTGCAGCAACAGATCATCGAAACGGCCCGGAGAGACATTTTTTACCAGGCGATGTGTGGGCAGAACTACCAGTCCGGGATCTTCAAAAGCGCTCAGTCCAATAAGCAGAAAGTCTTCAGATTTGGGCGATGATTTCCCGGCAGCAGTCGTTTCCGCTTGATAATTGAGAGCCGTTTCGTAACGATGGTGTCCGTCTGCTATCCAGACACGCCGGGGCTCAAAAAAGGCGTTCAGCTTTGTAATAATCGAAGCGCCAGCATGTCGGTAGATCAGGTGCTGTTCTGCATCCGAGCCACTTTTGCCAGCAAATGTCGCCACTAATAACGGCTCTGATCCGGCTCCAGATTCGTCGAGGGCTTTTGCGACTTCCATCTCCGGGTCTTCGTACAGACCATAAATAGGTTCTGGATTGGAGCGCGTTGCTCGCATCAAATTAAGACGGTCCGCTTTAGCCTTCGGATGAGTTTCCTCGTGTGGGAGCACTATCCCTTCTGCATAGGGAGCTAGTTTAAGCGCAACGAAAAGTGTTTTTCGCTCCACAATTTGATTAAAATCGAGCGGGTGTTCAAACTTCTGAATATATTCGTAGTAAGCAGATTCTGAGTCCTCCACCAGAATACCAGCTTGCAGCGCCTGTTGAAGAAATTCAGCAGCCCGTGTGTAACGGTTGCTTGTTTCCGAATCTTCAGGCTGATCTTTGTTAAGCATCAGCCTTACAATATTTTCAGGATGAAGTGCATAGTAGGCATCCTGCTGAGCAGGAGAGAGCACATCGTAGGGAGGTGCGATAACATCTGAAATGGAAACCAAATCAGGATCGTAATGTACGCCCTTGAATGGGGCAATAGTAGCCATGAATGCTCAACTTTCTCATTTTAGTGGGTGGAATTGTATAAATATTGCGTCAGTTTAAGTTAACTGCGTAGTATTCGACGAAATGAATTTCTTCGCATCTAATTAGAATTATCATCAACTCTTGAAACTATATCATTAATCACTCTATTATAGACCATAGCAGGCAAGAATGGTCAACTACACATCAGGCAGAACAGGGAGGGTAGAATGGTGATAAGGAGGAATCATAATTCGATGAGAGGAACTAGCGATGTAACTATGCGGAGGCAAAGCAGAGGCTATGCGCTATGTCATCGGTATTGAAATTGGTCAAAATGGTTCCTCATCAGTAGTTGCCGACGAGAATGGCTGCCTGCTTGGTATTGGTAATTCCGGATTTAGTAATCACTTGGGCGAAGAGGGTGGCCGTGAAAGGCTGAGGCATTCGCTAGACGACTCAATTCGGGCTGTACTCATGTCGGCAGATCTCCAAAACTCACGAATTGCGGGAGCTTGCTTGATCTCAGCAGGATCAGACAGTATGGTTGAAGAGCTTTGTTGCGATATCCTGCAAGTTGGCAGCCTGGTGGTGCATTCGGAGGTTAGGGCCGCACTCTATTCCTCAACGCTAGGGAAGCCAGGAATTGCAGTCTATGCAGGTATTGGAGCAGCTGCACTCGCCAGAAACCAGCACAATCAGGAACGATCGGTGGGTGGCTGGGGGCAGCCTGCCGGGGATGAAGGCAGCAGCAACTGGATTGCCCAACGCGCTTTGAATGCATGCTGCAGAGCGGCTGACGGCCTCACACCAACCACTCAAATACTTCCTCTGATTAGGCAGCAGTTTGAAATAGAAGATCTGCATCAGCTCACCTCGTTGATTCAGTCTAAAAACCGGAATCGATCGGAATTTATCGCGATTGCGGATATCGTAAGCCTGGTGGCAGCTAAAGGGGACACTACAGCACGTAAAATACTTCGTGATGCTGGCAGAGAGCTAGCACTACTTGTTACAGCGCTTGCGTCCGATCCGGGATTCGGTCAGAGCAAGTTCAAAATTTCTGGGGCAGGAGTGGTATTTCGATCTGGAAGATTAGTGCTTCGCAGTTTCCGGGAAGTGATACGCCAAAAGCATCCGCTGGCAGAAATTCTTCCTGCCTGTGCTCCACTCGCATTGGGAGCCGCGATGTTGGCTCTGGAATCACTTCAAATAGAGATTGATGACCGCATTATCGAACGTGTGGATGGTACACTGCCTCGTATTGGAGCAACCAGATGCTGATTTCCAATATCAGATAGCAAAAGTAATACATGACAAACACGAAACCTGAGAATGCAATGTATCTACAGAGGCATCGAAGACTTCGGCTGGCACTCACATATCTTGCTGTCATGGTTATTTTAGTGGCAGGTGCTGGTTCAATCGAAATATGGCAAAATCGACAACTACTTCAGCTTCAGACAGACCCACGTGTAGCTTCTGCCTGGGTTATCGGAACCACATATGGTTCTAAGCATCAGCTCACTCGAGGTACCATCTTTCAAAAGTGGCTGACTCAACTGGGAATTCGTAGTTTGGGAAACCAGGAGAAGCTCACCAGCCGCTTCCATGGCGATACAGGTGCACTTGAACTCTGGCTGGATTATAATAGTTTTTTACCCGATGCGAAGTTTTTAGAATGTCATCGCATTGGGCAGACTGCTTTTGTGGACGATCTAGGTCAGCGCTATCATGGATTTCTTGATATTCACGGCCGTATCGTAGGCGTCTATCTTCCAGGGTACGATCACTCAGCCCGCCGAATAACATGCCGCTTGCACTGGAGCCCACGCAGTCAAAATCCACCGCGCCAGTTCTCTTCTCCGATGTTGTTTACAATCGATCTCCCCAACACCGTTCGTCAACTGCCCTCTGCAGAAAATCTGGTCGATACGGGCGCGCAACAGACAATCGGAGGCATAAGCGTAAAAGTCTCCAGTGTGCGTATAGTTCCACAAAATGTAACATTGCTTTCAGCTATACAGAACCAGATATCTTTTCATCTGAAAATTGATGGTGGAAATCTTGCTAACTCCAATGTATCCCTGGGAAATGGAGAGTTTGAGCAGCCAGGGATAGTTGAACTGCTTGGAAAAATGGATCCTGCTAGATCAGGTGGTTTAACGAAGCAAAAGCATTCTGGTGGGAAGGAGAAGACTCCTCCCCCCAATTTAGGTGAACTTACCAAAAGACGCTTCATCATCAGCGATCCGTATGGAATTTCGGTGATGCCCGATACTGCAGTAATTACCCCTGCGATCGACTGGTTTGGCCGAGGATATTTAAAAGACTCAGAAGGATGGGTATGGCGTGCGCCTGCGAATGGAGTTGGCATAGGAACTGATGTTGTCCGTCTGGAATTTGATGTACGACCAAATACAGCTCCAAATTCGACTCCAGCCCTACCAGTTCATTTCAATATCATCGCCCCAGTTCAGACTGCTGGGGAGGTTTGATCGAAACGAAACTTTTTTATGCATACGAGGTAATTGGATAAGTCAGTGCAATATAACTTTTCGCCTAACCCCAATACTGTTCGTTTAACATAATTTTATGGTATTATCTCTTCTATCACATATCGAAAGAAGAGGTTATCAAATGCCTAAAGAAGCAGCAGCTTTACCTGGTGGTGTGCGCATCACCGACATTATAAGCGTTTCTGTACTCGCAAAAGTATACCCGCTAGCAAAAGTAAACGAAGTACTTGCTGAGTCAGGGCGGCGGAGTATACGTGAACGCGCTCTGCCCGCAACCCTCATGGTTTATTATGTTATTGTACTCGCACTTTATATGCAAATATCCTACGAAGAGATATTGTCTGTAGTCGTACATGCCTTTAACTGGTTTGATAAACGTGCTAAAATAGCCATTCCTGCTAAGTCTTCTATCTCAGAAGCACGTACTCGTCTTGGCCAAGAACCTGTTAGGCTGCTAGCCGAGAAAATGATAAGACCTATAGCCACTAAAGCGACCCGTGGTGCATTCTACCGAGATTGGAGACTCGTAAGCCTAGATGGCAGCACTATGAATGTCGGCGATACTAATTTGAATGAGGCCAGCTTCGGCCGGCCCGGTGTCAGCCGAGGATTAGGCAGTGCATTTCCGCAGATCCGGTTTTGTTCGCTTCTTGAGAATGGTACACACATTCTGTTCGGAACGAAGGTCGGCGGCTACAACGTCAGCGAGATCAAATTAGCGCACGATGTCTTACTAAACCTTACTACAGATATGCTCTGCCTTGCAGACAGAGGCTTTTTTGGTTTTGACCTTTGGACACTTACACTCGCCCAGGGCACAGCTCTCTTGTGGCGGGTAAAAAATTTACTTATATTGCCAGACGAAGAGCATCTGGCAGATGGTTCCTATCTATCTACGATCTACCCGTCAGACAAAGACCGTGCGCAAAAACGCAACGGCGTGCGCGTTCGAGTGGTAGAATATCGATTGCAAACCGATGATGCGCCCGATGAATACATTGATACTGTATATCGTTTATTGACAAGCATACTCGATCCAGCAATGGCTCCCGCTCTGGAACTGGCCAGGCTCTATGCAGAGCGATGGGAGATCGAGACGACACTGGATGAATTCAAAACACATCTTCGAGGACGCAATATTGTTATGCGGAGCAAAACACCCGAAGGTGTACTTCAGGAGTTCTGGGGATTCCTGCTCGCCCACAATGCGGTTCGAACGATTATGCATGATGCTGCGCTAATAGCAGACATCGAGCCGAACAGGCTTTCTTTCGTTCATTCGCTCGAAACAGTTAAGAGAAGTCTTCCTTTGTACGTCCTTACCCCCCCCTCAGGGTAAGAAAAGATATTATGACCTCATTTTAAATGATATACTGAGAATAAGATTACCAGAACGCAAGCCGAGAAAAAATATGCGAGGTGTTAAGCACAAAATGACGAATTTCCCTCTATATCCACGCGATAGGCGAGGCGAAAAACAATCAGTGAGAGCTGCACCAACAATAAAAATATGTTAACCGAACAGAATTGTGCCTAACTCCCGGCCCCCTTCCCTGCACACACAAACGATAAAGCTATTTGTGTTAGGGAAGGGGGAGATTCAACGATAAAGATTCCCCCTTCCCTCCGAGGTACGAGGGAATCAGGGAAGGGGGTTAGGGGGTTAGGTATAAAATTGTATTTCCATAGGTTTTGCAATCACCTCAAGTTACACTTTT
>JANXSG010000022.1 GCA_025352825.1 Chthonomonadaceae bacterium | reverse complement strand
CCATCATAAGCAAAACTAGTGGTATTTCCTCCCTGCGTGATACTGGTCAATTGGCCGTCGTAGTCGTAGGCGAGTGTGTAGGCAGTCCCGCTGAGAGTTCGCCCTGTCTGTTCGCCATTTGCATTATACGTGTAGCTGTTGACGAAGCCGTCTGTACTGCTGGCAGTAGCTGTGAGCTCATCATCGTTGTCCAGGGTGAAAGAAATAGTTTTGGTGCCGATAGTCTGGCTGGTCCTGTTTCCAACGCTGTCCAATATGTAGCTGGCGGTGTATGCGTTCGTTCCAGTGCGGCTCTCACTCGTGAGTCTGCCGCCTCAATCGTAACCATAAGTAATCACATCGCCGCTCCACTCGGTGCATGTGCTTCCTCGGCCGTCATTATCGAGCACATATTTCCGAAAGTGCCTGAAATATTATAAACATTCTTCCAAATGCATAGCCTCGATAATAGAAGGGCGTACCTCCTCATGGATCATCGCGATCCATTCTTCCCAGGTGTTACAGCTAATTAGCTGACATATTAGCTCCCAACTGATCAGCTTTTCTATCTCCATGCCTATTTTTGCAGTATACACGTTAAATCCCACAGGATACGTACCCCGAATTAAGGCGACTATTCCGCGTTTACGCCGTGCCTTGAGCGCCTCGCGCATTGTTATTGTTACATCTCTCTAGTATTTTTTGTTTTCTGTATTCTGCATACTGCTCTAATCCCGACATCATCAGAATACGATCAGAAACCAGAAAGGCAACCATTTCATCTACCCATACTATTCGGCGCAGACTATTTTTTGGTATGGTAACTCGATGGTATACCTCATGGGCGATTATAGCCATCTTCTGTTCTATAGATTTATTTCTTTTATCAATATAGATCGTATAATATTTAAATAACTTCTGTCTACTGCAGCCACTCATCGAAGCGATTAATATTTCGTATTCCCACAGTTCATCGACGGGAATGCCGAACCATGTAACGCACCAGTTATAAGCTTGCTTTGAGAAATCGAGTAAATGGGGGTCCTGAATTTCTACAAGATTCCAAGCATCTAAAATCTTAGAAATCATTAAATTCACCTGTTATCAAGACCATGTCAGCAATAATTTACTCACAAATAATTTCAGCACGAGTAATGAACTCGGTCGATGCCTGAAGATGAATGAATCATCTCCATCAACAAAACAACATTGTCGCAAAATTGATTTGAATACATCCATAATACACTACAGTCATAATATTTTGAAGGATAAGATTTGTCAATGCATGGCACATTTTTTCTAATCTTGATTTAAAAAGGGAATGAAAAGTCGTAAAAAAATGGGGCCGTTTTTTTCCGGCCCCAGGAGGGTCTTAACTCACGTTCTCTACTCGGAACGCACATCTTAAAAAGTGTTTATATTTAGATAGCAATAAGAGCATTCAAGCTGAAACATCCTCTGCTTTCAAACCAGCTTCCCGCCTAAACATCTGAGGAGATACCCCATGGTGTTTTCTGAACATCCAGCTAAACGAGCCCATGCTCTCAAAGCCCACACTCAAACAGATATTTGTGATCGACTGATTCGTGTTGATGAGTAAATGCCGGGCACGCTCAAGCCGCCTTCTGATCTGGTAGTGATGCGGCGTCTCCTTAAAAACCTGTTTGAAAAGTCGTAAAAAATGGTGCGGGGAAAGCGCTGCGTACGTCGCAATTTCAGCAAGTGATAGTGGCTCATACAGCCGGCACTCTATCAGCTCCTTCGCACGATGCAGCCTCCGGTACAGCTCCTCTCTTGTTGCGGCCCGTACCGCAGGCATGCTATCGATCTCTCGGTACACTTCACGGTGCTGAACCAGCAGGGCATCCATCAATGCATGAAACTGCTCATCGAACCAGGCATAATCGTTCGGAGCGATATCCCTGTACTTCTCCAGCCTTGCAAGTATAGGTGAAACAGTATCGTTATGATAGTAACTCTGTTCCATAAACATATTAGCAGCTGAATTTTCGCCTATAGGCTCGTCCAGAAGATATGCGTCCGGTTTACTGTTTGCTCTTAGTACTTCTGAAGTAAAAGGCGGCCTCAGGCACACCGTGAAGCAGTCCACTTCGGTTTCCGAACTGATGTGGCTCTGGTACGATCTCTCCGGATTTAATAGAAGATAGGAGGTATCGTCCACCGCGAATCTCTCGCCTTCACTTTCAAAATATCTGTGTCCATTCCTGGCCCATCTTATCCCGAGATCACCAGGTGCCGCACCCGGGTCAAGCTCCTGTTCTGCAGCGCTCCAGGCCATTAGCACATTACATATTTCAGAAGTCTCTACTCTCCCACTGGGATGCATCACAACCATAGCAGGTGCATCGGTATACGACTTGCCTATTTTTTTATTATCTCTGTCTGATCGCAGGCTTGGTAACATTAAAACACCATTGCTCACCAACTTCTGACATGATCTTGGAATATTCTCATTGTACGGCAGAAGCTGGGTTGTATGCTTCTCGAAAATTGCTTATTTGGTACTCATTATGAAAAAATGCCTCTACATCTAGATCTATTTGGCACAAACTAGCACTGGGTTGGTTTGTTTCGGTTTGTGACCACACCCGAGTTCGCAGACTTCAGCGAGCACAGGCTTGTTCACTTGTTCACGTAAAACAAGCAAAGCCGTCATCGCATGTAAACCTTCTGATACTGCTTCTAGCTGCCGCGCTGCAACAGCAAGTTGCGGCTGTATTCGACTTGGTAGACAGAGAACTGATAGGCAAAACCAGACTGCTCCTGCGAATCAGTGGGGAAAGCAAAGCACAGGCAGGATGAGTAGACCCAACGCTCGCATACCCGGCTAAAGTGCCCTTTAGCGGCTTCGTGACGCAAGGTATCTGTATGTACACTTAGGCAGTCAGCAGGTCATTGCCCGTACCATTGTTTGCAAAAAAGGCACAGATACCGGATATAGTCATGCGGCCAATGTATGAAAGGGTGTAGCTGTATGGCGATATCGTCCATGTCTGCGTGCGCTGGGTAGTGGTATTGGGTATAACGCCGGCCTGTTGAGTTATACCGGTCACCCAAACTATATTTGTCGCTGCAGGAAGCAGTGTATATGAATAAGTTACATTATGGCCTAGTGGGTCTGAGATATTACTCAGAAGTCCCGATTCACCAGAGACGGTAGCATAGGTGAATGAGGTGGTTCTGGGAGTATGTGCTGCTGGCCCGGCGACTACTGTAGCTAAACCAGGTGCAGGAGTAGATGCGTCAACAGTCGCGCTGCTCAGGTTATAATCCGTGCCATAGCCATAGACAACGCTGTACTGAGGACCGTCCACCTGAACAATCCTGTAGGCCGGCGCTATTCCAGTCCCTAGATTACTCCAGTGAAATAGGAGCCGGCGCCCGCTCGGATCGGTGTCAGTGTTGAGCAGTGCTACATTCACGCTGTTAATGACTACCGTGGTGTAAGTCAGGTTGGTAGTATTGCCATACCGATCCTGGATGTAGTCACACTCCCGTGCATTCCCGATAGCCGTGAAATGCTTGATGGTTCCATCCATGCCCTTATCGATATCATCATAGGCTGCGACAGGGCCATTTACCAGAGAAGCATTGTAGTCGCTGTTCAGCTAATAGTCGATGGTCAACTAATCTATACTTAATCCCATTTATACCATTAATTTTAGAAATTACATATTGCCATAAACGCTCCTTTGATCGATTTGAGTCGAGGATGATACTAAAATGTGTGGGCGACAACGAAAAATTACATCTCCATTTGAATTGTATAGTATAGGCTCTTTAAGTGGGTACCTGTATCCTTTCACCTTCTCAAAAGTATAATGATGTATATCATTCCAGCTTGCCCTTATATAATAAAAACCATTTGTTTGCCAAATACTATTTTCGTCCGCACAAAGTTCATATTTAATTGTACTCCACCATATATATATTCCTAATAAAAATATACTGATTGAGCATCCGATATAAAATGATTTTTCGAATATATTTGAATCAATGAAATCGTCCTTTGATATAAACTGATGCGGCCAGATTTTGCAACAAAAAAAGCGTACAGCACAAATTGATAGTAACATAAATATAACTAAAGAAATGCCATTTTGCCAAAATGTGCTCTTAACCTTTAATATATTATTTTCGGTCATTTTCACAATCCAGTCATAAATGTACGAATAAGTGAAGCAAATTCTTATGATATTCTGATTAAATGAGATAGTATCAAAATCGAGAATAATCTGGCTTAAATCCGACGAATTGAATTTCGTCGGATACTTTTGAAATTACCACAAATGTAGTTTATATGATTAACTCATATTACGCAGTCGAGCAGTTCATTACGATTTAGGGAATACTTTTCAAAATCTTGAACAATGCCTAAGCTGGCAATTCAGAACTAAAAAGGATTTCCGATTCCTGACTATCCATACGAAGGAATTTATTCCGTCGTATGAATTTAAATTATTGAGTTCCATTTGAACGCAATTTCCTTATTTCTAAGGTCCCAACTTACGAATAGCTCGTCTGCGTAATATGAGTGATTAATTGATGTTGTAGTACAAGGGACAATGATCATTATCCCCCAAAAAAACCTGTTACTGAGTCACTAACGCCACCTAGCAATCCTGAAACAACTGCGTTCGGGACTGAATCTTCAGAAGCGACCTCGGCTCCTGCAAAACTGATTGTATTCATTGAGAACGCAGAAAGTACCTTGCCCATGAACCATCCAGCTATACCACCAACAGCTAATCCCGCTATTCCACAAGTAATTGCTTTCTTTTATGATATCGCCGCAAATCCGCCCGCATTTAAATCAGCAGTGACTGAGCCAATAAATGAACCAACAAAACCAGCTACAGCCGGATTACCGATCAATCCACCGATAGCCCCTGATATAGCACCCGCTAACATTCCCAATAATACACTTTGAGTAGGACTAAAATAATATGCAGATATTCCACCAAGAATCATTCTGATAATTGCACCAACAATTGCACCAATAACTTCGTTGCCGCTTGCATCTACTTTATTAACCAGATTGTTTCCCGTATAAACAAACCAATTTGGCCCATCTTTAGCAGCATCTTCATTTGCGAATCTTCCGCTAGTAGGATCTAAATAACGCGCTCTCATATATATAAGACCACTCTCATCATCGCTGGTATGTCCCAGTGAACCTACGAATTTCTGTTTACTTGTACCTCCTGGACTTACTCCACCACGGACTAAGCCATAGGCATCGTATTTTCGACTGCTAGTTACATTCCCGCTGGGATCGACTTCGGCGATAACGCTTCCCAGCCCATCATATACATACCAGCGAACTACTGCAGAGGTCGGTGTTCCATTATCTCGTCGATATTCTGGTCCATGAGCTCCTATGAAATAGGTGGCGTATGCGCTTCCACCGCGCATCTCACGAACCATCATTAAACTATCCAAAACGGTGTCAGTCGTGGTGCCGTTGACAGTGCTGCGATGTCTTATTCCATCGGAGCCGTAGATATTGGTTGTAGTATTCCCGCTATACGAACACGAGATGAGCCTGTTTTCACTATCCCAGGTATTGGTTCTTCCGCCGCCGGTTAGAGTATTTCCGTCTGCATCGTTAGTGTAGGAATTTGCCCCACGTGTAAGCAGCATATTCGCGTTGTTGTAGGAATATCCTACTGTGCCATTTATGCCACCGCCAGTATCTGTTTTGCTGGTACGGTTGCCCATAGCATCGAAGAGATAGGATTGCGTTTGGCCATCACCGTAGTGTACGGTGGATAATTATATAAGTAAAAAATATCGTCGACGACTATTTGGCCTTTTATTGACTTATGAGTTCTGGATTGTTACTTGATAACCAATTCTTTCCCATCGATCATGAAAGTCATTTATAATAGTTTTATCCGATTTAATTACATGTAATTCATCTTCATGACAAAATATGAAGACAATATCATTTCCCAGAGACTTTATTATAAAATCAGAACCTCCTAGAAAAACTTTCCTACTCTTAGCTCAGATCGATGATCAATTAATCCCTCACACAATGCTCTTTCTAAATTTGAAACATCGAAGTTTTCCTTACCAAACCAATATTCAATTTCTACTTCATTGATGCTCAGTTTAGTAAGAAGTGATAGGACGTAAGTAAGCTCACTATGTAACTGAGTGGGGCTGAACTCTCCACTTCGGATTTCCATAGGTTATTATAGATAATATTGGTTCTGCATTCAAAATTTAAAAAACATAATTTATAGCTCACAGTCGTATTAATTGGTAAATCAGATTTGTCAACCGCTCTTCATCGATCTACATTTCAATTACTTCACGTTGAAGAAAAATAAGGTACTCTCTTATTGCTTCTCCATCTGCACCGTTTTCGAGCAATCGGGCTACCTCGATAGCGTATTTATCATACTGGCTTATTGCATAGCGAAGGTAGTAAAGTCCTATCGGAACCCAATCAACCATGAGCAGCAGGCGAACTCGGACCAGAATGCTCTTAAATGGAGTCCAATCTGTACTTATCATCAATATGACCTCTTAGAAGATTTAAAAAAAAATTCGTAGTTTGTCATTACACTCCATTCATCAAAGTTAATCTCCGCCACCACGTTTTTTGGTGGCCTGATCCAGTGAACTTGAAAGAACCGTCTCGGCCGAATTTACAAAAGTATCCTTATCTCGGATCACGGCCTGGGCAGGCAGCAGTGGTGACAGAGTCTGTACTCCAGGGATCTTCTTTACCGCCGTACCTATCGCCATAAACTCAATGATACCACTGCCGATCTGGTAAACATAAGTCTTAATTCCCACCACATCATCCGCGCCGCAGGCGTTCGCATCCTGCGCTATACGCGCAATCGCATTCTCACGCGCCTCATAGATTAGAGTAGTCAATTCGCTGATCTCCCCCCTGCCCAGCGCCTTAAACATCGACGTGATTCCACCCACAAACCCAAGCGAGTAGACCGAAACGCCCAGCACCAGTTGGATAGGCATATAGCCCATATGAACCAGGTTCCACATCTCCTCACATGTCAGATCACTCGTCACAGGGTTCTGGCTGTACTCTGGTGGCAGCAACGGATGATGCGCCGCCGTGCCTATCATCACCATCTCCTGAACCCCCATCATCGGGATGATCGACGTCTCTATACCCAGCACTGCATTCGCGCCGGCTGTGTGAGCCTCCTCCGAGATACGCTTCAGAGCCAGATGCCTCGTCTCATTAAATATCTGGGAGTACTGGTGCACCTCTCCTCGAGCCATACTCTTGAAAGCGCCCATGATTCCTCCGCCCAGTCCAATAGAGTAAGCCACATTTCCAAAAGAAAATTTGATCGGGCGGAACCCGCTGTCAATTAGGCAGTACAGCTCCTGCCCATCCGCCGATGACGAAAAACTAAGTGTCTCTGTCTGGACACCCTCCTGATGAATAGTCGAACCTATCGAAAGAAACTCCACATTCCCACTATGCTGCACCAGGTCACTGCTCACTCCCGTGATACCCACACCGCCATGTCTCTGAGCCTCATTCACCATTCGCTGGTAGGAGTTCTGCCGGCCATCATGAATAATACTGGTGATCTGGCTCACCTCGCCGCCAGCCAGCATGTTCACTCCAGAAGCCAGCCCGCCCATAACCCCCATAGAGAAAACACTATTTCCAATTACTAGATCACCTGCAGTCAGCCCTTTGGCATGTAGGCAGTACATCTCATTTCCAGAAAGCCCCGTCATCACAGCCATGGTACGTCTCCGTTTCGTTAGTCGCACAGATGTAAGAGTTAATCCTATCCTGCTAATCAGCAGTAAAGTGGGATACACTGTGAACATTTATTCGCAGCAGTGATGAATACCTTCTCACTGATAGCTGCTGATTGCCATTTCTGCCTTTCGATAAAACAGTGAAATAGCAAAAGTTTGAGGGTATTCTATTAGTAATCAATGTTACATTCCAGCGAGGATAGCTGGCAAGCTAATGAAAGCGAGAAGAGAGATATGCCTTTGCGAAGTGGATCGCCTCTGCCTGAATTGAGTGGTGCGACGGAGTGGGTGAATGGCGAAGTATCCAGTACGGAATTGGCGGGGAGCCCGGTGCTCGTACATTTTTGGGCGAAGAGCTGCCCTATCTGTCACGATAATATGCCCCAGGTGGGAGAATGGCGCGATCAATATGCTGCTTCCGGCTTAAAAGTGATCGCTATTCACATGCCCCGTGAGGATGCAGATACCAACGTAGAAGCAGTACATGCTGACCTGAATTCGATGGGAATGACAGAGCCCTGCGCTATAGATAACCAGCACACTATAGGCGATAGATTTGAAAATCAGCTTTGGCCAGCGTACTATATTTTTGATGGTGAAGGAAATATGCGAGGTCGTGCCGGAGGATATGCCGGCCTCAAGATGATAGAAGCCCCCCTGAAACGTGTGCTTGGCATCGATCAGGTGTAGGTTGTAGCAATTCGTTAAGCGCTTATTTTTAACGGTATGCACAGAAACTTACCGCATATTCAAACTTTAATCAATTCATCCTGCAGAGCGTTTCGCAGCTCCTCATCTCCTGGTTCGATCAATACAAGCTGCCCTGTATCACTCTGAATGACAATTGTTGGTATTTTACCACTTCCACCATTCAATGAGCGCATGGCCTCTTCAGCACCTGGAGACTTCTCAATATCGATTACCTCGTATGGCAGGCCGGACTGCTTCAGCACACGCTTAGCACGCATACAATCCGGGCACCAGTCCGTCACAAATGCCACCACAGTCAATAGATCATTCCGCCTTTCAATTCCAACATGCTATTTAGGATCGCTGCGGCGTCTGCCCGGCAGCGCCATGTTTTCGAAGAGAAACCTGTCCGCCTAGCTCCTGAAGGCTGCGCTTTATCGACTCCGCCTTTTGTGGAGGGAGGTTTATCCCTATTACAAGGGGAATTTTGTCAGAAGCTGTCGCCATCATCTTTCGGGCATCGGGAAGATTTGTCACAAGTATATTCTGCAGTTTAAACGCCAATTCAGTCTCGTGACGCCTATCGAATGCTGTCAGGAGAACATCCATATAATCGTTGGAAGGAGCCTTTCCTGCAAAATCCGCAACTTTCACCACTGCCTCACCGTTCTCCTTCGTAGGGGTAAGCAGGAGGGGACGATTGCAGCGATCACATACATAATGGCTCACATTCTCACCTACTCGATGCTCCGTTCGGCATGCTCTGCAGATGATAGTCTGTACCGGCACCATCACCCCATCTAAAAATTGTACTGTTCGGCTGCAGTGTTCGCAGTCAAAGTCGGTCGTAGGAGGCGCGTCAAAATTTATAGCCGTATCACAATATGGACAGTTCACCGGTACTCTCTTTATCAGACTGACCTGTGTTCCTCGATAGAGCGCTGCGATAACGATGGCACCTCCTATAACTACTGCGAGAGAACCGACTATTCGATAACCATACAGCATCTGTGGAGGGACGTAAAACTGCATGAAATATAGCACCACTGCTGCCACGATAAGTATGATGATTCCCACGACTGCAGTGCCCGCAGACTCTGTCCACTCTTTTTCCTGAACGTCAGATATTCGTGCTGCTCGTTTAGCCATCCCCATCTCCTCCCCGGAGCTGATCAGTTGTGTGGTTTGTGAGTTGATATTCCAATTTATACTATAAAATCTTTTGCAGAATTAATCTACCTGCTTCAGTATACCACTCCTTATCAGTGTAACAAAAAGAATCTGTCTCTATTCTGCGCAGCCAACCTCAGAACCGGTAATCCGCACGGAAGAAAAGCTATTCCCTTAAATACATGAAATGATTTTTTTGCGCAATTTGTGCTTTTTTGCGGCTATTTTATTCTCCCAGATATTGGTCATTAATACATATTTCGATTTTATTACCCATGCGGCTGACTGTATTACGAATATGCTGAATAGTTACTGTAAATCTAAGTGTTTCTCAACTGTATTTCATAAGGTCGGGCAATCATAGGGCGTTCTGTCTTCCCAAATCAAGGTTAAGAGAAATATGTCATTTATTCTGGAGCGAGCCAAATTGCATCCCCGTCATTAAAAAAAAGATGCTTGCTATCTGGAGACCAAAATAGAGAATAGGGAGGGTGTCCTGGGAAAGTATTGTTAATATGCCCCACTTCCGCCATATCGTTTCCGTCTATATTGCTTATCCATACTTCTGTTCTATTTTTAGGTTTAATCAAAGGCAAAAAATGAAAATATTTTCTGAGCCAGTTCAAGGAGATATCGATACTTGGATTGAACCATTTCCATGCGATTTTTTCGTCGTTTGGCGATACCACTACAATGGCAGGCTCAACACTATATGGAAATACAATTGGATTTAGTGAGGAGGTCACTTCGTTGCTGTTTAAATCTAGATTCTGAATGTATGCCAGCATGTTCATACCTTCGTAGTAGGTACCTATCACGATGAGATGATTGTTTGCAGTAAGCGTCAGATTACTCCCACATGCAAATCCATTTGAGAATCGATTTGCATTCCGTATGAAAGTAAATGGCACTCGTGTAACGATGCGAGGATCGTCCCTGTCTTGGATGAACATTTCAACAGGAGTAAGCTCTGCCCAGTGATGACTGTCCGATAACCAGACAATTTCAGAATCGATTCTGTTCTATATATCTGTAATTTTATGAGAACCATCCGTCGATAGAATATATATGGTGCGGCGAACAGGGTCACTTTCAGTCGGGCAATTCGTGCCACTCACACCTTTATAATAGTTACCTTCCAGCAGCCACTTTCCATCGGGAGAAATTGACGTTTCCGGACTGGCCGGGAAATCGTATGTTTCAAAAGTATTATGCGAGTCAAAAATTTGGTTCAGAGCTTTTAGAGGTGTTACTGTCTTCTTTGAAATATCCACACATACGAACTCTGCTTTAACACTATTTTTTTCGGAATATGTTATAAATGCGTGATCAGATACCCAGTAATCAGAAGCGTAGATATCAAAATTCATTACTTTTTTGGATAGGGGTATTAATAACCGTTCGTGACCTCGGTTTAAAAAGATAATTAGTCAACCGATAGCAAGTAAAGATATAACGGATAATAAACGCCGAGAGTATACAGATTTTTTGCTCATATCAATTAGCCATCTTGGTTTTTCGAAGAGACAGGCATTTATCGTGATCTCGGCTGCCATAAAGCTGCTTGAAACATCTGAAGTACTACCCTGATTGCCATCCCACTCTCAGAATGACTCCATCAGGATCGTTAGGATACTTGAGAAGCACTGATCCGCCTTCTTCAACAATTTGAACTGGTACGCTCTGGCCAAATCGATCCATTGCGCGTGCGCCAGTGATCTTTCTCCCTCCGGAGTGTAAGCGGGTCGCGCCTGGAGTATTGAGCGGAGCTCTGACTGCCAGAATCGTATTCTGCTCGGTTTCGATCTTCGCCATTAATCTGCCGGCCACGAAACCGATATGTGGCGCCGCAGAACCTGGGCCTAGATCGTAAAGAAGCGCTAGTGAATGTGGAGGTATTCGTCGATCCAGAGATACATCTAGATCAGAAGAAAGTAGATTGATCGTTCGCCCTTCGACGGTTACCGACTTGCCAAAAGTACCCACCACCGTATATTTCCCTCTACGCTGCCTCAAGTAACCAGGTTCTCGATACGTCCCTCCTGCCCGCTGCTGAGCATATTGAGTGAGCGCCCGAAGAAATGCTGCACTTCTTTCACTTGCTGAGAAAAATCCTGGCGCAATCCCCACATTTAGAAAAAGTCCGCTGCCCACACTGGCCACCCATAAAGGAGCTGTTCCTGATCGCAGTGTATAGAGCGGAACAGGGCCACTATTTGATGATGTCCCTCGATTAAGTGATTTTTGGCCTGGACCTGAAATCGTCTTCTTTTCGGGCGACTTTTTGGTTAGAGCTGCTGCTTGAACGGAAAGATGGAAGGAAGTGACTGCATATTCTGGTCCGATTTTCAACCGAGGAAAAGCCGCTGCCAGCGCACCACTTTCGGTGCCTGCAATGAGAGTTCGTGAATAGTCCTGCTGAACGGCGGTGGCGGACACTTCAAAATCATTTGACAATATCAGTGATAGTAAGATTGGTCTGTTTTTGGGTAGATTATCAAACTGGTAGGTGAAAGAGGCGTTCTTATCTGCGAAACGACCTGATGAATTGAACTGGCTGTTATCATCGTGAACCAGAAATCGATTCTCCATCTCTGTACCAGTCTGAAATGACAGAGCGATTTTTCCATCGATACGCAGCTCTGTAGTTTTCAACTGCGCTCCCAACCCATCCTGTGGCGTGCGATCCTTCAGCCGGACAACCACACTTCCGCTGCTTTGAACAAAGCGAGTGAGATCGACTACTATTTGCTTACTCTCACCATGAGCAGCCCCAAAGCCACTATTTACAGCGATGGTGGTAAATGTCTGTGTTGAATCACTTTTTGCAGCTTTAATTTCTGAAGCAGCGCCGGGAGAAATTGAGAGCTGATTCCAAATAGCTTCCTGTGGTGATTTAAGCTTCGCTTGATTCCACCAGGATGCGGCAAGTCCGTTATAAGCATCCGATCCACCGAAGAAAAGCAGACTTCCCCCATTGCGTACCCAGTTAATAAGCGCCTCCTGGATTCGAGCAGAAGGCGGTTTCTGAAAATCGTAGGAGAGGAGCAGTGTCTTGAAGGGGCGCAGATAGCCCGGATCGGCTGCTCTATCCAGCGATACCAACTGAACTGGAACACCACGCTGAAGAAGCGGCAGGGTAAGCCCCAGCACTCCATCGAAATCACTACCGGAGGGTGATTCCCTTTGATACTGCATCGAATCGGAGACGAATACACCTATCCCATCGGACTCGCCTGCATTCGAAGAAGTTTGATTGTTCATATCCTGAAGAGCAGCAATGACTCCGTTGATCTGCGTAGCATACTCGGGAGGAATGTGCCCATAGACTCTTTGCGGCCAGGGCATCACCTCGTATGCATCGACACCTGGGAAGAGCAGAGAGGCAATCAAAGTCTGTTCGTAGTGAGATTTATAGTCCGTTTGTGATAGATTGGGATTATCTTCCAGTGGATCCATAAGGAACCATAGCCGTTTGCCGGTTCCGCGCATCAACTGATAGAGAGAGGAGTATTCGAGGTATGCCACAGGGAAAGTACGGTCAATCCGCAAACCAGCGTACCTGGCCGGTGTTCGTGCCGTTCCAGTCCAAACCTGGCCAATAACATCCTGCACTTCCGGAAGAGAGCTTATCTTCGCCTGCGGTGCTATGATATTCCACCACGCATAGTTCAGCGGGCTGTGAAGCGCCACCATTTTTCGAATAGCTGGCATCTTCTGTCCGGCTGCACGCAGAACAGAGTCGATATGGTTAGTCTCCAAGTCCCCCATCAACTGCCCTGCTCGCCACCGGTTATCAATACTGGAAGCAGGATCCTGCCACGGCGAACCGTACTGTTTTTGCCAGGCCAGTTTAAAAGAATCTTCGTAGCCTGCTCTGGCAAAATACTCTGGCTCTTCAGGACATACCCCCATACTTCCCCGATCGATTGCCGTACTGTAATAACTGTTTTCTCTGGCAATACGGTCAGCAGTCGGAGCCAGATAGTAGCTGTTATCGATGGTGATCGGGTGGCCGTTATGGTCTGTCTGCACTGCATCGGGATGTTTGTCGGCATACTCTTTTCCATCTCGTGAACCGCCCATCGTCCACACCGCACAACCTCGTGCTTTCCATCCTTTAATGGCATCCTCGGCTGTTGTATAGGCGAAGACAGCATCGGTCTGTGGATCGAGAGTAGGGTCGGGAGCATTCGGAAGCTGCGTGGTAGTATACGGCTGAGATGGGTATGGAAATACTTGAGGTCGCGTGCCTGGCGGCATCCCCATCGTCATAAGTTTCGAAATGCTGTCGGCTAACCCATCTCCGTTCTTATCTGTTTCTGTTACCAGGAAACTTGCCTGTTTTACTGTGATTGCGCCAGTTTTAGCGCTTATGATTACTCCCATCGATAAACCCGCAGGCCACTTGTCAGGCACAATCCACTCCACGGTGAAGCTGCCTTCCGTTTCCCTGTGCATTTGTACAAATATAGGTTTTTCTGCAGCGTCGAGAGCAGTCACAACAGGTTCTGGGGCGCCTGCATCTCCATCCATCTTGAGAGTCAGCTTACAATTCGCACCTGCCACAACAGGCAGATTCCATATCCAGAACTGGCCGATTTCTGCTTTACGTGCCCCATCCACGGCAATCGATCCTTCCGACTTGCGAAGTATTCGATTTTCTGCGGGAGTACCGGGTGTAATAATAAGCGGATAGGGAGCAGGTGGCTGAGCGAATAAATATGAGGACGTAAATCCCAAATGTGATACTATAAATAACGCACCATATCTGTGGATTCTTCGGCGTGGTTTCGATTTCTTCAACATGCTCAACAAGCCCTCACCCCCAACCCCTCTCCCAAAAACAGGAGAGGGGAGCTTTATAGCCTTGGTTATCTGTATCCCATTTCCTGGGATAAATGAACGTATTAAGATCAAAGCGCTGTAAAAAATTGAAAAACTCATGCTACAGTCACCCCTCTCCTGTTCTTGGGAGAGGGGAAGGGGTGAGGGCATATTAAATTACGATTCGGCGTATTCCAATCATCAGAATCCAATCCTGGGGCTTTGAATGGGAGAGTGGGTGACAAGTGGTCGTCGGATGAGAGTGCCGTCTCGATGATCAAGGATGAGATCGGTACAGGCGGTATACTGCTCCAAAGTTTCCTCCGCGTACTGATCAAACTCATCTTCTGGTATAAACTGCGCAGCTATTTCCGAGGCGATCGTTGGTGCATCACGGGTCTCTTCTATTCGGGTAACCGTCTGCTCATCTTCGCTTAGCTGCATGCGGTTTTCCCAGGGCAGGTTACAAGCTTGCGAGAGAAATCCTGCGATATCGGGTGTCATTGGCTGCCGGTCACTCCAGCGAACATCCAGTGCGAAAGTGATGAGGCCGGCGCGTGCCTGCGCAAGATCGACAAAGGTCTCCTCGTCCGCGATAGTGAATACGTCGTAGGAGTGGGACATCACCAGAAGCCCGAGATCAGTGTCGTCGTCGGTATTATCGCTAAGTTGATATGGCCGAATACTCTTTTCATCAATTTCCCACCACTGCGCGAACAGCCTCGCAAGCGGTTCAGAATTCGGGCCTAACCAAAGAATTCGGTTCGGGGCAAACTCCTTCTTATCCAGTATTGCTGCCGTGAGTCCCACCAGGTAAGCGCAGTCTTCCTCACTCGGCTGGAAGATGAGGAATCGCTCGCCAGGCACCTTTTCATCTGGATTAGTCTCCAACAGCATTCCACGAGTCTGCACATAGTGCCACTCCCGCAGGCCCATCTCTTCCACACCATCAAAATCTCGCACACGAGCCAGCAGATCGCCCACCTCCTCACGCACCTCGTCCATGCCTGGTACATCAGCCGTCGATTCTGGGGGGGCGACTTCGTAGACAGCGTCTGCCTCATCTGTTTGGCGCAGCAAAGCGTAACACTCTGCCATTTCGAGTACCAGCCATATGGGCAGGCCGCCGTAGTCGTCATTCAGTTTATGAAAAGCGTCGATCGCTTCCTGGTATGCGCCTAGATCCATAAGAACCTGAGAATAGTCGACATCCACATGCTGGCTTAGTTCGTTGCGCTCACCACCAAGAAGTTCGTTTGCACGTGTTAAAAATGGACGAGAGAGAAAAGGCTGCTGCAACTGGAAAAATCGATTTCCAATCTGATAATTTAGAAGAGGGTCTTCGCGATTTGTTTTAAGCTGCTCGAAAAGCTGAAGCTCATCACTCTGCTCTGCGCCAGCCATCTCCATCATCTGCCGGAGTAGATCGCAGCTCGTATCTATAACAAGATCAGACTTCACGTCGGACTGAAATGCGTAGACCATCTGCTGCAGAGCTGTGGCTGCATCACCCTTAGAAGCGATCTCTTTTGCACGATCCACGATCTGCTGAACCTCGGGAGAAACCGATGTTCCGGTTGAAATAGGATTTCCGTCTGGGCCTAGAATGCGCATATTAACTCTCCCATTGATATTGAATCTGGCTGATCGCTATAAGCGCAGCGGTTTCTGTACGCAGGATACGCGGCCCTAGTGAGACAATACTGGCGCCTGCATTCAGGGCAATTCGAACTTCGCGATCATCCCATCCGCCTTCCGGCCCAATAACTAATAGCACACGAGAAGGAATTGGTATATCTGATAGGATCGACTTCAAATTAACGGACGGCGGATGCGGATGCAGCAGAAAAATTGGTTCACCGGCAGTCCGGTTTGCGAGTAATATTGACATGTTCATCGGGCAGAAGACTTTCGGAACGAACCCTCTTCCCGACTGTTCTGTGGCGCTCTTTGCGATCTGCTGCCAGCGAGCCACCCTATCGTCAACCTTTGCATCCGGTATATCGACAACACAGCGATCTGCACGTATCGGAATAAAACTGCCCGCACCCGCCTCAATACCATGCTGGATCACCTGCTCAAACTTATCGCCTTTTACGAGCGCTTGAGCAATACATATATGCACTGCTGGTTCCGCGGCAAGAGTAACTTCATTCTCTATAGCTGCCGATGACTCACTCTTCTCTATCCTCTCTAAGATTGCGGAAAAGGCTTGTCCCAGTCCATTAAGAAGAATGAGTTTCTCACCAGGTTTTGCACGCAAAACTCGTGCAAGATGGAGATGATCTCCGCCGGTTATCCTGGCTTTTCCATCACTAAACTGATCTGGTGGAAGAAATATTCGCTGCACAGATTAGCCCTCACCCCCGACCCCTCTCCCAAAAACAGGAGAGGGGGGACTTTGGCCTGGGATTTTCTATAATATATTCATTTACAATTTAAACACAAATCGATTTCCACCAAAACGAAAGATAGGAAACCAGTCATTTCATTCTCCCCTCTCCTGTTTTTGGGAGAGGGGTCGGGGGTGAGGGCAATTTTTCAGGGCACCGACTGCAGTTTAGTATCCAAATCGAGAATTGCAGGGAGCGCATCGGAAGAGCGTTTCAGAGCCGCTAAATCGTATTCCATGTTGGAATTTTTACGCGAGATGAGACACACCCAGATGTCATCTCGCTTGGTCTCCAAATGTTCTAATCCCACAGCCGTCAGTGTGTCCCGAACCAGATCATGATGCTCCTCGACTATACCGCTGGCAATAAAAATTCCACCGGAGTTGATTCTAGGTGCAATTGTTGGCGCCAGCTCGATGATAGTGTTGGCTACAATATTCGCCACCACCAGATCACGATTAAACGCTGCTGTATCAAACTCATCCATCTCTAAAATATGGACTGTCTCATCCAGCCCATTGCGTGTCACATTCTCTCGAGCTACCTTGCGTGGAATGAGATCGATATCCGTCGCGACCACGTCGGTCGCACCAAGCCGCGCTGCAGCCAATGAAAGTATGCCGCTGCCAGTACCGATATCGGCCACTTTCATCCCAGGCTTGACATGATCTTCCAGAGCTAACAGACATAGTTGCGTAGTGGGATGGCCGCCCGTTCCGAACGCCATTCCCGGGTCCATCTCTAAAATCAACTCGTCATTTGCAGCAGTATACTCTTCCCAGCTTGGCTTGATGACAATTCGGCTGCCTAATTTCATAGGTTTAAAGTACTGTTTCCAGGCGTTGGCCCAGTCCTCTTCTTCTGCGTAGCGAATTGTCAATCCATCCAGCAAACCAGCCAAACCAAACTCTGGCAGTCGATCGAGGTGATTTTTGAGTGCAGCAAGTTTACCGGAAAGCTCGTCCGTCACAGGCAGGCTTCCACAGATATTAACCGGCCCATTTCCCTGAATTGTGACGCCGCCACAGCCAGCATCAAGAAACGCGTAGCTCACTGCATCCACAGACTCGTGGCTGCAGGAAGCTGTTATCTCAGCCCATCGCATTTATTCGCTCCAACCTGCACAAAGTTATACTTCAAAAATTGCGTATTCAAGGTGCTGGCGCACCTTGAACTTTAATGGCCAAATAGTTTGCCCAGAATGCCTTTGCCTTCACCTTCATGAACCTGCTCACCCATGGTGGCAGCAAACTGTTTGAGTAAAGTACGCTGCTCCGAAGTCAGTTTGGTGGGAACCTGAACCTTTACCACCACATGCTGATCACCTTTACCACGGCCGTTGACATCTGGGATACCCTTGCCGCGTAGAGTGAACACCTGCCCGCCCTGTGTTCCTTCAGGGATTTTGAGATCGTCGGTTCCGTTGATGATAGGAATTTTTATCGTATCACCCAGCGCCGCTTTGGCAAAACTCACCTGGACTTCACAGTAGAGATCGTTTCCTCGCCGCTCGAAAACATCGTGATCGCGGACATACAGAACAATGTATAGATCACCAGATGGCCCGCCGCGTTCGCCCGCATCTCCTTCACCGATCAGGCGCAGGCGCATGGCTGTATCTGCCCCAGCCGGAATCTTAACGCTGCGCTCGCGTGTTTTTCTCATTCGGCCGCTGCCGCTGCAAGAGCCACATGGGCTGGCGACTGTCTTGCCTGCCCCTCTGCATTTCGGGCAGGTCTGCGTACTTGTGAAAGTTCCAAGTAGTGTATTTTGAGAGAAACGCACCTGGCCGGCTCCCTGGCACTGGGTACAGTTCTCCGCAGTAGTACCGGGCTTAGCGCCGCTTCCCTGGCAAGTATCGCAGGTCTCCATTCGCGGAAATCGAATAGTCTTTTCCACTCCGACGGCAGCCTCTTCGAGGGTCAGCTCCATATCTTCGCGAAGATCGTCTCCCCGAATGACACTGCTTGAACCACCTCTCGATGAACCCTGCTGCTGGTTGAAGAAGATGTCGAAGATATCCCCGAATGGGCTGGCTCCACCGCCGCCACCACCAAATCCCTCGGGGAACCCGCCTGCTCCCCCGCCATTCATGCCGGCATGGCCGTAGCGGTCGTACTGCTTGCGCTTCCCTTCATCACTCAGCGAATCGTAAGCTTCCTGAATCTCTTTAAACTTATCTGCGGCATTCGCGGCCTTATTTATATCTGGGTGGTATTTTTTCGCCAGATTCCGATAGGCTTTTTTTAGTTCCTCACCGCTCGCGGATTTAGACACTCCCAGCACATCGTAGTAGTCGCGAGGTTGCGTCGCCATATCTCAGTCACTCCCTCTTTCATTCCCTTAATTCAATAACAAGCCCGAGTACTACACCTACGCCATATCTTAAACATGTAATGGATTCTACCTAACCCCCGACCCCCTTCCC
>JANXSG010000020.1 GCA_025352825.1 Chthonomonadaceae bacterium | reverse complement strand
GATAAGGAGCAGCAACATGATGTCGGGAAGATTTGCGCAGTTCATGGAGCTGCTTGCGATGGCGCTCATAGTGTTGGGAATCGTATCCCTCTGTCAGCCGTGGTGGTTTGGCGCCTACTCGAACGGTTTCCGATGGCTGGTCTGGGGCTGGCTGGGAATGAATATCTGGTCCCACCGCAAACCAGTTCGCCCTGCCGTTGCCGAAGGCAATCCTCAAGTAACAATCGATGGCCATCCTCCCATTGAAGTCTCCTACACTCCCACTACAAAAGATGCATGAGTCTGGTTGATAACCTTTCATGCAAATTCCTCATCTTAATCTTCCAAGCATCACCTAATATATTCTTCAAGGAATGTAGAATGTATGATAATTCCGAAACCCAACAACAATAGTTTTCTTGCAAATTTGCATATTTGTAACTTCTGGATTACAATATACGGAAGGGAAACCCAATTATGCATAGTGCCCAACCGCAAGTTTTGAAACTTGTATTGGATGATGAATCTTGCACAATAGATGAGTGGCTTCAAAGCATTCGCGACAAAGTAACAAGAGCCCGTATAATACGCCAGATAGATAAACTGGATCGGGGCAACTTTGGCGATCATAAAAGCGTGGGCAAAGGAGTCCACGAATTGAGGTTGTTCTTCGGTGCAGGGTATCGAGTATATTATGGCATGGTCGGAAGCACATTTATCCTATTGTTAGGTGGAAGTGATAAGAATGAACAATCCGCAGCTATTGCTAAAGCACAAGACTTATGGAGTGACTTCGAAACGCAGAACCTTGATCTTGAGAAGTTACAAAGTTGGACAAAGGAGGAGCAGCTAAATGAAGACGAAAGCATTTGAAGAGACACTGTTACGCGAATTACAAGATCCTGAATTTGCTGAAGCTTATCTTCAGGACGCAATGCAGGATAGCCTAGAAGAATTTTTGGTAGCACTTCGAAAATATGTACAGGCAAACGGAGGTATGAGTCACTCCGCCGAGGAAGCCAATCTTGCGCGTGAAGCCATGTATCGAATGCTGTCCGAAAATGGCAATCCCGAACTTCGAACTATTGATGCTATCTTGAAAGCTCATGGTTTATGCTTCGGTATTCAACGAAAATCACGTTCAGAATTCGCCGCATGATAACAACTAACCGGTAGTGCCCTAATGTTAGGAACTCTTCATTTCTAGATATTAGAAGAGAGCTTCCGATATCTTTAAACTTCGATTCAAATAATCCGCCAGATTCTGAACTGCACACGTAAGTCTCTTCAAATATTCCACGCCTGCCTAGATCAAGAACCCCGTAAAAATACGTAGAGAACAATCGCCCAGTTACCGACAATATGGAGGAGCGTATTTCCACTTGAAAGGAGGTGAAACAAAATGTTAACCCCCTCAACCTCTCAACAATTCGCTGTTATTCCCAGCCTCAGCCAGGATATATCAACTATTCTGACGACAAGCAGTAACAACGATGCTCAGAAAAATGCCATCAGTTTCGCCAGTCTGTTGAATAGTTCTCGATCAGCGCAAACCGCCAGCTCGAGGGCTGACTCTGCAAATTCGGTTATTCACAAGAAGTCGACTACTGCAGAATTTCATTCAGATTCGTCCAGCGATGCTGCCTCGGCTGAGAAGGATGCCGAAGCAGCAAAATCTGCAGAGCATGATCAATCTGTATCGAATAGACATCAGAAATCGAGTGCCGACCCGAATTCAGATCAAAATTTCGTACACCAACCGAATGCTGATCATTCTCAAAATCTCGCATTAGATACTCTGTCCTCAGTACCAACAGTGTTAACTACTCCATCGGCTTTGAGCTTGAACATTACACCTCAGGCCGTTACTCCTCTCGTTCCGGCAGCCATCCCTCAAGGGAAGAATGGCCAACAGGGTGCCGTTGTGACAGCGGTCTCTGCAGGTATCCCTCAAGGGAAGAATGGCCAGCAGGGTGCCGTTGTGACAGCGGTCTCTGCGGGTATCCCTCAAGGGAAGAATGGTCAACAGGGTGCCGTTGTGACAGCGGTCTCTGCAGGTATTCCCCAAGCGAAGAATGGCCAGCAGGGTGCCGTTGTGACACCGGTCTCTGCAGGTATTCCCCAAGCGAAGAATGGCCAGCAGGGTGCCGTTGTGACAGCAGCAGTTCCAAAACCACTGGAACCAGTATTGCCTATGGACTCGAGTGAAGGCAAGAAATTGCCGACACCGGGAGTAGGCGAGAACGCCTCGGTCACATCGTCGACCAGCCAAACCTCCATGAACCCCGCGTCATCAGTCATCGCCGCTAAGGCTGATATCTCTCAGGCAGTTATTTCTCAGTATGAGAAGGTAACCGCAAATGTTGGTAAATCTCAATTCATTCCCGAAGCAAATGCTTCATTGAATGGAGAGAAACCAGATGTCCACACAACATCTCCTATAACGGATGCAGAATCTTCTGTCGCTCAGCCGATTGCCCGAACCTCGGGCAGCACACTTAGTGATCTGGAACGAATGCAGACTGTAGGAAAATTCGATGCTTTATCTGGAAAACAAAATTCCGAAGGCAAGATATCAATATCCACCCTCGGAATTCAATCTCAGCAAGTGTCGGACCCATTGCCGAACGATCGCGGTATCCAGCCTCAATCCGCTGCAGTGGGACCAGAAGTTGGTTCACCCTTACAGGATGTGTTCATTCCAGTTACTGCTGGTGTCAATTCAGTGAGCCCTGGTGTACGAAACGAAATGGTCTCTCTCACAGCAGGATCTCAATTAAAAATCGAGTCTCCTGTTCAGGGCGAAATCAATACATCCACAAACTCGGTAATAGTCAATCCAGCATTTACAGGGACTCCCACAGCGATGAAAGCAGATACTCAAACTTCATCTGATAGTGGCGGTCAGTCCGCCCCAAATCGGGACAGTTTAGAGAATGTGATTTCTGGAATTGGGTCAGGTTTAACTGCGAATGGAGAATCGGATATCGAATCTACTTCCCAGACTGCTGCATCGCCCACAACGAATCAGCTGCTTGAGCGTACTCGGATTGTCGATCAGGTGACTCGTCATCTGGAAAGCATGAAGTTCGCAAATGGCAAAGGCGAAATCACGCTTCAGTTACAGCCTGCCCATCTCGGTTCTCTCCGAGTTTCTATATCGAAGACGGCCGAAGGCGTTGTCGCCCGTATTGTCACCGAGAGTGCACAGGTTCAACAGGCCATGCAAGGCGCACAAGAACTGCTGCGCGCCGCGATGGAGAGTAAAGGGCTAACTTTGGATAAATTCCAGATTACCCTTCATCAGAATAGTATGCAAAACGGACAGTCCGCATTTCAGGGAATGTACGACACTCCTCAGGAACGAGCTAGCCAGCGTGTCTCCTCTGTGCTGTCAAATATTGACACAGGGAAAGATGCGGTATCGGACGCTATTGACGCGCCCCTGGCATTACTATCAAACTCAACTTCACGCCTGGACTACCGGGCTTAGAATAACATTGGCTCAGGAGAGAAGATCGTTTCTCTCCTGACATTTTTGAAGAAGGAGAAACGATCATGTCAATATCAAATGTAGCACCGCCCAATCCGGGCAGCACTATTGGCAACCCAGCACCAGCAACCGATCCCAATAATCAGCTTGGACAGCAAACATTCCTGCGACTTTTAACCACACAGCTTTCAAATCAGGATCCGTTGAATCCTCAAGATCAGGGTCAGATGCTTGCACAATTGGCACAATTTGCGACAGTGGAAGGTGTAAACAGCGTCGTATCGACCCAAAAAGGGATGCAGGCAGCAAATCTACTTGGTAAAACGATCTCGATTATGAATAATGCAAATCCGCCTGCCGTTATCAGTGGCAAGGTCACTTCGGTGAACCTGAGTACGAGTGGCGCAAAGATAAATCTGGATAATACTTCAGATCAGTACTCGATAGATAATGTTCAGCAGGTCTTCAATTAAGAAATTTCTATAGAGAACAGACTGTACACAGTAAGTTATATCACTTCGATTGGCTTGCTATCAGAAAGAGTGAGGGAGACTATCCCTATGACAGATTCAGTAAAAATACAGGGTGTTGGTATCCATCCCAATCCTATAGATCCCATCGCAAACCGGGCAGCGATTGGCAATGCAAATGCCACAGCAAAGGATTCGGCGGCACCGTCGACTAGCACTTTTGCGGACATTTTGCGTGTTCAGCAGGGAATTGCACCGATTGCTGCACCAGTTCCGGGAGCAATAAAATTCTCAGCCCATGCCCAGACAAGGCTGCAATCCAGGCAGATATCTCTTGATTCGAGCCATATCTCCCGCTTGCAGGGCGCCGTTCAGCGCGCTGCGGGTAAAGGATCCAGAGATGCGCTGGTACTTATGGATGATCTTGCAATGGTCGTCAGCGTGGCTAATCGTACGGTTATCACGGTGGTAGACAAAGAAAACATGAAGCAGAATGTTTTCACTAATATCGACAGCGCGGTAATCGCTTAACATCACAATCCTACAGGCTGGACCGCCGTAACTACCGCACCTGCGGTAACGCGGAGCCTGTCCCTTTGCTCCGATCGACAGAAGAGCAATTCAGACAACACCTTCGGCGCAAGACGCCGAATTCGACAACGGAGGTCACTTTTAATGTTACAAGCTATGTTCTCTGGTGTGAGCGGACTGCAAACTCACCAGACTCGTTTAGATGTTATTGGCAATAATATTGCCAATGTAAATACTCTTGGATTCAAAGCTGGCCGTGTCACTTTTGAAGATCAGCTATCCCAAACATTGCACTATGCGGCAGCTCCCACGGATGTCAGCGGAGGTGTCAACCCGGCTCAGGTAGGGCTCGGAGTATCGTTAGGGGCGGTAGATACTATACAGACTCAGGGTAACCTGCAGACCACTGGAAAATCTACTGATCTCGCAATTCAGGGAAATGGGTACTTCCTGGTAGCACAAGCCAGTAATGTTTTCTATACTCGCGATGGTTCATTCGATCTCGACAGTTTTGGCGTACTTGTTAATCCGGGCAGCGGGTATAAACTGCTAGGATGGACAGCTGACAAACAGGGTGTAGTTGATACCTCGAAACCAGTGGCTGCGAGTGATGTACTAAAAATTCCATTGGGAAATCTCACCGACGTAAAGCAGACAACGGCTGCCACGTTTTCTGGTAATCTCAGTGCCAGCGCTGCTCTGGAATCTACTTATGTAAATATAAGTGGCCCTCTAGATGGCTCTTCCACTCCACCACAATTCAAAGCTTCCGTCTACGATTCGCTGGGCAACACACATGCCATAACAGTCGATTTCTCAGCTCCTGTTTTCGCCGCTGGAGTGACTACCTGGACAGTGAACGCATCCATTGATGGTAATGCGCTTCCTGCCACATCACTTGCTTCGAGTGGCGCTGGATATGTATTTGCTGGAGGAGGAACTGTACTACAGGGGAACGTTGTTGGTACTGGTACTGCCGGGAATTTTCCTATCTCTTTGGACTTTGGTGGACTTACTCACCCCTCTACTGTAGTTGATGGCACCAATGGAAAAGCGGTACCTCCCACACAGTCTACGACACTCAATCTTACAGGGCCATTAAGTCTCAATAATGTCCCCGCTGCGTTTAATACAACCGTTTATGACGCTGTAGGTGTAGCCACTACACTGCAGGTGACATTTTCCAACCCCACACTCCCCCCAGCAGTTGGACCTGGCGTTCCAGTAGGAGCGACCTCATCCTGGGATGTACTGATTAAAAAGGGCGTTACCACGCTTTACGACAGCACTGCAGGTATGTCTAAGATGTACTTCGTGCCAGGCTCCGGCTTTGTAACAGCCGACACGGCTGCAGGAACTTCGCTGGGAGGGATTATCAATCTTTCTGCTGCTGCTCCTGGTGTGAATAATATTGGTCAGCAAGTAGCTGCTGGATTCCCGGTGAGTGTCGACCTTTCGAAAATTACCAGTTCCAGCGCATCTTCAGTGTCCGATGGGATTGCTGGGCCTCCTTCTCCTGTATGGAATACCTCACTCAATATTTATGATGAATTAGGATTTCCCCACTCGGTGAATGTTAAGTTTACCAGGGCACTAGTAGGCGCGGGAGCTCCTGGTGGCGCTTCTGCTCGATGGGAATGGACAGCTACCGAAAATGGAAATATACTCGGATCGAGTACCCAGCTCGGAAGCAGCGCTCTGTTTTTTAACAGTTCTGGAGCTCTGATTAATCAGTCTAAGCAGAATATCTCGATTGCTCCGACGAATGGCGCAAAAGCGTTCACTGCATCCGTAGATTTCTCTACACTTTCTCAGCTCTCATCACAGCAGTCGGGTGTTGCCGCCGAATCGCAGGATGGGTATCCTGTAGGGACTCTGCAGACCTACTCCATCACGGATTCGGGGCTTATTACTGGTGTCTTCACCAACGGGCAGTCTCGAAGCCTTGGCCAGGTAGCATTAGCGAGCTTTGCCAACCCTTCCGGTTTGGAAAAAGCCGGACAAAACCTGTTCTCTGCCTCAAACAACTCAGGCCCGGTGCATGTGGGTCCCGCGAATACTAGTGGACGCGGCAAAATCAATACAGGCTATGTGGAGATGTCGAATGTCGATCTTTCGACAGAGTTTACAAACCTGATTGTTACCCAGCGTGGATTCCAGGCGAATACACGCATCATTAAGATAGTAGATGACCTGCTTCAGGACGTCATCAACCTGAAAGCATAATAGGTGACTTGTCAATTTAGAGTTGGACAGGATTTCTCCAGTCCAACTCTATCTGGCCGGTTATCTCAGAGGCGAATATGATAAAAGTTACCCGGTTCAACCATACCGAACTGATTGTAAATGCAGATATGATAGAGTTCATTGAACATACGCCGGATACCGTCATCACGATGATTACTGGCAGGAAAGTTCTGGTTCTGGAGAGTGTTGAAGAAATAGTCCAGCATGTCATTGCTTACCGTAATGAGATCGGGAAGTCATTTGTGCCTCGACTCGATGCTGAACACCAGAACGAAGTTCTGGATGCTGCCTGATTTCCAACATAGAAGATTGAGTGGAGACGAAGAGAAGGTAATTAAACCCAATGGACTTTGCAACAATTATTGGACTAATAGTGGCCTGGGGGGCTCTCATCGGCGCGATGGTGATGGAAGGGGGCGAGCTCAGCTCCCTGATCAACATACCAGCGGCGCTGCTGGTATTTGGCGGTACTTTTGGTGCAGCCACAATCAGCTTCAAGATGAGCCAGATTATGGGTCTGCCGGGAATACTCTCGCAGGCATTCACCGAAAAACAACACGATGTCGCCGATCTTATCGTAACTCTGGTGAGGTTTGCAGAGAGAGCGCGCAGAGAGGGTCTGCTCGTGTTAGAAGACGAGACTCGCCGTATCGATGACGACTTTCTGCAGCGCGGTGTGCGGCTCGCAATTGATGGCACCGATCCCGAGCTGCTGCGAGAGATTCTTACGACAGAGATACATTTCCTGCAGGCGCGCCACAAGACTGGTGAGAGTATCTTTACTTCGCTGGGAGGCTTCGCACCAACACTGGGAATCATTGGAACTGTAGTAGGGCTCATACATATGCTTGCAAATCTCAGCGATCCAGCCAAGATGGGGCCGCTGATAGCAGGAGCATTCATCGCAACGCTATATGGAGTATCCAGTGCAAACCTGATCTTTCTTCCTATAGGGCATAAACTCAAGATGAGATCTGCAGATGAGGTACTAATTCGAGAAGTGATGGTAGAAGGAATTCTCTCGATTCAAGCGGGGGATAACCCTCATATTGTGGAAGAAAAACTGAAGGCATTCCTGGCCCCTAAATTACGAAGTTCATTGCCTGGCACTTTTGGTTTAACCTCAAGATGATCAGAAGAGCAGCTTTTGATGCTTTGCATGTCATCTTACTGCTTAATATTTAGAAAATTAGAATACATATGAAACTGCGAAAACCACATATTGAAGCACACGACAATCTGGAACGCTGGCTGCTTACTTACGCCGATATGATAACGCTGCTGACGGCGTTTTTTCTCATGATGTACTCCATGTCGGTTGTCAGTAAGGGCAAATTCAGCCAGATGGCGACATCCGTACGCAGCGGATTTACAGGATCTGCAGAGGGTGGCCAGAGTATCCTGCTCGGTGGTGGAGCTCATTCAGCAACTCTGGGAGTTTCCCCCGATACTCAGGAAGCGCATTATGAAAATGCAATGAGTGATCTGAATAAATATGTGGAACAAAATAAATTGGATGGCAAAGTAAGTATTCGCTCAGATCAGCGAGGTGTAATCATCACGCTTCTCTCTGATAAAATGCTATTCCAACGAGGAAAAGCAGAGCTGAACCGTAACAGCGGGAAAGTTCTGGATAAGGTGGCCAATATACTTAAGGCCGCGCCTAATGATATTCAGATTGAAGGCCATACCTGCAATTTACCGATTAGTAATGCACAGTTCCCTTCAAACTGGGAGCTTTCGACAGCCAGAGCTGGAGTGGTACTGCGATATTTTACAGAACATTTTGGGCTCCCGGATAAGAGATTCAATGCATCTGGATATGCAGCTACCCGGCCGATCTTTCCGAATACAACTGAAAGCAGGCGTGAAAAAAATAGACGTGTGGATATAGTTCTCTTGAAAACTGAGAAGCAGCGTGAGGGAAATCTACAGAGACAGGCAGAAATTCAGAGAATTACGAATAAATCCAATGTGACACCAGCGGATTCGAAAGCTCAGGATGGTTCCGCAGCAACAACGAATTCAACGGATACAGCAAAACCAGATACTGGAACTGCAAAGGATACCACGAATACGACGACATCACCTTCTCAGGATTCACCAAACACGTCCCAGAGCTCTGGTGACGGAACAGCACAGGTTCCTTAAGGAAGGTACGATAATTGTAGCAAATGATTTCCGACTCCCAAATCGCGAAATCTGAATATATAAGGAAACACAGTCATGTCAGAAGAAAAAAAAGAGAAGCCAGAAAAAGCCGCGAAGTCTGGAAAAAAACCTCCTATAAAAATAATCATCGGTGTGGTTGTGCTCCTCGTTATCATGGTGGTCGCTAAGGGAGTACTCGGTAAGTCTAAGCCAAAAGTCAAGAAGACAGTATCCCATCAGGTGGGAATATCGCTGCCTATGGAAGAGTTTCTCGTGAACCTTACTGGTGGGGATCACTATCTTCGCGCAACTATCTCGCTGGGAATGTCCAAGGAAGTGAAAGAGGAAGAGACTAAGGAGAAAATGGCTCCCATGAGAGATGCCATCCTGACAGCGCTCAGCTCAAAAACATTAAAGGATCTCTCAAGTGAAGAGGGACGAGAAAAACTCAAAACAGATCTGGTGGAGAAAGTAAACGCCGCCGCTGGCAGTGATATGGTGGTGAAAGTCTACTTCACTGCATTTGCTACCCAGTAGTAGATTACTTTGAAATTGAAAAGGACGGATCCAATCGCGGATCCGTCCTTTTTCGTATTTTTCGTCCGGTAATAAATCGAATTGCTTCCAATAAATCCAGATACTATTGCAGAATCTAGGTTAACTATGGAAGCAGGCTAACATTACCTAATTCAGGCTTTGCTAAATGAAAATACGATAATTAAATATAAGATAATGCACGCAGCCAAATTTAACGACATCATCATGATTTGCGGACCAGCAAAAAATTTATTAACAGGGTAATTTAACAAGAAAATCACTATTTCAGAAACTACACCCCACATATAGATTTTTTTAACGAGGGGACGAGATTTTGAGCGTAATGCCGCTACGGTTGATATCAAAAAGACTGATAAGAAGAATTTCTCCCAGAAGAAAACAGTATCATCAAAATAGATATATTGATCAGAAGGCACGTATCCACGGGAAGCGTAAAAAGTACCACCAATTAAACCGCTGTCGTCAGAATACGGTGGAAATATGGTAACCAATGATACGGCGAGAAGCCAGATCATCAGCCCAATTATAAGCCTGTAGTTTAGGCGCATAGCGCTCTTTTCATGACATATACTCTAAGCGAGTGGAGTAAAACTGAAAAGAAGTTTCAACAACTATGGAAGCACTTCAAATGGTGTTGTATCATGAATGCGGTATGCATAAAAATGATGATCGAAAGTAAGAATTCCTGTGATATTCAGAACTTCTGCAGCAACCACCAGTGTCGCATTCGCGAAGTCCGTCGGAGTATAGGAGTAGATTCGCATTAGCTGAAATGCACGCAAAGCATCTTCATAAGTAGGCTCATATAGCTGCAGTATTCCCAATTCAATTTGCTTTTGCAATTTTTCTTGTGCGGGTGGGATACCTAGCAGGTAGAGGGCTTCAGTGAGGCAAGACCACGCTGCTATATATCGTGCGGGAATGGTCATGGCGATTTCGATACAGCGATTATGATACTGAACTGCCTGGCTAATAGCTCCGACAAGGAAACAGGTATCTGCAAGCATCATGCTTCGTGTGCCTGAGGTTTATCGGATATGCCAAAGCTGATCATGTATTTGGGATTTGCAGTGAGATCTGCTGGCAAACCTTTCACTGTTCCTATTTCATGAAGTACGTCAGCGAGACTTCGGCCATCGAACTCTTCTTCGCTCTGTAATTCAAATACTTTGAGTTCGACGGAAGCTATGTCAGATATTTCATCTCGGTGTTTCATTATCTCATCCATAGTTCCCCTATATATTTTGCTATGATGAATTCTGCTTGAAAGTGCCATGATACTTGCCTCTAATCGATGATTTTATTATAGCATAGGTATGGTAACAGTGAAAATATTTAACACATAAAATAGGAAGGCGAGCCATGTGTACTATTGAACCGGCGAGACTATTTCGCAGCCTGCAGAAAACTTCTGATATCTGTTTCGCTGATATGCGGCTCTCCTGGTGCGACATTGTTGAGCTTGCCCTCTTTCATCCAGACTTCAAGGGCGCTCACAAGATCGAAAAGATGGGCAAATGAATCTACAGAAAACAGCAATGATTGGTAGTGGTCGATCTCGAATGACTGGTTTATAACCCAGCCGATTTGAATGGGATATCTTTGAACCTCTTTAGAGATGACCGCATGTTTTATCTCGCCATGGGAGCTCAATAAACCGCTGCCGTACACCTTCAAGCCGGATGAAGTCTGCATGAGTCCGAACTCGATGGTAAACCAGAAAAAACGAGCCATAGCTTTGATAATACTGCTGAGGCGGCGCACTCTCTCGGTTTCACTTTTTAGCTCAGAAACTATCCCGATAGCCGTGTTGGCACAATCTCCAAATCTCACCAGGGCATCCGCAAAAGCGGGATCGGTATGCATCGGAACATGCCCCGCGATATCGTGGAAGATATCCGGTTCTGGCAGATAGTCAAGATTATTGTGATCACGGATGGTGATAGTGGTCGGGAATTCTCGATTCCTCAGGCAGTTGAAAAACTCATAGGCAGGCACATATCCGCTGACCGCATGTGCCTTGAAACCAGTAAGCGGGCAGAGAAATCGATTAACCTCTTCCAAGCGGGGTACATGTTCCGGATCAAGGCAAAGCGACTGGATTCCTTTAATGAAGTGCTCGTTTGCGTATTTCTGCCAGTATGGCAGCATTCGAACATATAACTCTCTCCAGGCCTCATGATTTTCATCGGAATACAACTCATAAGGTTGATGGATGAATAAAGAATTATCTGCTTTCGCTTCGTCGATGAAAGTAGAATGATTGGTAGTCAGCCCTGCTATAGGTGAATTCAACAGTGAATTCATTTGATTTCTCACTCTCTGTTTTGGCAGCGTTTGGAATCAGGCTTTCGTGAAATGAGTATTTTTCCACTGAGAAAAATAGGGAATCAACTTTCCTCGCTGATACTTGCCTGTGGAGGTGACGGGCAGGCTCTCTCCGAATACGACTACCTTCGGGCATTTGGCAAAAGGAAGTTTTGCCGAACACTCTTTCAGAATGAACTTTTCATCAACACTGCTTTCCTGAGCTTTTAGGACGTAAGCCCCAATCTCCTCACCATAAATGCTGTGCTCAAAGCCCACAGCAAGCGCGGAGGCAACCCCTGGAATTGCGTTCAACACCTCATCAATATCGAAAGGAGAGTAGTTGACACCGCCTCTTATGATCAGCTCCTTTATTCTGCCGGTGATGAAAAAGTACTGTTTCCCATTCTCATCCAGTTGGAAGAATCCCTCATCTCCCGTGCGAAACCAGGAGTGCTTGAACGCATCCCGATTGGCATCAGGACGTTTGAAATACCCTTGCATGACGTTGCTGCCTCGAACTACAATCTCGCCACGAATTCCTTCGGGAAGTGATCTGCCATCGTTATCGTGTATAGTCATCTTGTTCACCGATAAAGGGCACCCAATGGAAGGAAATCCGCATTCAAACATCCAGTATTTGTATGCCGCTTCCGAAAGATTGTTGGGTATAAATGAGGAGTAACAGGTGGTCTCAGAAAGCCCATACCCATGGATAATCGGAATGTGGAAACGATCGTAGAATCGGCGTGCGACTTCTACAGTAAGCGGGCCTGCTCCACATAAAATATGCCGTAAGTGGGGGAGCGGAGGCATATTTTTGGCATCAAACTTCTCACAGAGCATGGCGAGAACCGTCGGGACTACGCTGACCCATGTACAGTCCTCGATGGAAAGTGTATTCCAGAACGATCCGGCATGAAACTTATCTGCCAGAACTACACTGCCTCCTGAAATAAGCGGAGTGAGGAGGGTCACAACGATACCATTAACGTGATGGATGGGAAGCACACACAAAGCGATGTCTTTGGCGCCAAATTCATTCCAGTTCGCGATACTCAACGCATCGGCCATCAGATTTCGCTGCTCTAGAATTACACCTTTCGGCGCTCCCGTAGTTCCCGAGGTATATACTATGAGGCATTCGCTTTCTGCCATTACAACCGGTAACGAGCCAAGAGGAGTGACTTTAGCAATCTCATCGGTGAACACAAACCAGTCATGAGGCAGTGGATGGCGACTTACATTCGACGTCAGTATAATATGGATAGACGGGAATCGTTCATAGGCTGAACAGCACCGAACTTTCTCGCACTCCAGCGCAAAAAGCGCTTTAGATTCAGAATTTTGAAGGATGAATGCAACTCGTTCGTCATTTTCCGATCTATTGATTGGTACTACTGTCAGACCTAATATCCAGGCAGCAAAGTAGAGTAATACCGTATCGGAACTATTCGATAGGAGAGTTGCAATACGGTCACCAGTTGACAGCTCTAGTTCTGTTTGTAAGAAAGCGGCGATATGCAGTACACTTTGATAAAACTCAGCATTGGTGTATGAGCTATTTATTCTAGTATCGGTGTAGGAAGTGAGGAAATTTTGGGTTGGATTGCTGAAAGCGCGAGATTGCAGCAAAGAGCCAATATTTGCGGGCAAATAGGAAATATCGAGTACGGGGTCTGCTGAAAGACTGCGTGCAGATTCGATTCTTTTGAGGGTTTCCTGATCGATTTCAGTCGTGTTGGCATGCATTACCGTTGTTCCTCAATGAGTAGTAATAGCTGCTATATAATACGGAAATTATCGGTAATAATGCCCAGAATGTATAATGATTGTGAAAGGAGTGTAAGGATTAAGTCATCATCTGTTGTTAATCATGAACGCAATCATATTTTTTAGCATCGACGATATAAATTCCTTCGCTGGAAAAAACAAGTGTTCATAGGACACGAATTCATGTCCGTCAGGTTATTTGTCCTTTGCAGCGAAGGCATTTATCCCGTCGCTAAGCTCTATGTTCCGTTAAATTCCTTGACTCTGGCATTGCAAGACTAGGACTTATCGCCATAAAGAACCTGGATGTAGTTTACCTGTCCCTCGTGATACACTGTATTCCAGTATAAGAAGTCTGCAAATTCAGCGAAATTGGACGGCTGCTTTGTAAATGGGTTGATCATAGATTCACCAAGCTGAGATGCGGAGCGCGACTCAACTGCCACTGCTAGTTTTTCTGTTCCGTCGATCAGCCATTTCTGTGCTGCTTCCTGGTTTCGGTTTGCGTCCTGCCTGGCTTTATAATCATCATTATCAAATGGGGGAACTGCGCCATCTAAGATAAGCTTTGCGCCCCATTCATTAAGATAGGCGCATTCCAAAACTTGATCCAGAGCATCACGGCCATCATTGCCTTCCACGACAGGGTGCCAGGCGATTCGCTCAGCAGGCATTTTTTTGGCGGCATTATGAAGATCTTTCGCAGAACCTCTCAGGCGTGCTGCTAAAAAATGTGCAAGATTTACTTCGGCCATGTTTCAATTCTCCTATCATTTGAAAAGTTGGGGTTTATCGAGGCAATGCCACCATTCAGATAACAGCGTTGACCAACGCCTTTCCCACATTCCTTTATACCTTGGAGTGAAAAATTAGGAACTGATCATCTGTGAATAGAGCTTAACTTGTGCAACGACCTCGATCGACTAAATATTCAAGACATTGATAAGAAAGACCTGCACAGACTTAGAAAAAATTATTTGCTCAGGAGCCATCACATAAGAGATTAGCCGTCATCCCCAGCCCCTACTCCCAAAAACAGGAGAAACGGTGGTACAAAGGAGCATTCGCCCCTCTCCCGCGAGGAACGAGCATCTGGGAGAGGGGTTGGGGTGAGGTGAAATGGCCCCCCTCTTTCTAGTAACGAATACCTGGCAGAAGGGGGCGATATTTAAATCCTATTGGATCTAGCTTCGATAGCTCAGGGGTTAGTGAGTGTATCTTCCGTAGGAGGTGTCGCTTCCGATGGTGGGGCACTCTCTGGCGGGAATAATGGATCAGCATGATGCTCTTCAGAAGTCTTCCCTGCCGATGTATCGGTATCAAAGGCGGTCATCTCTCGACTTGGGACATATGTCCTTGCCTGAAGCGTACTGGGTATAGGCTCTTCCGTGTCCCGCATTGGCCGTTGAGGTTTATTTAATCCCATTACCAACCGTAACGTTCCTTTTGGGCTTTTGACGGAGACACTATCGTGACTCACAGAAACGACCATCCAGTCTCCAAGCCTTCCGCCAACCGGTACCACTGTCAATTTTTTTACTGTTCGAAAAACAGCACACGGGCGATCCCCAAGCAGAGTACCTACCAGTTCCGGATCAGGCAGCAGCTGAATAGGAGGAGCAACGGGAGCATTTCCGGCCTGTCCAAAAGGAATCGCCGTGAGTGAACCAGCTCGAGATGTTTGGAAAGAAGGTAAGGGCGTAACCGACGCCACACTGCTGCCTGCGGATGAACCCGCGGCAGCAGCAGCTGGTATCGGTGCAGGAATCGTTACTGGAAACGGTACAAAAGGATCTGCTCCCAGCGAAAGACTGTCTTCCGAAGGCGTCGCTGAAGCAATAATTATTTTATCAGTCGCTGCGACAGATCCTTCGGACCTTGCTGACGCTTCTACTGTTGGACTTGCCGGTTTCACTGGCGCGGCAGGGGCAGGGGCTGCAGGCGGGGGAGCCATTGCATTGTGCACGCTCCACACGGCGAGGGATATTCCCGCAGTAGCTGCTGCTGCCATGATGGTGATTGTTTTAGGGTTATTGTATTTCTGATTGCTCATTTTGTGCCTGGTTTCTGGCTGGATTTATCTGTTTTATGCGGCGCGTCCAGCGGTAGAATAGAAGTTTGATCTTCAGGAGCTGACTGTGCCAACACAGGGTAAGCCCGAATGAATATTAAAATCTCTGTCTCTTTTGACCCGGTGCTTCGAGACTGGAAGAACTGGCCCAGGAATGGAAGATCACCAAGTAATGGTACCTTTTGAAGGTTTGATGTTAACTCTTTTCTACTCAGACCACCGATCACAAGTTCCTGACCAGCTTTAAGACGCACCGTTGTATCCGCTTCTCG
>JANXSG010000018.1 GCA_025352825.1 Chthonomonadaceae bacterium | reverse complement strand
TTTTGAGGCGGCGGCGTGTGAGGCTGGCGACAGCATAGGCGTTACCTGCGCCCGCCATACCCACGATGCCTTCGTCCGTCTCGACTTTCAGGATTGCAGAGGCTGTCGGCTGACCGGGAGGCGTGCCATCTCCGGATCCCGCCAGTCCCGTCCGCCAGCGGAAGTTTGGTTCTGGGGCCGGGCTTTCCAAAACATAACACTTGATATCGGTGATCTTCATTGTTTGACCTTCTCTCCCACCTTCACGGATGCGCCAATCAACTCATTAAACAGCTCCATCGGCGGCAGTTTACCCTCAGCCTTCAACCTTGTCGTCAGGCTCGCATACTCTTTACGGACGACCATATCTTCCGGCTTCTGCTTCAGATAGACCTGATATTGATTGATCGCCTTCGCATTCTCCTGCGCTTTACTGAGGACACGCGCCAGTTTCAGGCGCACTTCCGGCTCTTTCGGACGCTGACGCGCCGCCTGCTCCAGATCGACGATCTCGGTATCCAGTCCTTTGCGTTCTTCAAAAGCGGCTTTGCAGGCCAACGCCCGCTCCTGATTGCCCAGTTTCCCATAAGCCAGAAAGAGCTGGAAGAATGGGTACGGGTTTCGCGGCGCACGAACGACCGATTCTTCCAGATACTTCACCGACTGCTTTATCTCACCTCGCTTGAGGGCGATGCGCCCCAGATCGTACAACGCCCCGGCATGGTTGGAGTCCGAAGCTAGTACCTGTTTCAAGAGCGTTTCCGCCTCCAAAAGCGGCTGCGGTGCAGGCTTTGTCTCGACCAGCAGACGTGCCAGGCCAAACTTCGCATCCGGGTTCCCCGGTGCAAGCGTGAGGGCATGCCGATAGGTGGCTTCTGCCTCGGGGTTCTTGTGCTCTCGCCCCAGAATATCCGCCAGATCCATTAAAAAAACGATGTTTTCCGGCTCCAGTTTAACGGCGCGTCGAGAAGCATCCTCCGCCTCGACATATTTGTCCATCTGATAGCGGAGCACCGTTCCCAGGGCATCCAAGTATGCCCCGCTCTCCGGGTTGAGGTCAACGGCGAGTTGAAGCCTGCGTGCGGCCTCATCCAGGAATCCAGCCCTACAGTTGACGCCCGCCAGCGTGAAATGCGCTTCCGGCAGCCCTGGATCGAGTCGCAACGCCTCGGCCAACACCCCCAACGCCTCCCCGGTCTTTCGCTGCCGATAGAGTGCAAGTCCCAGGCCCTGCGCCGCCGTCCCGGAGTTGGGATTTCTTTGGAGCAGAGTGCGAAACGCCTGTTCCGCATCCGCATAGCGCCCCAGTTCCATCTTCTCTCCGGCATCCCGTAACGCAATCTGCGACTGTGTGGGAGTATTGGAAAGGTTCGCCAGATTGCGGACCGGTACTGCGGCCAATGCATCCGCCTTCTGAAAGGTCGCGATGGCATCTTTCCAGCGCCCGAGGGCCATCGCCTCCTCCCCTTGAAGACGCCAGGCCTCGGGGTTCTGCGGTGCGAGTCGGGCAGCAGATTCGGCGGCAGCGTAAGCCAGGGTATGCCAGAAGCCCTGTTGACAGACCTGAGCCCGCATCAGGGGAGCTTGAAAGCTGGTCGGATGCGCCTTTTCAAACGTCGCCAGGATGGAGACCGCCTCTTTTTTCTCGTTCAGCGCGTTGGTCGTATCCGCCCACGCCAGCCAGGCCAGTTCATACTCCCCATCCCGCCCTGCGGCTTTTTTGTAAGCTTCTCGGGCGTCGGCATCCCGACCTGCCTGACGCAGACGGTTTCCCTGATAGTAGTAGATATGGGCGTTGTCCGGGTCACGAAGGGCAGCGGCTTCTAGCTCCGGCAGAGAGGCGTGCTGCAGCACCTGTTCCGCACGCATTGGTACCGTCCACAGATACGACGCAACGCCGAGAAGGAGCGGCAAAGCCAATATTTTCAGCCTCCTGGTGAGAGGACGATGGGTTGGAGCGCCTGCCAGAGAAGTCATTTCGAAAAATAGATATCCTCTCAAAAGTGCAGGCCAGGCAAATAGCGGCCCAGCCTGCGGTTGTTAGTGCATAGCGAGAACAACCTCTCCTTCGCTAAGGTTTCGCTAGGTGTTCTACTGCCAGTTGTCTGCCTGCCAGGCGCCATTACCGCCATCACCCAGACCAAGAGTATTCGGCAGGTCCATGTTCGCTTGATCGGGAACCATGTTCTTGCGGAAGGGCAATGTGCTGTGAACCTGGCCCTGCCCGGACGCTTTATTGATCGTCCGGATCCACTTCGCATGTCCATCGGAAAAGACGACAGGAGTTCCTTCGCCGTGCATCGGTAAGCCCGCAAAGGCGCTCCAGCCGTTGTAGGCTCTGCCGTTCATCGTGACGACATGGAACGGGTCCATAGCGACATCGCACTTCCACTTGGAGTTCGGATCGGTGTTCCCAGTCCAGTCCGGATTGGTGAGGTCGGCGCAGGCCCAGGCGGGCATTCGGGGGTCACTGCAACTGCCATAAGGCGCCGTAGTGGAGCCAGACCAGGGCGCATAACCCTCGACCAGCATCACATAGTCGGAAGCAGCGTTGATGTAGGCGAGAGGATGCGGAGTCTGTTCCACCCAACTCGGACAGAAACCGGTGTCTATGGAGTAGTCGCGCCGTCCATCATTACGGACGCAGGGCGTGTGGCTGATCGCGTCGTTTCCGACGATGCTATAGTAGCCGTTAGAGAAGTCGGAGGGCCATTTTAGACCGCCGCCGGGAAAGGTGGCATTATCGGCAGGGTCTGCCACGATCTGCTGACTCTTATGGTAGGGGGCGATGACATTGGGCCAGCTCTGATTGGCCAACTGTCGCTGTCCGATACGCGGGAATGTCTCATCAAAATCCTGGACGTACATGATCATACCCAGGCCAACCTGCCTGATCATACTGACGCCATTGATCTTGCGTGCCTGGGCGCGAGCCTGGGCAAAGACGGGGAAGAGGATCGCGGCTAAAATCGCGATAATAGCAATGACGACTAATAACTCAATCAATGTAAATGCGTGACGATACTGTCTGGATTGCATAACATTTCCTTTCTAGTCTGGTTTTCCTTGCCGGAAAGTGAAGCCTCTGGAAAAACGAAGCCTCTGAATGAGATGGGCGGTTCGTGACCTAAGTGGCCAGAACGCCGTACAGGATCACGGTTTTCCTGCGTATTTTCGGACTTCTGAAGCAATGCCGAATCCGGAAGTCTGCTTATTTATCTTGTCATAATCCTCCTTTTTGAGTTTACTGGGATCTCCGCCCGTGTAAGCCGCCACACCTTTCATGTACTCGTCCCAGGTCAGCATTGCTTTGGTTTTAGGTGGCTCCGGTTGTGCGCCGAAGGTTCTGTAACCAACAAAGGCAATGAATATAATCACAAGAAGAACCGCTCCCACAATAGCAAAAGGTGGCGCTTGCTTACTCGCGGCACGATCACGGGACGATTTTGGCTTTACGGCCATAGGTTATCACCTCCTTTATTCCGGTCAGGACAGTTGCAAACCGGTTCATGTTTTTCGGGGCGGGGCTGCCGACTCCCGAATGGTCAGGGTCGGGGTCACAGCCACCCGATACGGGGCGCTGGTGTCCCCGGAAATACGTTGGTGCAGAAGATGTACACTTTCCTGCGCCAGTCGGGCCTGTGGGATTGTAACGCTGCTCAAGGCCGGGTCCATATATTCCGCAACCCAGTTCTCGTCGCAGCTCACAACCGACAAATCCTGTGGCGCACGTTTGCCCGCGTCGCGTATCCCACGCAAGGCGGCAAGGGCCACCATATCGTTCACGCAGATAATAGCGGTCGGGCCATCGGATCTGCGGGACAGTGAACACACCGTCTCTCGTACTTCTGAATCGAGTATCACAGGCGGCGGAGCCATTCCCCGTTCCGCCAGCATATCCGCCACCGCCTGGAACCGTGCGTTGGCTCCTCGCCAGCCCAGGTAGACAAACCGAGTGTGTCCCAAGCTCAAAAGGTAGTTCGCTGCCTCGCATGCTCCCGCGTAGAGGTCTATATAGACACAATCCTGCGGGACTTCACCAGGATCATTCGGCCCGATGAATACCGCGGGAACTCCTGCAAGGTGAAGCGCGAGTTGTGGAAGCTTCTGGATTTGCTCTATATAGAGTATGACCCCGTCCACTCTCCAGCCTAGAAGATGGTCAATCGCCCGCTGCCCCTCTTCCTCATCCGGGCAGCCTATTTCAAAGAGAGGCTGATAATCAAAAGACTTCGCGGAAACATTCAGACAGTCGGCAAGGCTCCCAAAAAACGGGTCCGCCATCTGCCGAACCATCAGCCCGATCATTGCGCTCCGCTGCTTCGCCAGCTGCTTCGCCAGGCGGTTCGTGCGATAGCCCATCTGTTGCGCGATGCTCAAAACGTGATCCCGCGTCTCCTGTGGAATAGCGACATCCACTCTGTTCAGGACATAGGAGGCTGTTGTGCGAGAAACGCCAGCGGCAAGAGCCACATCCAGCATTCGTATTTTTTGCCTGGGTATCACATAAATCTCTTCTAGTATTAATCGATTCATGCGATTATAAAAGCATCGTTGAACCGCGTCAATTACTATTATAACAAACGCTGTGCGTATTGTCAAGCGATTATTATCAAATATTTTGAAATCTCTGGGTTTTACCTAAGCTGGCATAGCCGGAATCAAAAAAAGATTTCGATGAATTATACAACCATCATCGTATTTTTCAAACCCTCACCCCCGTCCCCTTTCCCGAAGCTTCGGGAGAGGGGAGACTTGTGTCTGAATTATTCAATATTTTACTAGGTTTTGATCTTACTATAATATTAGATACCAAACAACGGGAATGAGGAAGTTAACGATTATAAGCTCCCCTCTCCTGTTTTTGGGAGAGGGGTTGGGGGCATAGGCGTTAGGATAAAGGTTTTATCATGCTGTTCTTACTCTTAATATTGAACTATTACATAACCTGACCATAGCTGGCTGACGTTTTCTCGGGCTGTTCATCAGTCGCATCATGAACTTTTTGCATCGCACGGTTTTCATTGCCGCAGTGCCTATAACGGCAGTTTGAAGTGCAATCAACTTTATTTTGAATATCGACGTTATACTTACTGTATATCCTTTGCGGCGAGGATCGTCTTCATAATATTTGGTACCCATAGGGGGAAAGGACACCGTCCTTATCGGCCAGTTTTTGCATCAATGCAGCCGCTACAAACTTGCCTAATATCCAGGGGACTGCTGTAGGGCCTTGCCGCGATTTGAGTTCGTCCAGATTTAATATCGACTTCAAATTCTTGAATTGGAGTTCAATTTGCCATCTGATACGATACACTTCGGCAGCCTGCTCGCCAGTCAACATCTCCTTTGGAGCGGTTGTGATTAACCAGATCACTTTATTTTCTCTTGTTCTTGCAGCGATCACGCGAACAGGTATCCAACTGGCAGCATCCTCCAGTTTCCAAGATTTTTTAGCCACAATTGTCTCTGGAGGTATCGGCAGCATCAAATTATAAGTGACTGCTCCCGTTTCGGGTATCTCGTTCTCTCGTGAAAGAAGTGATATCACCTTCTTTTGCTGATCACAAATACGTATGGTGTACGCATTAAGGCGAGTAAGTACATAGCCGCCACGGTCTGAGATAGAGGCAATTCCTTTGGCGGTGCTGTAGGCGCGATCACCTACGAAAAGGTCTCTGGCATCTACAGGGTGCCTTCCTAGTCCCTCTCCGCCGGAGGCGTCCGTGACATCGACTGAAGTGATGGTCGCAGAGAAGGGATCGAATATAACGTGAGCGCGATACTCCGTTCCTACAGCGCCAGGGCCAGTAATGACAGTCGCATCGACAATACGCAGCCTCATTCCGATGGGCGCTGCATGGACGGTATTCTGTAATAGCTGAGTTAAGAGCCGTTTCAGCCATTCTCCTGAAACGCGGAACCGGTCAAAAAGACTAGGCCCTGATATAGTCGTCAGCCCGGAAGTCGATATTAAGGCCGCGGCATCTTTGAATGATAGATCGTATGTAACATATAACAGGTACATGCGCAAAAGCGAGAGTGCATCCGGAACATTTCTACATCGTATTAGCGCCTTACATTCAAGGGCAGTTTCATTGATGTCTTTGGGAAGTAAGGATTCAATAAACCGCCAATTTCTATCTTTGGTGAAGTCTGTAATATACATAACAGTAGGATACTACAAAATATTATGTTAGATCAACCCTTAACCTAACGCCTATGGGGTCGGGGGGGTGAGGGCAAAAACAAGCCCCCTCTCCTGTTTTTGGGAGAGGGGGCTTCAGGTGCGGGTAAAATCTAAACTTCGTCCTCCGCGCCAGTCATGGTACCCAGGCTGGCCAGTACGTCGCTCATCGTCATCTCGATATCATCCGTACCTTCGTCATCGTCACGCGGCATGGCCTTCACTTCCGGAAGGAACTGCTCCTCCTGGAATCCGTCCATCGGCAGCGGGTTGGAACGTGAAGCCGTACGTCCGAGTGATGGGATATCGTCGTCCTCGCCGTTAAAGCGAGGCATCGAGCGATCTTCATCACGCCGCGGCGCAGGAGCCACAATCAACGGCACGCCGTCTGGCGTGGCCAGTTCCAAACTCCTATACATCGGCAGGCCGGTACCTGCAGGAATGAGGCGTCCGATGATGACGTTCTCCTTCAGGCCAACAAGTTCGTCCTTCTTGCCGCGTACAGCAGCTTCTGTAAGGACACGGGTTGTTTTCTGGAAGGATGCCGCGGAAAGGAAGCTCTCCGTTGCCAGAGAAGCTTCGGTAATACCAAGCAGCACCCAGTCGGCAGTCGCTTCAGTACCGGAAGTAGGCAGATTTCGGACACGTGTGTTCTCATCTTCGAAAACAAACTTATCCACGATCTGACCCGGCAGGAATCGGCTGTCTCCAGGGTTCCGCACTTTGCGTTTACGAAGCATCTGGCGCACGATAACCTCAATATGCTTATCGTTGATATCCTGGCCGACACTCTTGTAGACGCGTAGAATCTCACGTACAAGATACTCCTGCACTCCAAGCGTACCCTGGAGTTCAAGAACTTTCTGAGGATCGAGCGGACCTTCCGTGAGCCTGTCTCCAGGATGAATCTCCTGCCCCTCTTCCACTTCCAGCTCACCACGATACGGCACCAGGAAGACCTTGCGCACCATCACACTCTTCATACCCATCGCTACTATTTTGCGAAGAGCCTTATCGGTGATACTTTCGCCATGCTTAACGATGATTTCACCGCTCTCATCCAGGATGTCTTCAGCAGCAATCGCGTCCGTACCCAGACCCTGATGCGCAAGCGCTTCATTCAGATCCTGAGGAGTGTGTACGACAACGTTTCTCAGACCCTTACTCTCGATCGTTGCGATTCTTCCTGCAAGTTCCGATACGATTGCCTGACCCTTGGGTTTTCGCGCCTCGAACAGCTCTACAACCCTCAGCAGACCACTGACCTGATCTTCAAGAACTTTGAGTACCGCCTGGACAGACCGCACGCGTTCTCGCTCAGAACCCTCTGCCTCCCCGAAGTCTACGATACCGCGCCGGATATCTTCGTGAAGTTCACGCAGAGTGCTCTGTCGTTTCTGCTTAACGTTGGCAACACCGGTCAGGTACTTACCGGCGACACCACCCGTATGGAATGTACGCATCGTAAGCTGAGTTCCAGGCTCGCCAATCGACTGAGCGGCGATGATGCCAGTAGCAACACCGATATCCACAAGCCTGCCTGTAGCCAGGTCTCTACCGTAACACTTGGCGCACACACCCTGCCGCAGTTCGCACGTCAGAACGGATCGTACAGTTATTTTCATGGAAGTGGTGATATCGTAGATGCTGCTAGCTGGCTTCTCTTTACGGAGCGAACTTGCACGCCGTACCGATTTCGAGAGCAGTTCCAGAGCCTCAGATTCCAACATAGGCTGATCCTTGGTGGCCAGAATATCTCCGTTTTCCAGGCTCACCAGATCATCTAGTACAATTCGGAACTGGTTAAGGTCTCGTGCAACAGCATCACCGATATCTTCATTGGCGGGAGACAGCAGTTCACCGGTGATAGGATTGACGATGTCTTCGGTTGGATAACGCCCCTTGACACGATCACTCAGATTTTCGAGAATTTCTCCACTCTCAAGAATCTCTTTTACTGTGATTCCGGAGACAGTCTCGCAGTCGGTGTGGCGAACGATCACATCCTGCGCGACATCCACAAGCCGCCGTGTGAGATAACCCGCGTCTGCCGTTCGAAGTGCGGTATCTGCCATTCCTTTTCGTGCGCCGTGTGTCGAGATAAAGAACTCTAGAACGTTCAGGCCTTCATGGAAGTTCGACTTGATCGGTAGGTCTTCAATCAGTCCGCCGAACGGGTCTGTCATCAATCCACGCATACCGGAGAGCTGAGTAACCTGTTTCTTAGAACCTCTGGCCCCCGAATCCGTGATGATGAAGATCGGATTGTACTGGTAGATACCGTCCATGATAGCGTCGGCAACTTTTTCGGAAGCGTTGATCCAGAGATCAAGCACTTTCGATTTTCGTTCCGCCTGTGAGATGAGTCCCCTATTATACTGCTGGTTAGTCTTTTTGACATCCTCTTCCGCTTTGTGGATGATCTCGTCACGCTTACCAGGAATGTCCATATCGGTCATCGCGATAGTCACACCGGCAATGGTCGCATACTTGAATCCTATCGCTTTCAGCTCATCCAGGAAGTTGATCGTGCACTCTTTGCCGTGGTTCTCGTAAACGTCTGTGATGACGTCGGAAAGCCCCTTCTTACTGAGAGTACGAAGGAGATATTTATCCGTATACTTCAGCCGATCCGGCAGGATGCTGTTAAAGATAAGCCTCCCCGCAGTGGTCATTTTGCTGGTATCCGCAATACCATCTTTGCGGAACGGGAATGGATCGTCCGGTTTAAGCTTCAATCCCACTATCTCATGATGCGTTTCCGCGTCTGCCTGCATGCCGTGACGGTGCTGCAGTCGTACATTGATCGGCTCATGCAGGTATATGGAACCAGAATCAAGAGCAAGAAGCGCCTCATCCGGGCTTGCAAAGATATATTTTTTCGGCTCTTCACCCACCTGCAGTTCCCGTATCATGGTGAGATAGTATGCGCCCAGGATAATATCCTGAACCGGCGCAACAATTGGGCCTCCGTGTGCCGGACTGAACAGGTTGTGCGTCGACAGCATGAGAATCCGCGCTTCCGCTTGAGCATAAGAGGAGAGCGGCACGTGCACGGCCATCTGGTCACCATCAAAGTCTGCATTAAACGCATGGCAGACCAGCGGATGCACCTGAATTGCTTTGCCGTCGACTAGTATCGGCTCGAACGCCTGAATACCCAGCCTGTGGAGTGTAGGCGCGCGGTTCAGCAGTACAGGATGCTCACGAATGACCTCTTCCAGTGCATCCCACACTTCTGGGCGCATCTTATCGATCATTCTTTTAGCGGTCTTGATATTGCCCGTATACCCGCGATCAACCAGCGTCTTCATAACAAATGGCTTGAATAGTTCCAGGGCCATCTCTTTAGGAAGCCCGCACTGATGCAGCTTAAGGTGAGGCCCGACTACAATTACAGATCGGCCGGAGTAGTCGACACGCTTTCCGAGAAGGTTCTTTCGGAAGCGGCCTTCCTTGCCTTTAAGCATATCGGAAAGGGATTTTAGAGCGCGATTGTTCGAACCAACCACGGGGCGAGTACGACGCCCGTTATCGATCAGAGCATCTACAGCTTCCTGAAGGAGTCGCTTTTCATGGTTGACGATGCTTTCGGGAGCTCGGATCTCCGTGATCTTTTTCAGACGGTTATTTCGATTGATAATACGCCGGTATAAATCGTTTAGGTCACTCGTTGCGAATCGGCCGCCATCGAGCTGTACCATCGGGCGCAGTTCGGGGGAGATCACTGGCACACAGTCTAGAATCATCCACTCCGGGCGCGCCTTGGATGCCAGGAACGCCTCGGTAACTTCAAGCCGCTTAATGGCACGAAGCCTCTTTGGCCCCTGCGTGTTGGCGACATCGTGGCGCAGTTCACGAGAAAGTTTCTCTAGATCGACTTCCAGAAGCAGCTCTTTTACTGCAGATCCACCCAGGCCAGCCTTCACAACCTCTTCCCAATCGCCACCCAGCCGGCGTGTCAGAACTTCAAGAAGGCGTTCGATTGCCCGGAACTGGTCTTCGTTAATGAGCTGGCGCTTTTCGACCTTCTCCAGGAGTTGAAGTGAAGCCGCAAGCTCGTCGATGCGCTCCTGACAGTCTTTCTCTTCCTGCTTGATTCGCTCTACAAGATTCACAGTTTTGTGAGCAATCGTGTCTTCATCCCAGACCTGGAATTCAAACCCTTCTTCATCGGGATCGATCTCTTCATCCGGGTCAGCTTCAACTACTGCAACCGGTTCGGGCGGAGCGCGATGTTCCGACACCTCTTTATTGAAGTCCATGGTGAGACGCTCGGCGATGCCAGCCTTCTCCTCCATGATTGCTTCGGTCTCTTCTACCACCGCGGATTTGATATCGGTAAGTTCGTTATTGATGCGTCCTTTGTCGACACCAGTCACGATGTACGAGGCGAAGTACAGCACTTTCTCCAGCGGGCGTGGAGTGATATCAAGAATAAGTGCGAGAGGACTTGGAACACCCTTTAAGTACCAGATGTGGCACACAGGCGCTGCCAGTTCGATGTGCCCCATGCGCTCACGACGCACTTTGCTGCGAGTTACTTCCACTCCGCAACGCTCGCAGATGATACCTTTGTACTTAACTTTTTTATATCGTCCGCAGTGGCACTCCCAGTCCTTAACTGGCCCAAAAATGCGCTCACAAAACAGGCCGTCACGTTCTGGTTTAAACGTTCGATAGTTGATGGTCTCCGGCTTCTTAACTTCGCCGTACGACCACGAACGTATTTCATCGGGGGAGGCGATCCCGATCCTAATTTTTGAAAACATACTGGCGTCTGCCATAATCGCTTCTTCCTCCGTATAGGTCTGCACAATGCCTGAAAGTGATAGTTGCCGGAAATTAATAAACTCCGACAGGAAAAACGTACTCGGGGTTAACCTCACCCCTCGGATTTGCCCTCATCCCCCCGGTCCCCTTCCCCCAAAAACAGGGGAAGGGGGTGATTATATCATGCATTTGCCCCTCTCCCTAGTGAGGAACGAACGTCCGGGAGAGGGGTTGGGGTGAGGTGATGTCTCTATTACAGGTCTAAACCACTAGCTCTTCACCAGATACTCTTGCAGCCTTTTGTCTTCGGCGTGCGGCGGCTCTAGCGGGATCCTCATGGGGATCGCTGTCTTCGTCTCGATCTCGAAGATCAATCTCTCGATCCTGCTCATCGAGCACAGTGACTTTAAGGCTGAGACTCTGAAGTTCATTTACCAGGATTTTGAACGATTCCGGCACTCCTGGGTCGAGCATATTATCGCCTTTAACAATACTTTCGTATGTTTTGACACGGCCAAGCACATCATCCGATTTGATGGTGAGGATCTCTTGAAGCATGTAGGCTGCACCGTATGCTTCCAGCGCCCACACCTCCATCTCTCCGAATCTCTGCCCGCCGAACTGTGCTTTTCCACCGAGTGGCTGCTGCGTAACGAGTGAGTATGGGCCGGTAGATCGTGCATGAATCTTGTCGTCCACGAGGTGGGCTAGTTTCAGCATGTAGATCACTCCAACCGTTACAGGCATATCGAACCGATCCCCAGTAAGACCGTCGCGCACAATTGTCTTTCCGGTCTGCGGTTCAAATCCTGAACGAGCCCACGAGTTTTTATGGATCAGATCAACGATTCCATCGATGTCATAATCTGAGGATACAGGCGTGTCTTTTGGAATGGCGTTCAGCCAGGCCGCACGTGGCCCTGTCAGTTCGTCCTCATCATCTTCTACCTCGACTACTTCGTCTTCGGTTCCCTCCTGAAGCTCTCGAAGCACCGGCGAAACAACTGGCGGAGCGGCCACAATACTGCTGACCTCCTCCAATCGCCGTGCATCCAAAGATTTAAGTGAGTCGCGAACTACATGAAGCATCTCAATAGCAGATGCCTTTGGATCGAACTGTATTCCCAGTTTCAACTCGGCGTTCACATAGTTCGTGAGCACTCGGCGTCGGAAATGGTCGCCCAGCCGCTCCATCTCACCCACGATTTCAGTCTCCGTAGAGCCTTCAAAAGCAGGGTTGACAAATGTACAGCCAAGAGTTTTCCCAACATAGCCGAGGTGGGTTTCCAGTATCTGCCCAATGTTCATACGGGAAGGTACACCCAGTGGGTTCAGCACAATGTCACACGGAGTTCCATCCGGCAGGAACGGCATATCCTCAGCAGGCAGAATCTTGGAGATTACACCCTTATTGCCATGCCGCCCCGCCATCTTATCGCCTTCCATGATGATTCTCTTCTGGGCGATATAGACACGAACCAACATGTTGACGCCGGCATTCAGCTCATCTGCAGGCAGGCGGAGCAACTCTCCATCTTCCATATCCCGCATATTGGCATCCGGTCGCTTACAGTAGTTGTATATTCTTTTATCTCGCGATCCCTGGTACTTGAAGCGGCTGAACACCTTCACGTCGACAACTCTGCCGCTGTTTCCGTGAGGCACTCGCAAACTAACATCGCGAGTCTCTTCCGCCTTCTTACCGAAGATAGCAATTATAAGCCGCTCTTCAGCCGTGAGTTCACCCTGTCCCTTGGGAGCTACTTTTCCCACAAGGATATCTTCAGGACGGACTTCCGCACCGACACGAATAACACCGTTTTCATCTAGATCCTTGAGCATGTCTTCCCCGATATTTGGGATATCGCGAGTAATCTCTTCAGGGCCTAATTTCGTATCACGCGCCTCGATATCGAACTCATCAATGTGTATCGATGTAAAAATATCATCCTTGACTAGCCGCTGGCTGAGCATGATGGCGTCTTCATAGTTATAACCGCCCCATGGCATGAAGGCAACAAGTACGTTCTGCCCTAGCGCCAGTTCACCTTGATCGGTACATGGGCCGTCTGTCAATACCTGGCCTTGCCGCACGTGCTGCCCCTTGTTTACAATGGGGTGCTGAGTGATACAGGTAGAGCTGTTCGAGCGGAGCAGATTGATGAGCCTGTAGGAGTCCACTCTTCCCAGCGGTGTGGTAACATCGATCTGTTCAGCGGTTACACGAGTAATGACTCCGCTTCGCCGACATATTATAACTGCTCCTGAGTCCCGAGCCGAACGCCTCTCCATACCAGTCTTTACGATAGGAGCGTCCGGCCTTAGACACGGTACGGACTGCCTCTGCATGTTCGAGCCCATCAGAGCACGTGTGGCTTCATCGTTTTCGATGAATGGGATCATCGCCGTCGCAATGGATATTAGCTGAATAGGCGCAACATCCATATACTGAACCTTGGTCGGCTTGACGACGGGATATCCGCCTTCGTGCCGCACTTGAATCTCTGGGCTGACAAACTTATTATGTTCATCCAGCTTCAAGTTTGCAGGAGCAATGTAGTAGCGATGGTCGATATCGGCCGTCATCCACTCGATCTCTTCTGAAACGAGGCCGTTGTGTACCTTGCGATAGGGAGTCTCCAGGAAGCCGTAGACATCGATGCGAGCGTGAACTGCCATTGATCCGATCAGGCCGATGTTCGGACCTTCAGGAGTTTCGATGGGACATATTCTGCCGTAGTGGCTTTCGTGAACGTCGCGAACTTCGAGTTTTGCGCTCTGTCGGGAAAGACCGCCTGGCCCAAGTGCTGACAGTCGGCGTTTTGCAGTCAGTTCGGCAAGAGGATTGGTCTGATCCATGAACTGACTCAACTGACTCGAACCGAAGAAACTCTTGATACTCGCACTGATTGGCTTGACCGAGAGAATCACCTGCGGGATGATATTATCGTTATCCAGCGAAGTCATTCGCTCTTTAGCTACCTTCTCCATGCGCTGGAAACCCATGCGCAGCTGAGAACACAGAAGCTCCCCCACCGATCGTACGCGCTTGTTCTCAAGGTGGTCAATATCGTCCGTCATGCCTTCGCCCGCATTCAGATTGATGATATATTTTACAATACTGATCAGATCCTCTTTTGTGAGGGCTCGCGCAGTCATGGGCAGCTTGGAACCCAGCTTCTTGTTCATCTTGAAACGACCGACTTTTGCCAGATCGTAGCGCCTAGGGTCGTAGAAGATGTTCTGAAGCAGGCTTCTTGCCGATTCGGGAGCTGCAGGATCGCCTGGGCGAATCTTGCGGTAGATATCGAGCAGTGCAGACTGCATGTCGGTGGCTGCATCCTGCTCTAGTGTCGCCTCGATATACTTGTTAACAGCCAGTACTTCCAGGGATGGAAGTTTCAGTTTTGCAATTGCTGTCGCATGGGTTTTGTCACCGATTACCGTATAGGCTTTGGTGATCACTTTCCCTTTATCATCGACCACATCCTCTACAGGCCGGCGATGCAAAAGCTGCTCAGCCGTTGGCTCCGAGAGGGTGATTCGAGTTGAAAAAAGTTCCAGGATATCCTGAGTAGATTCTGTGCGGCTGTAAAGCCGAATGATGGTGTTCTCGCCCACTTTTTCGAGCAGGGCTTCGAGAACTTCATGCGTGGCAATTACATTCTCTTCGGCAAAGATTTCACCAGTTTTTGGATGTGCCACAGGAGAAGCAAATCGCAAAGATAGGAAGAAATCCTTCTGCACTTCATTGCGGATGTGCTTGCCTTCTTCATCGGTTATTTCTACGTTCTTGTAAATCCACATGCTGTCGAGCACATTACGAATGGTCATTTCCAGTGGTGGACGAGAAGGAGGGAACGCATCGAGCGCTCGCAGCAGGGTGGTGATAGGCAGCTTACGCGTCTGCCCGATTCGAACAGTTACCTGGCTATTGGCGTCTGTCTCTACATCCATCCACGCACCTTCTTGAGGAATGATGGTGGCATAGAAAAGAACCCGGCCAGAGAAGTCCAAGTTGTCTTTAAAATAGACTCCAGGAGACCTGGCTAGCTGACTAACGACGACCCGCTCCGCACCATTGACGATAAAGGTTCCTTTATCGGTCATAAGCGGGAGATCGCCAAGATAGACTTCGCTCTCGATCTCTTCTTTGTTTGCTTGCTTAAGCAGAACTTTAGCTTTAATAGGCGACTCGAACGTCATATCCCGGTCTCGGCACTCTTCTACGGAATACTTGGGTTCTCCAAGCGTAAAATCGGTCAGAGAGATTGATGTCTGTCCGGTAAAATCGTAGATGGGTGAAAAACTTTCAAATAGCTCTTGAAGCCCCTCTTCGAGGAACCATTTGTAGGAGTTGAGCTGAAGTTCAACGAGGTTTGGAATTTCTAAAACGTGGGAAGTTCGCTTTGTGGCGTGCTGGATTTCCTTCATGAAGGGACCCCCTTATCTGAAACACGAAACGTTAGAGTACCA
>JANXSG010000016.1 GCA_025352825.1 Chthonomonadaceae bacterium | reverse complement strand
GTAGAGAGTATCTGGTGCCAACATTGGATTGTGGAGCTGACTGGTATCTCTTTTGGTAGCAACCACACGCATATCGAATGCTTTAGCCCTCTTAAGAAGCGCCTCTCCAATTCTCCCCAGCCCCACAATTCCGAGTGTTTTACCCGTTAGTTCATCTGCAGTTCCACTTCCAGATTGCGATGTAAAAGTACGCTGCCATTTCCCTTCGGCCTGAGAGCGGATATGCAGATGCATCCTGCGTGTGAACATAAGCATCATCGCAAGCACATGTTCCGAGATATTAGGGCCGTGAACCCCACTGGCGTTAGTCAGCATGATATTTCTGTCGAGAATCTCCGGAGTGGCTTTGCTCTCCATGCCAGCGCTCCAGAAGCTAATCCACTTTAGATTAACTGCGATGCGTACAAGTTCAGAAGAGACACCGCCAGCCACCAGAACTTCGACGTCCGTAATCAGTGGAGCCGCTGTATCGGCAGCAGCGAATCGCAGGTCGACTTGATCCGTGAGCAGCGGGTCTGATCCTACTGCAATGCGAAAAAAGTCTGTATCAGGATCGTCGGGAGCCAGCATCACTAAGACGGAAACTCTTCTCATTGATGCTGATTCCCCTGCTTCAGAAGACTCCACATCTCCTGCCTGCACCCCGATAGGCTGCTCGCCCGAATAGCTTGTTTGAATTCGTTAACAATGTGTGGCGCAATTACAAATCCGCCTGCCCCGGCTCCCAAGATATACTGGAACTCCAGACCCCCAATCTCTGAGTGAGGCTGGTCACCCTGGAATTGTGAAGTTTCTAGAAATACAGGAATCGTGTTCGCAGTAGCGGCAGCGCAAAGAGATTCAAAGAAATAGATATCCGATGGCTTAATGATTTGGTGGAAAACGATACGTTCCGCACCATGCAATGCAAGCGTGTTCGCCCATTCCCGTAATACATCGGACGTTAGTTTATCTGGATCATAGGTGATATCCGCCGCCAAACGAGGGAGATTGACAAACATTTCTGCTTCGATACACTCATTTTCTACTTCCACCAACTCATCTTTCAATGCTGTCAATCCGCTTCCATCAAGATCATATCGAGGAGGTACAGCGGCAGTTATATCGGCCAAAGCAGCGGCTTCAAGCAGAATAGAAGCGGATAGGGCATAGTCATCTGAGATTATAAGAGGCTTTCCAGCAGCGAGATCAATCAATCGAAATATCTTGCCTCGTATGATTTCATCGTCACTATTGTCTGGAAGAAGAAAGCAGTCGTATGGGACATAGAGAGCATCTGCACCTTGTGCCATTGCCTCTTCTATCTCAGTCTCGGAAGATACAGAAGCGATGACCTGAATTGTGCGGCTATCGATAGTCAGTGCGGGGAGATGTACGTCATCTAAAAAGATGCGGTTTTTTGGCGCAATATTATCGTGTTCCGCCTGGTACTGAGCAAGTATTAACCCATCCGGATCAAGTTCGACCAGACCGCGGTCTGCATCCAAAATAACCAGAACATCCTGTTCAACGCGTTCCAAAAGTTCGGGAACTCCCAACACCACCGGGAAGTTTGGAACCGGCCCATCATATTCATCAGATTCAACTGCAGCGCCTACTATCTGAGCCCATAAGAACGAACCCACAAATGAGAGAGCCGTTTCCAAATCTCGTGCTATCAGCACAACATCAGCCAGCTCGGTCTGTTTTCGGGATGCCATCCGCTGCATCACGCTTGTTGGCATCGAAGGATATTTCGGCTGACCATTCTTCGACTGGACTACGACGGAAATTCCCATCACCATCCCAGTGCCCATTCCTCTGCCGCGGATACGTGACATTTTAGCCCCGTCCTTCCCGCTATTAATGAGCGGAAAGATTAATGAAGTGATTCGCCATCCATCTCGCCAATCTTAAGATCGATATCTGCACGTTCTTCAATTTTGGCGATGCGCCCGTCTCGTATCCAAACAATCCTATCAGAGACATCGACCATTTTTAAGTCGTGCGTGGCGGAGATAATAGTGACGCCTTGCTCTTTGTTCAGTCTGCGCAAAAGCTCAATAATTTCTGTTCCCGTTTTCAAATCGAGATTACCAGTCGGTTCGTCTGCTAGAACGATCGATGGGTTGTTCGCAAGCGCACGCGCGATGGCCACACGCTGCTGCTGCCCGCCCGAGAGTTCCGTTGGCCGGTGATGGTAACGGGCTCCAAGCCCAACCACATTTAAAAGGTACATCGCGCGTTCGATTCCGTCATCGGACGGCATGCCAGCAAAAACGGTAGGAAGTGTGACATTTTCCAGGGCAGTCATTACGGGGATTAGATTAAAGGTCTGGAATATATATCCAATCGTGTGGCATCGGAGATAGGCAAGCTCACTCGCATCCAGCTGAGCCATGTCCACATCGTTAATGAATACAGAACCTTCATTTGGCTTATCCAGCCCTCCGATAGCGTTGAAAAGCGTGGATTTACCGGAACCAGAAGGTCCCATTATAGAGATGTACTCTCCGCGCTTGATGTCCAGATCCACACCGTTCAAGGCGCGCACGGTCTGATCACCCATCGTGAACTCTTTAACGAGCCCTTTTGTCCGTACCACATACTCATTCGATGCCATGGAATATTATCCGACCTTTCTCATATTCACGGTAAATCTGGTTCCGGTCACTCCGATTATCTGTTTAAATCTCAGACCTTAAAGCTGCGGCTGGGGGCATCTGCGCTGCCTGCATAGCTGGCGGTATTGCCGCCATCAGTGTTATGAAAGAGCCGATAAATGTACATACGATCAGCTGCATCAAAGTTCCAGAAAAAAACGCGCCATTGAATCCCTTTAAATCACCGCTAAAAAGATGCAACAGTACGACTATTAGCCATCCCCCCAGCCATCCTGCGAAAGAAGAGATAACGCCCATCAGAGTGGCTTCGATAAAGAACAGTTTCACCACAAAACTATCCAGTGCCCCCAGGCATTTCATGGTTCCAATCTCTTTGTAACGCTCCGTGACAGACATGAGCATAGAGTTGGTGATCCCTACGAAGCATACCAGCAATGCCATATATGCGAGCCACTGCTGCCGGTGCTCCGCGGCAATCACTTCCTTACCGGTACCGGAATTCGGGAAAAGTCCGGCAGTACGCACGGAGCTATAGAATGCAATACCAAGAAATATTCCAGCCGCAGTGATGACCGAGCGAGCGAAGCGGATTTTTATGCTCTTGATACTGATCTGCCATGCCTTACTGAAAGGCAGTTGAATCTGTTTTTGAACTTTCATACCGCCAGTTGGCATCTGTTTATCCGCGTTCATACCACCCTATCTCCCTGCGATTTTTTCTGCACTTTTTTATATAACCCAATAAATTTGCGTTCGTGAAGCATCTGGAGAAACATGGTGACAGAGACTTCCGCTTCGCGCCGATTCATTTTATACTTTTTGCTTGCACGCTGTACAATACCCTCAACCGTGAGATTTCCATCACACAGTTCCCAGACGAAAGCGCCTACTTCATCCAATTCCACTCGCCGTTCATCTGGAGTGCGAAACCATCGTGACATAAATTTGTTAATGCGCCCTCTGTTGCTGGAATTCTCCAAAGGTATGGTCAGAATTGTCTCTCCGGTCGTCTGCTGCTCCCACGTTATCGAAGAGTTGCGTCCGGGGCGTAGTATAAGTACTGCATCCCGATCAACTTCGGGTGGGCGTATTTTCAGAAATGGAAGATGTCTTCCCACGCCATAGTACAGTCTTGTTTTAAGCGGCATACGCATTGTTATTACCTTGATAAATCAGCACGAATCAGCCTGTTTCAGCGGCAGAATGACAGAAACATCGATTTGCCACGTCCTCCCACAAACCTTGCGTATTTTTAGAATGGCATACTTGCAAGCTAAATATTTTGTTTGTTTCAGTGCATTCCCAAACTCCACCTGCGTATCGAGTTGGAAATCTTCGCAATGAACGTGATTCTTTCAAAGTCTGCGCCCGCGCTATCAGTGAAAGCTTACCAGAATAGGTCACTGCTTCATGCCCAGAACTCAATATGGCCTCAGATTTTTGCAATTTCTTGAGACTCGTGACTGCCGAGTTTTGAAACCACTCGGGTAGTGTGAATTTCTTGCGAGTCATGTTCGCCAGACCCCAACGATCAAAAACAATTCTCTCTGCCTGACGTATAAACGCCAGATGCAGATGCCCTGAGAGAAGCTTCTGCGATTCCAGCCTGAAATCTTCTGGAATATCCAGCTTCAGATCATACAGCCCCCAGAGATCGTAGCCATCTTCAGAGTGGTCTTTCAGGGTAGCAAATAACTGTGCTGCTATGGCAGAAATGCTGTTCTGATCTTTCCCCATACCTACCACTTGCGCGACTACCACCCGATTACAGGTTTTGCAGCGCCATATTTTGCCCTGGCCTTTTCCCGCACCGGACCAGGCGAAATTGATAGAAATTCTCTCATCGTTTTCACCTTCGATCTTCTCAGCTTTGATGCTGCTTTCGAAAGTGGTTTTTGCTTTTTTTGCCAGCTTTGCGGTATCCTTCAATACTTTTTCGAGGTTGCCTTTTAGATCCGTCTCCGGAACTACTGGCTCCGGCTGACGGAATAGCTTTCGGAAATGTGGTGCGAACATCGTATAGAGACTTGGCTGTTTCTGAGCTGGCTTAGCTGCGTTTGTCCAGCGTATCTGTACAGTGACGGTTCCATTTCCCGGTGAATCAACTCTCAGGTACCCACTCTCCCTATCCATTGAAAATCCAGTGACATTCCATTCGGGTGGAAGTTCACAACGCATTCCCTGCCATCCAACGACGGTCTTCTCGGCATTCGTACCATCTTTATGTGAGTCCGTCTTACTTGGTTCCTGTAGAGCTGCTGCCAAAGACTATCGCCTGTTCTTTCTAAGGGTTCACTGCTTCGACATGGCCGTCGAGGTATAGGACGTTGTTCCTCCCGCCATGTCTTCCCGGCCTGGGTAGACTGCTGAAACTATCGTGTGCACTTTTACTAATATCTCGTGAATCGTACAGTAATGGCGTTTTTACAGCATCAGGAAGTTCGTTTAGATGTTTTCCACCTAGTTTCAACGCAGAAACTTTATCATTGAATGCGTATCCGTACTTTTCATCATGTCGGTTAGATACTTCAGGGCAGTGCAGCCACTCATTCTGTCGAATTTTTGAAGTTAACTCTTCATTGTCAAGCCACTTTTCGAATGGCGGCAGCGCATCCCAGTCCTGACTATAAAGGTTTATAGCATTGTATATGCTCTTCAGGTTTTCCGGACAGTCTTTATTTTTCTGTGGCTCGTATTTTTTGCTCTGTAAAATACCGAGCTGCGATACCGCATTTCCTAACCGCAGTATAATCACATCTCCGCTCGCTGCAGCGATCAACACCAGCAACAGAGCCAGACGGCTGAAAGTGTGTACCTGGGACTGCACCGCTTGTGGGGGTTTGATCCCGAAACCATAGCCCGCAAAAAACGCGAGCAGGAATTCACTCGTCTGCAGAAGCATCTCCCAGACGAGAATTGGGCCGATATTGACCGAGGCACGCTTACCAACAAAGTAGACCACACCGACTGCGACCAGATAGATGACCGGAAATATCCATCCCGGCAGCAGACGGCGTGCGTTCTTGCCACATATAATTCCTAATACTAACCCGATCACTGCAAGCGCCAATGACACCAGCAATACTATAACTAAAACCGACTTTGCCTGCAATCGAACTCCTTGAAATATAGTTCTAACTTCCGATAACAAATCAATCTAGAATGGTAGATAGTTGACCGATTTAGCGATAAGCGCAAGAGCGATGGATGCCATTGCGATAAGTCCGGTTCCGCAGGAGAATCCTGCCAGAAGTACCGGAGTATACATGTTCCAGTTTTGCAGCCCAAATCTCTTTGCAAAATATTTCTTGCCCAGCCATGCGCCAAGGAACGCTGCGAGTGCATCTTGAGGGAAAGCGCTCACGCCACCCAAGAATCCATAGAAAAACAGTATAGGCAGTTTGAAAACCATGAATATCCCATATAATCCAAGCCCAGCTAATGCTCCACCAGCTATTCTAGGTGCATTGATGGCTTCTTTAACCCACGGCAGCCCGCCCTTGTGGTTGATCTGGTTAAACATCGCCTGGAAGGTTGCACGAATTGGCCACACCTTGGATGCGTAGGGATGCTGTGAGGAAGGAATCTGGCTGCTATGCCAGAAGAAAGACCAGAACACAAAACTCGATATGAGCATTATGGGCAGCATCAGGGCTTCAACCTTTACCACGCTTGAGAACTTCGTTCCTGTTAGCTCTACTTCTCGGAACTTCTGCGCAAATCCTCCAAACTCATTCAGCGGTATAGGGGCATACCAGATATCCACGTAGGGATATCCCGATCGCATGATCGCTACTTCTTTGAGGTATGGAACCGCTACTCCTGTACCCGTAATGCCTATCATACGCGCAGAGATATACGAGTTGATGGGAGACCATATGAGTCCAAAGAAAACTAGCAGAGCCACCGAAAAATGGTGATTTTCACCAGGTTTCGCTCCCAGGCCAAGCAGATATTCCGACATCCATATGTAGATTAATGTTACGCTGAGCCATACAGTTATAGGTATCCACAACGGAAGATCGCCGCGTCCCTTAGGAATATTGAGCTGTAACCCACGCCCTTTTGATTCTGCCCGCATCTTCTTAAAGGTCTGGAATACACTGTAGAATCCAATCATTGCAACAGCTGCCTGCAGTCCAAGATTGACCGATAGCCAGAATTTGATATCTGTCACTTCCTGGGTGTAGAACGAATCCATACCGCGTGTCCAGCCTCCTGAATCTGCGCTACCAAAAGCTCCCCAGTGATGTAGGAATGGTGCTGCAAACACTCTGCAGATCACGGATCCCCAAACTCCACCAAGCATAATGGGATATGGAATAACAAAACCTGTCAATACTTTCCCAAGATCACCAGATATTCCGGTCATAGCGCCGGGCAGAATTGTCTCTGTATTTGTAGCTAAATCGAAGAATGGGATTGGAATTAGAGTAAATGCTTTTCCAAACACTACACTAGTAAAGACTGGTATCGCGATGTAGATAAATCCAAAAAGCAGGCCAACCATAGTTCCCACGGAGAAAACGCGCCATCTCCATGACTCTTCTTTACTCGCGGCTTCGGCGAGCGCGGTTGCGCCAGAAGCAGCGACAGGAGCCATGGGGAAGGGAAGTTTTTCGATATCAGACGTGACTCTAAAAAGGAAGTAGCCTGCGCTCATCCAGTTAAGTCGGTTAAGTATTTCACCTATAATAAGCAGGAATATTGGCCAAAACCACGCCCGATCCAAAAACGTGCGGTGTATGAGGGCGATGGATCCTGGCGGGGGAACCACCCAGTGCGGAATATCCCGAGCAACGGCGCTAGCCACCGGAGCCTGCACAAAATACTGGCGCCATATAAGCTCGCCAAATGCTCCGCCTGAGATGCCTCTATCCGCAGCGAGGCCTGTCAATGAGGCTGCCACATAGTAAAGCATATAGATCTCCTGCCTTTTCATGGGCAGGAACGAACGACGCATGATTTCAGCAAAAAGGACAATGGTGACCCACTCTGCAGCAGGCCCAAGACCCTGGCCGGCGACAAGCCCCAGATACAGAGCGCCCGGAAGCATTATCAGACCGACGAAAAGCGCTCCGAGGATGGTTTTGGAACTATAACCATCTTCAAACTTTGTTCCACCGCCATCGTCTTCCGCACCTTCTTCACGAGTTTCAATCTCGATCTGTTCACGAAGATGCGCAATCTCGTTGTCATCCGCCACGCTGAAACTCCCCTTTCCTTACTTGCTACAAACCCCGACAAAAAACTATTTCACTCCCGCACGCAGAACTGCGGCTCGAATTCCCTGTTCGTCATAACCCAAATAGGCAGCTAATATCTTCCCATTATTCCCAACTACATAGTTCGTTGGGGTTGCGGAGACCTGATAGCTCTGTGCGACTGAACCGCCATTGAGACCGGCCGGAATAGAAAATTTACTCTTCTTCCAAAATTTTGCAATCTCTGGTTTGTCATCCTGCACATTGATGGCTATGATTGTGAATCCCTTACTTTTCAGATTCAAGTACATCTTATTGAGGTGCGGCAGCTCTTCTCTGCAGGGAGGGCATCCCACGAACCAAAAGTTTACAAGTGTGGCTTTGTTCTGCTTAAAGAGCTCTGCTAATTGAATACTAGCGCCACCTAATGTTTTAATCAGCAGATTGGGAGCCTTAGCGCCCACTTTTAACAGTCCGTTATCATCATCTGGAGCGTGAGAGGGAAGTATCACTTCCGCAGACTTTTCTTCGTACGGTTTGACTCCCGCGGGTGGGTTCCACGCAAACACCGAAGAGGCGAAGACCGAGTTAGAATGCAGTTTCTTGACTCGACTCTCCTGAACAGTCTCACCGTTCACTGTCGAAGTTCCTCTTAGCAGTCCATCCGGCCCTGTATATATCGTGAAGGAACTGCCTTTGGGAGGGCTGATTACTTTTAGAACATCACACTGCACACCATTTATGAGTTGAGTTCCAATTCGTTTTATTCCTTTTCCCATTAACGGCAGGCGATTCATAAGGTCGGGATTAAAAAATACTGCAGCTTCTACCGGCCCAAGAGTGAATATGTTTCCACCATTGAGGTCGACTGAGGAGCGCAGAAATTGGTTATCCTCACGAAATAATGTAGTCATCTGCTTGCCGTCTGAAGTGATTGTGGTCTTCATAGAACGGTCAGTTCCAGATGATACAACGCGAGCAAAATTTGGCCTGGTCAGCTTCACTGCAACATTCCGAATTACATCTTTTGTTCTTACTTTTGTATGAACTTCAACCTCAAATTCAATACTCTGAAGGTGTGAAGTAGATTCCACTGAGTGCTGCAGTAAACTTTCACCCAGTTTATCCGCTGTTCCTGATTGAGATGTGATTATTAAGAAACTGAGTGCAAGAGATAGTATCAGTGGTTTTATTAAGTCTTTCATAAGTCACACAATCTTTCATGATCCTAATCTGGCTGAGCAAGAACCATGTTGCGCATTAACTGAGCGCGAACTATGTAAATATCCAAGTCCCTAAGCCCCAGAGGCAGGTTCAGCCGCAGAGATAGGAGGCGCTGCCTTAGTATCTTCGATGGGAGTGGCTCCATCCACCATCAGATAGCGTTCGCGCTCCGAGTGCTTCAAAGTACGCCATATCAGAAACTGTTTGCGCAGAGTGTTCAAAAATCTGCGATTAACCCGTTTCCAGTTAGAGATATCCCCCGATTCTCGATCGATATGAAGCCGAATATCAAAAACGTCCTGAGTATCGGTGGGTGTCGTTTCAACGGCTACTCGCTGGGATACGCCAAGATCAAAGGGAGCCAACCAGCACATGCACTTCACACGATATGCGGTGCCGTTCGCATGCTGGAACTCTTCCTGAACCACAGTCTGAGTGACGAAATCGCCGATACTGTACTCCTCGTATGCGGAGAACCACTCCCCAAGGAACGAATTGAGACCAGACGCCTGCTCCCCAGTAACAGCAAAAGGAAGTGGTATGACCCAGTGATCACCTTCCGGATCAGGCGCTCTCCATGATCGTTCTATGGCTGGTGTTGCAACTTCAGAGGCTTTCTTTGCAGGATACAAGGTTGAGAGCAGCACGACGGCAACGATAATAAGCGTGGTCATGACTGCACTGACGCTAGAGAAGTTCAGGTAGAGGTCTGGCAGCCATCCTGTCCAGACTAATATTTTGCTAGTAAGCTGCCCCAGCAGGTATCCCGCCACAGAACCAAGGATTGCATAGACCATCGCTTCCGCGATGAACAGCATACCAATGTGAGATGGAGCCAAACCAATTGACGAGAAGATATGGATCTCTTTCACTCTCTCAAATACAGACATCAGCATTGTATTGAGAACAATGAGTGATGCAATCATGATAGGGAAGAACACAAGCTCCATACCGCGTGAAGAGGTGGCAGCTATGGAGGAGTAGCGTACAATGGTTCCACGATTTTTTGGGTCAGGAGCGTTCGGGTTTGTAACTTCACCAGCATAGAGATTTAGCCCAAGTCGGTGCATGAGTGGGTTTAACCGCTGAAGAACTACCTTTGGATTCCCAAAATCGATAGCTATGGATCGAAGCTCTGCACCCAGGTTCGTCGCGGTCTGATAAGGAATGAAAAATACCATATCAGGCTCCAAGTGCATATACTCTTTGAAACCCTGGTTACCACTGCCCTTGCCTGTCTTGGAGGCTTTATTCATGGCAATAAAATCGACGGGAGTGACGGTTTCATTATCCAGATCGGTAAACTGCTTGATCTTTTGGGTATCCAGGATTCCTATAACGGTATACTCTACGCCGCTGAAAATCACTTTCGCTTTGCCCACATCTAATGGATCGATTCTAAGCTGAGAAGCGATAGTATCCGGGAGAATGATGGTGTAGACATCTTCAGGTTTGAACCACCTGCCAAGCGGTTTCCCAGTCTTATCATCGGTAATCAAAGCTTCCTGAGGCCGGGTGATGTGCGCTTCTTCAGCAGAAAGCCCCACCATCGCTTTGGCTTCATACTGCCTGTCTGCTCGCTTAAGTGTAAGGAACGACTGTTCACCCATCTGAGTTCCGAAGAACCACGATCTGGGAGCTACCGAGTGTTCCCGCCCAAACTCATCCGATAGAAGTCGGTACGCTGGTTCCTGAAGCTGATCCCACATAGCTGTACGAATCATAATTCCATTATAACGCGGGCCATGATCGTTCGGAGCAGGAACCTGGTTAAAACGTATGGTCTGCACCACCGAGGTAAAGGATAGGACGGTGAAGGTAAGGAGAATCAGGGTGACACAGGTCAGGAAAGTGCGCGCTTTACGGCGCCGCATATTGGAGATACCAAGATTGAACGCCGCTACAGCGATCGAAACTCGTCCAATATCTGCTTTGTGTACTCCCCCCACACTCTGATTCATCTGCTTGAGCTGTTCTTCGAATTTACCAGAGATGAGCCCGATGACGATACAGGATAGAGCGAGCATGATAAATGCCAGCAGCACAATAACCGGATTGCCAGTAATGTCGAAAGCAGGATGGATGTATCGGAAGCAGAGAAAAATTATAAGGAAGATGCCAGCTGCAGCTGTTAACTGCCGCCTCAGGTCGTAGTATCCGAAGAGAAGCCTTTCCGCAAAATACGCGAACGGCATCAGAAGCGCCAGATAGAATAACACACCCTGTACGACATCGATAGCAGTCTGCTGAACATCCGGATAGGCACGGCTTTCATAACCCCACGCCGCACGAGAAGCGGCGTCGAATGCTTCCCAATCTTTATTTTGCGCAGCTGTCTTCGATTGATCGATTGCCGCTCGTGCAAGTTTGTGCAGGCCTGGTATGCCATCATCACTGTTCATATCCAGGATACGATATTTTGCAAGCCTGCGCATTCGGAAGTCGTCCAGCTTCCACATATCCTCTGCGACATGCAGGGCCGTATCGAATATCGCTCCTGATCGGGCTATCTCGATGGTGGGATCGTATTTCACATCCGCAACATTTATCAGGTCGGCATTCTGTGCATCGTGAGGATCTCCACCTACAAGATATCCCATTCCCTCAGGGGAGGGGGATTTGCCGTCCTTGTTGAAAGGATCTGCCGACGAATACTGAGAGTTTATTAAGAGCAGCCGCGTAGCCGCTGGCCCACTGCTCATAGTAATCTTTAACCGAGATCCAGGCTGTGAAAATAGAACGGCTACATCTTCCACATACGACCCTACAAGGGTGGGATCCTGCGGGTCGATGGCGTAGCCGTACATACGCGGTTCACCATTAGAATCTCCATCGTAAACGTCGATTCCGGTGAGAGCACGGAGAGACTGTTGATCTACTAGATCGTATATAGCGGTTGGCACGCATCTAAATACAACGATGGGAGTCTCTTTAGTGGCGGTGGTGATCATTAAATCAAGAGGAATCCACTTCGCCCCGCCGCTTCCGAGGTCGGGAGCGTAGTCGATCTCGCCGCGTGCATTTATATGATACGCTGCGATAGTGGTAGCCTTATTTGTTCCGAATGCAGTAAGCGGAGCTATCCCGTGGAACGTAAAGAAGTTTGCTGGCCCTAAATAGCTTCCGGTTTTAAGGAGCGCTTTGGAATGATCGGGATTGAGAATAGGCAGGCCGTCAGCATCAAGTTTGAGCAGAGGCATCTGATCTGGATCGGTCCACAGGGTGCGCTGAACCATATTTCCTCGCACGCCCATAAAGGATTTGGTGCGATTGCGAACAACTACCAGCGAATCGGCAAGCCTTGGATCCGCACTGGCGATGAATGATTTCTTCGGGTTGAACATCTGAACCCGGCCCTGCACCGTTGCAAATCCGCCCTGCAGCGCCATTCGAGACCATTTAGAGGGATCTGTTATTGGCATACGCTGAGAGTTGATATCACCGGGAGCATTCGTATCGTTAACAATATGCCACATCAAACAGTTGAGGAGTTTCACCTGGCGAGTAAGATTTGCAATATTTACACGGCTGCTGATATCGAAAGGGGTATCTACCAGGGAACGGCTATCGTCGGTAGAGGCGAATGTAATTCCGTTTCCGCCCGCCATGGTCACTACTTCCGAGTCAAATGCCGGTTTACCAGGGATGAAATTCCGCCAGTTCTTGCCATCAACAGGATTAATCCCATCATTAAAATATCGCTTGGAATCGAAACCTAAAGTATTCCCGATTTTCTCTGCATTCTCACGGCATACTCTTGCGATATCACTGAATTTACCCTGAATATCTTCGCGATAATCGTAGAACCAACCTTTATAAAAAATACCGACCGACTGAGTTTGGCTGGTAAGATCGAGGCCAGCCCAGAGATAGATATCTTTGGTATCCTTCTTCTTCTGGAACCAGCCCGCGGGAGTCCAGTCCTGCATGTGCTTATTAATATATTCACGGATACCAAGGAGCGCCTGAAAGTGCCCGCTTGTTGCTACAAACATCATCGATCGCTTAGGTGGATTCGCTTTGAACGTGCGTATCATCTCCAGCATGGCGGAGAATGAACAAGCTGTATCAGCGCCTGGTGCAAGAGCGGGCACGACAGAAATCGAATCGTAGTATGACTGCACTACTATGATTTGATCCTTCAGCACTGGGTCAGATCCTTGAATCCACCCAGTAAAGTTACTCGCGAGTTTGGTTTTCCACGGCATCTCACAGTTCAGCTTAACCATGGGAGGGCGCCCAGCGGCACAGGCTGCCAGCAGAGGGGCAGCTTCCTTTTTACTCATGTAGAATCGTGGGATGGTGATGGGAATGGAGATAAATTTAGCTTCTGCTTCTCCTCGCATCGTAGTGGCGGGAGCTACAAATATGACAGCTTTTGCGCCCAGTCTCGGGGCGTTCATCCATTCCGCAGCGCAGTTGAAATCGACCATTACCACGGAACCGTCGACTATTTTGCCATTGAAATTGCGCAGCTTGCCATCTTTAACATAGATTATGGGAGCAGTCAGGCCCTCTGCTGGTAGTGTCGGGGTACGTATAAGATTTGGCCACAACGGGTGCATTCGCATCTGTGCACTCGTCTGAGAACCAACTGGCAACTGTATCTGAATGTTTGCGCCTTGATCCGGGCTGTCTACCCCAGTATCATAAGGTATCGTAACCGGAAAATCGTCTCGCTGGATATTTTGTAGCCCGAGAGTCTGGAACTGCTGGGCGACGTATTCCGCAGATTTATGATCTCCAGGATAGCCGGCTACTCTCGACCCAGCGCTGGAAAGAATATTAATAGTGGCGGCAAGATTTGATGGACTGACGCCTTTACTGAGCTTGCGGTATGCATCCTGAAACTGCTGTGGTACTGCTGCTTCAGATTTCATCCAGTTGCAGACACCCAGAAATAGTACTATGCCTAAGAGGGCGAAAGATTTTCGAATAAGGCGGAATGAAAGCCTCTGGCGGTCAGAAGGCATGGACAGTACCCTTTCCAATGGAGCCACACTAACTAACGTTAAAGTGCGAAAATATGTCATTAAACTGCGACGATTAGATGCATCTATCATGGCTGAGACTTGCTGTTTTATCATGTCTTGAAGACATCAATCGTCAGTTTATGCTGGGGGATGGTAGCTGTACTATAATAACACAACCGATAAGAAAAATCAAGTTTGCAAACGAATGCTATTTATCAGACAATAAAAATATCACTTCTGTTGCAAGAAATGCTCCCAACTTCTTACAATCTCGTTTTTTCTTACCCCCAATGGAATATATCTATTGATTGCTTCGAGCACGATTTTCCATCCAATCAAGGTAGCGGGGAAGTGAGTAGCGCATTCCACTTGCAATTTCGTGACGGGCGAGCATATCCCAGGCAGTTTCTGGTGTGACTAACATAATGCCTGAAGCTTCATTGTCTGTGAACCGCATATTACTGAGCGCTGCCCCAGTGAGAGTGCCTCCAAAAATCTGACGTACTTCTGCGTTGTAATAGGGTGGGTTCCGAAGTTCATTCATATCCAGCGAATTATACGGGCACCCAATCAATTGGAGTTGACCTTCTACAAGATAGGAACTTGCTTCCGTTACCGATAATCCGATCTCTTCTTCGATCTCCTTCCAGGCGCCCTCTTCGAAGAAGATATCGGAGCCATCCTCACGCTGAGGAATATGGCCAGCAACTGCCATGTCCGGCATATCCGGCCAGTCCGACTTCATCGGGCTTCTGTGCTGGAGAACGATCAGCCCGCTCTCCGTGTGGAACCCGATCTCCACAGCACGATGCCGCAGCCCTAAAAGATGAAATATCCATCTAGGGCCGACCACTCCCGTGGTGGATGCATCGGGAAGGCATATCACGAAGTTCTCGGAGCGGTCTTTCGAGTTCGGGAGTATCTTAGGTTCCCAGTATCGAACCAGTTCTTCCAGATCGTCCTGAGCAAGCGAGCCACCCCGCTTTAAACTATAAAAGAGGCGTGTGACTTCACGAAGGTCATCACATTTGAGAGGGGAGTTAATGGGCATGATCATGCCCACAGTACGCGATTTTTACCGGCGCGTTTGGCACGGTAGAGGGCGTCATCGGCTCGCTGAACGATATCACTTGGGCTTAGTGCATCTTCGGGATACGAGGCTACACCTACACTTACCGTACGGCGAATTTCACGGCCTTCCACCACAATAAATGCCAGTTCCTCAACGGCTGTACGAATTCTCTCTGCCATGCGGCAGGCATCATCTTTAGAAGTCTCAGGCAGTATAGCAAGAAACTCCTCGCCACCGTAGCGGCCAACGTGATCTACAGCGCGTACATTCGAGCGCAGAATATCCGCAATGCCTCGCAAAAGCTGATCTCCCTGAGGGTGGCCGTAAGTATCGTTAAAAGTTTTGAAACTATCGACATCCAGCATCAGAACAGACAGGGCACGATGATATCGCATCGATCGCTTCATCTCTTCACGCAACAGGTCGTGCATTCGCCGGTGATTCCACAGGCCAGTGAGCCCGTCTGTAGAGGCAAGATTATGCATCACCTCTCGAATGCGCACATTTTCCAGAGCAACGGCTGCCTGCGGCACGAGCGAATCTAATCGGGATAGATCTTCCGAAGTAAACGGCCTGTTCACCGCTCTTATCCAGTGTGCAATACCAAGCAGCTGCTCATGAACCACAATAGGATACAATAACCATGCACCAGAAGCTATCTCTCGGCGTCCGCGTCGGGTATCACGCGCTGAATCTGCGATAATTCGTGGACGAAATCTTGTGGCAGCGTGCCCTATCAGCCCCTCACCATACTTGGCGACCTCATTTTCGTACATCCCGAAATCGGGCAGAGCGGCTGCTGGGCTAAGCTCTCCACTCTCCTGATCCATAATCCAGACCAGCGCTCTGTCTGCAGAGACAAGATCTTTAGCAAGAAAAAGAAAACGCTCCAAAAGTGAGGTTGGGTCGACAGTTGTATCGGACTCAGCGACGCTGGCTCTTCCCATTTTTTCTGCGGTATTAAGCTGCCCTCGAAGGCTTCTGACTTCCAGAGTAAGTTTTGCAGTCTGAGCGGCCAGCAGAAGCATTATTAGCAGCGGGAATCCAACTATGACGCCGATATTTGAGCCCAGCGGTGCGAGAAGAATGACGGGAAGCATTCCGAGCAGATAGACGAGAACTAAACCTCCAAATCGAGATCGTGCTAATGGTGACTTCCAAGTATAGTGGAGAGTGCCTAGCTTTGCAAAAACCGTTAAAATACAACTGCATACCGTGAATACCAGGGCGGCTCCCGCTACAGCGCCCATAGGGCGCACAGCAAGGGAGTGATCCATCAAAGTCCGAAAATGATTCTCTGTATAAGGAACTCGTAATGAACGGCACAGTTCGGGAAGAGCTCTGCCGGCGGCAAAAGCCGAGATAGCCATCTCGGCGCCTTGGAACCGAATATAACTGCGCGGGAAACCAGATGTGGGAGCAAAGCGCGCGTGAACTATACTAGCAAGCAAAGCGCCAAATGCCGCCACATCCGCGCCTAGCCACAATGATATGGCAAACACAATCGGCGCGGCAAATGTCAGAGGGCGTTCACGCGTCCAGGCTACCGGATTTAAACGCAGTATTAGAATGAGTGCTGCAGCGGCGATTCCTTCCAGCAAATGCAGTAAAAATTCGTTATTTTTTTTTGGAAAATACTGGTAATCCTGCTTCAGCATATAGGAAATCAAGAAGATGGCAGCAAGTACAATTAACAGTCTGAATGAAGCTTGGAAGGGTGAATGGTCGGGATGGTACGGTGTATGGAAGTCGGAACGCCTTCTTTTTTGCATTAACGAGGCAGCACGCGGATTCTTACGACCATAAGCGCCTAGAGCAGACACAAATGGAAATTTGAAAGTCTTGCGAATCGCTTTTTGAGTTTTTTCCGAAGTGGTCAAATGCTCAGCCTCGACTTTCTGTCATAAACAAAACACATCGTGGCACAGTTGCGGTACAATCGTTATATAATTCGCAGGGTCAGATATTAGTACTGTTAACAGGATAACTTGGAATCATTATAGCAAATCCCCATCAGCTATACAAGTCCAACAGGTAAATCCTAAAAATTATTTTAATGATTAAGTTCATTTTCGAGTGAACAAATAAAACATAGTTGAGTGTTTAATTAGAAAATCCCCCCACTTTTCAGATAGCAAGTAGTACTTCATTATAACATTACTCATTAAGATAACATTACTCATCGAGCTGAAGCTTGATGAGTAATGTTTCGAAGTCACATCGATGCTAATTATAAGTGATATGGTAATATGAGGTTTCATGAAAAACGAATCGCGATACTTAAAGATGGGGGTTTCTAAAAGATGTCTCTGGTGAAAGCGGTACGCAGACTGAGCATATTCAGTGGTGTGATTGGAATGGTGGGAGCGTCTCTCTCAGGTTGTGGGGGCGGTGGATCGAACATTATTCCTCCACCCACAGGGCATACCGCAGCTTGTGCGGCGAATACTGTGCACAACGATGGCAGAGCGAGATGGACTGTTCTTGTCTACATGAACGCTGCGAACAACCTGCAGCCAGATAGTTTAACGAACATAGCGCAAATGGCGAGCATTGGTTCAGATGCCAACGTGAATATAGTCGTGCAGTGGAAACAGGCGAGCTGTTCGGATTGTGGATCCCCCTCTTTTATCGGAACAAATCGCTACTTGCTTCGAAAACATAATCAGTCCGACATCAACCAGATTTTGAACGGGAATACAGCAGTTCTTGCTGCCGATCAGCTTGCTGCCCCTCTGACAAACAGCGGTGGAACTTCCGATATGGGCGATTACCGAGTTCTAAAAGACTTTGCAAGCTGGGGAGCGCTTACATTCCCGGCAGACAATCTTGCTCTGGTAATCTGGGATCACGGCTCTGGCTGGGAACCGACACGCGCCGCCAAGAACCGTCTGAAACCTTCTTTTCGTGCAGTTTCGCAAGACAGCGCCTCAAACAACGAAATCGAAACTGAGCAGATCCCCATTGCTCTCACAAATCTTGCTCAGCCACTGGATATGCTCATACTCGATTGCTCGCTAGAACAGATGGCAGAGGTCGCTTATGAAGTGCGCCATTCGGCAAGAGTGATGGTAGGTTCGGAAGAGAGCCCCCCCGGAGCCGGATATCCGTATGATGCATGGCTGCAGGATCTAAAAAATAGCGGTAAAAACCCGTGCGATGTCGGAGACAGCATCATCAGTAGATTTGTTCAGGCCTACCCGGCAGAGAACAACATCACACAGTCGATGCTGGATCTTTCGTTCATGGATAACTTGGCCGCATACGTGAAAAATTTCTCTTCATCACTGCGTTCACACATCAACGATCCCGCAATCACCAATGCTAGATTTAATGTGCAGCCGTACAAATATCCTGATAACAAGGATCTCTATCACTACACCCAACTGGTCGCTGCTGGAACTTCTTTTAATGATTTAAGACAGGCAGCAACAGGTGTTCAAAATGCACTTTTGGGGTCTAGTGGCGCGATTATTACGACAGCACATGGATCGACAGGGCAGGGAAATTCTGATGGCCTAGCCATATGGATTCCCGACAGCGCAGGATTCCAGCAGCTAAGCGGCTCTTATAATCAACTTCAGTGGGAAACCGCTACGAACTGGGGAACATTCCTTAATCAGCAGCCATAAATTATATAGAGATAATCTTCAGAGTATCATCAAAAACACTGGTAATTTTATTTATGATGAAAGCTATAAATTGTGGTTGATTTCTGATGATATTTATGAAGAAGCCAGGAGTTCTCCAGGTACTAATACTGTCAATCCTGCATAGCGAATAAAATCATCTCTATTAAATGTGAGGATTGTGTTTATTTCATGAACATTCATTGATGCAACTATTCTTGCGTCATGATTTTGCTTTCCAGCTGCGCCATACAGTGTTGCAAGACGTTCCCATTCTTTCAGAATGGTGGGTTCATCTAAAAAAAGAGGGTAAAGAGATTGCAGTAGTGATATTTCTAAATCGGCTGCACTCTGACTCATGCCTAAGCCATTAACTCCTATTGGGCGAGTCGCGACAGATCTAAATTCAATCAAATTTTGAGCAACGATGCAAGGTGTATCCCCGCGGATTCTTAGCAATACTTGAGCGTCAAGTGCTGGTTTGTACATAGGATGAGCAGGATCGGCACATCGCAGCAGGATATTCGTATCTATGAGAACGAATGCCATCATTCTCTTCCTTTATAAATGTTTTCGCGATCAGTGGCATCATCTGTGAGAGGCGTGGAACTATGATGATGACTTGCTGCCCATTCACGCAGTTTAATTTCCCATTCTTCAGGCGTGGAAGTTTCATAGAAATGATGATCATCGGTTTGCACATTGTCCGAATCATCAACATATACGTTCACTTGGCGTCGAGCAAGTTTTTTTCCGTATAGGTTGATTATCTCCTCAAATGTCCCCTTATAGACCTGAGTTTTTGACAACACTCTACCTCCATATATTGTATGATAATCTATTATAGCACCCTTCAATCATCAAGATTGAGGCAGAAGCCGCAAGATATGATCGTCCGTAAAGAGTATGCGAGCCTGACGACAAGGTTGAAGGCTGAAGGTAAACTGCCGCCGATGGAGCTGTTTAATGAGTTGATTGGCACATCCGTGAAGGTGGGAGAGAAGGTCAAACAATGAAGATCACCGATATCAAGTGTTATGTTTTGGAAAGCCCGGCCCCAGAACCAAACTTCCGCTGGCGGACGGGACTGACGGGATCCGGAGATGGCACGCCTCCCGGTCAGCCGACAGCCTCTGCAATCCTGAAAGTCGAGACGGACGAAGGCATCGTGGGTATGGCGGGCGCAGGTAACGCCTATGCTGTCGCCAGCCTCACACGCCGCCGCCTCAAAA
>JANXSG010000008.1 GCA_025352825.1 Chthonomonadaceae bacterium | reverse complement strand
GATGATGAAATCGCAGCATAATATCTTCCCAGACAATCTAGATTGGAATGGCCAGCTACCTATCGCACCAATGGCCGTACCAGGCAAAACAGTGTTTAAGTAACCTCACCCCCTGCCCCCTCTCCCATATTGCTCGTTCCTCGCAAGGGAGAGGCGGTTACTAATCGAGAATTTGCCCCTCTCCCAACGAGCTTGGAGTTTCCGGGAGAGGGGTTGGGGTGAGGTGCATTTGCCCCTCTCCCAACGAGCTTGCGAGTTTCCGGGAGAGGGGTTGGGGTGAGGTGTATTAATTGCTTTTCAGGGAGGGTGAGGTTTTGATTACAAGACGTGAAATGATAACTAAAACAGCGATATCCGCATTGGCTGCAAGTGGCCTGAATAGCACTGCGTTAGCTGAGATAAGCGATTTCCCCACTCCATTGCCTAGAATCGCCCGGTTCGAACGCATGGGGATGGGGCTGTTCATGCACTTCGGACTCTACTCGCAGTTGGAAGCTGGGGAGTGGGCGGAGAACAATCAAGGCATTCCACGCGATAAATATCTCGAGCTGATGAAGACCTTCACCGCAAAGGACTTCCATGGCAGAAACTTTGCGCGGCTGGCGAAGCGGGCAGGCGCAAAATACATCACCCTCACCTCGCGGCACCACGAAGGCTTCAGCCTGTACGATACCCGCGGCCTCTCAACCCTGGATGTGATGCACACTCCCTGCGGGCGAGATCTCATCAAAGACTTTGCGGACGGCTGCCGTGCAGAAGGTATTATGCCTGTCTTCTATCACACGACACTGGATTGGAATGATGCACGTTTCAATTCCGATTTCCCTGCCTATCTACAATATCTGAGAGACAGCGTCGAGATACTCTGCACACACTATGGAAAGATTGGCGGGCTTTGGTTCGATGGGAACTGGAGCAAACCGAACGCGGACTGGCAGGAGGATAAGCTCTACGGCGTCATTCGTAAACATCAGCCGGAGGCGCTCATCATCAATAATACCGGTATCGGAGCGGGTGGTAAGCTGGGTAACCCGGAGATCGATGTCGTGACATTCGAGCGAGGGCGCCCTATTGCGCTGGATCGGCGAGGGCATCCGAAGTATGTGGTAGGTGAGATGTGCCACACTCTCAATTTCCACTGGGGGACTGCTGCAAAAGATTTCAACTATCTTTCGCCGGCTCATGTCATCGAGGAACTCTGTTATGCGCGGCGTGCAGGCGCAAATCTTCTCATGAACTTCGGACCGACCGCCACCGGCGGCATCCCGGAATATGAGGGAGCAGCGCTTCACAAAGTGGGCGATTGGATACGTCTCACCGGTGGAGATGCGGGCCCGATCTACCAGGGGAGACCGACTTCTATTGTGGGCGAAGGCGACGACTTTGCTCTGGAACTGAATGGCGATCTCTATCTTTTCATATTCCAGTTGACTGCAGTCAGTGATACCCGAGCAGTAACCGCATCACGCGGCGCCGGCAAGCGCATATTCAAAGGGGTAGATCAGAAGTATGGCTCAGCAATCTGGCTGGATAACGGCCAGCAGCTCAGTTCGGAATATGATAATAGCTCTGCACAACTCACTCTGGATACCACAGGATATCCTTACGGTACCAACACAGTAGTCCGCATTGCAAAAATGCGCAGGGGGTGAGGGTACGACTCATCACGGATGCATACATCGAATATATTAGCCTCCCCTATCCTGTTTTTGGGAGAGGGGGATGGGGGGTGAGGGTTAAGTTAAGATACACTGACTCGACGAAATGAATTTCTTCGATAGGTGGCGTTCCGCCGAGTGTGCTTCGCACACGATACGCAGTGTCAATCCAGCAAGTATGTATGCTCGTGTCCGAAGGACACTCAGCCACAGGCTACCAAGCGAAGGAATTCATTCCGTCGCACAAATCATCAGATATTGCGTTCTTGCTGAATGCAATAACACTGCAAAGGTATTAACGCCACGATACAGTTCTGGGATAGTATTACTGCTGCTCGGAATTGTCTGGTTAACGTCTGGATGCGCTTCAAATTCAAAACCCATTCAGCCCAAAAAGAAACCCGTCGATGCGGAAGAAGCGAAAGCGGCACGCCCTGGCGCCATTACTGGTAAGGGATGGAAAATCCGCTGGCGGAAGCGCGATCCTAATCATCCTGCAGGATCCCCTATTCCGGTACTATACGCGGAGTCCAATACAGGATCGATGGCCGATGAAGACGATAATGTCGTTATTCAGTTGAACGATGTTCATGCTCGCCTTTTTCAAGATGGCAGGCAGTCAGCCATTATCTATGCTGATCAAATGGATGCCGACCAGCACGATAAGGTAATCATCGGTACAGGCAGAGTAAAAGTAAAATCAATTACCAGCCCCCCGGATACTGTGGTCACTGCTGATAAGATCACATGGGATACCGATTCACACAAGATCGTTGCGGAAGGAAACGCCAGAGTCGTTCGGCACCCCAAAATCGGAGCCGCATTTACTCACGAAGGGGGTACCATCACCTTCGACCTTGGGCTTAAGGAGTTTGAGATCAAATAATGCGACAACATATCGCCCCGGTGCTATCCTCAATATTTTTATGCATTGCTTTTAATACCATGATAGCATCTGTTGCCCATGGTCAGACATCCCCAAATAAAGAGAGGAAGATCTCTCAGTTCGGGGATATAAAGATCTACGATTTCGATACATCACGAGGTAAAGCGGACTTATCGGGGGTAGTTCTCTCAGGTTCAAAAACCACTATCGAAGTTCCAGATAAAAAGTCACGTTCGATTATTATATTCCATGCCAACCAGATCAGTATACAAAAGCAAAAGAAGGACATAGAAGCGATATTCAAAGGGAACCTTCATTTTCATGTTGTACAGAAAGTGCATGATGGAGGAGCACGCATTCTCGATGGAACATCCGGCGCAGGCAGCTATACCCGGTCTTCACAGCTGTTCCACCTCAAGGAGCGAGTACATCTTTCCATTCTCGATTCTGCAAAAATTGAAGGAGCTGGGGTGCTGGAGTCGGATAGTTTTATAGTGGACATGTCGAATGAGCAGACAGTCTATCATATGGCAGGAGACGCTGGCACCAGCAGTATTCACTTTAAAACGCCTCCGGGAAATACGAAAACTAGTGTGAACAAAAACGGTTCCAGTGAAGTTTATCTTCGGGCATTCGATGCAGGAACGTTGATTTTGGGAGACAAAGCCAGCATTCAAGGAGATCGTTCAAGGATTGAAATAACTCAGTCTTCAGATCATAGTTATTTTTCGGTGCAAGCATCAAATATTGGGGTTGAGTTACATGGAGATGGCGACACAATCTCCAAGTCAACCGCTTCAGGTAGTGTAAAACTCGGCCTGGTTCGGAATTCTAAGAGTGGTGATAAGGAGATAGTCGATGTTAAGTGTGGAACTTCAGAGTATAATTTCCTGGAACATAAGCTGAATCTTCATTACGCTGTAAGTGCTGTGCTGACATCACCCGAAACGCTGCGCACACCTGCCCGTCTTACTTCTGAAGTTATCTTTGCCACATTTGGAGATTTAGAAACATACCGGATGGAGGGGGAACCGGCGGTAAATCGCATAGTGGTAGACCCGATACCCGCCAAGCCTCGTAAACCTGAGATCGGCAGTAATGCTGATCAGAAACCACAGAAGCCGATAGTCCCTTCCACTCTAACGATTTCAAATTTTTCGAGTGGTGTGTTCACTCCTGGAGTAGAGGCGGAGCTTGTGGGCGCAAATTCCACATTACTTTCGGAATTAGTGGATCACAGTTCCACTACTCAGTTGCAGGCATCGAAGATAACGGTAGTACTGGCTGAAGATAATTCGATAGAACATGCCAATGCTGTCTCGCACGTCCGATTTAGGGTAACTCAGCTGCCACCACCGCCTGGAGTTAAAAAGACGGTTGTTGGTACAGCGGAGAGCGCTGTATATACCAATGGAGTGGCTGACCAGCAGATATTGGTAAACGGTCCGATACGAGCGACATACACAGACCCCGAGAATCTGGTTGAACCTGGCATAATGCAGGGAATGGCCGGTGACACGCTGCATCTTCTGTTTGGAGCAGCAGGTCTTGAATATGAACTGGAGAGTGAAAATCAGACAGCGACCATCCAATTCACTCCTAGAGAAAAATCACCGGATGAAGCGAACAAATCTTCTAAGTAAGATTGAGAGAGAGTAACGATTGGAAATCAACGCCAGTGAACTGGTAAAAAGTTATCGTAAACGTAAGGTAGTGGACGGAATAAGCCTGGATGTCCGGCAAGGGGAAGTTGTCGGCCTTTTGGGGCCAAACGGAGCGGGTAAAACCACTACCTTTTATATGATAGTAGGTTTAGTGAGGCCGGAAGGCGGCCAGGTGCTGCTCAATGGGGAGGATGTCACTCGGCTTCCTATGTATAGGAGGGCGCGTGCGGGCATAGGTTACCTGCCACAGGAGCCATCGGTTTTTCGGAATCTATCTGTACAAGAAAACATCGAGCTGGTACTCCAGATTCAGAAGTTTTCTAATGTCCAGATAAAGGAGCGAACCGACCAGCTGTTGGAAGAGCTTCATATCCAGCATATTCGCCACAATATGGGTAAATTGCTATCCGGAGGAGAACGCCGAAGAGTTGAAATAGCAAGAGCGTTGGCAGCAAACCCAAAATTTATTCTTCTTGATGAGCCATTTACCGGGGTGGATCCCAAAGCAATCGAGGATATTGGGACGATCATCAATCGTCTTTCAAAACGAGAAAAAGATCCTATAGGTATACTGATCACCGATCATAATGTAGATGTGATGCTCAGAATTACAGAGAGGGCATATATTGTATCGGATGGAAAAATACAGTTTGAAGGCCCTTCAGATAAACTGCTTGAGGATCCCGAAGCAAGAGCCAGCTATTTCGGTGAACGATTTGGGCAGGGACGAGAAACATTTCTCGACGCTTCGAACCTGCCTGTAGATTCGCACTCCGTCATCTGTACAAATTGCGAGAGTATTAATTTAGAAGGAAGTGTATTCTGCAGTCAGTGTGGAAAAAAAATAGAAACAGGCGGCGACAATGCGCCTGATCGATAAACTAATACTGAAAGATATCATTGGCCCTTTCATCAGCGGATTAATGATGTTCTTGCTTCTGGTATTTACCGCGGGCTCGCTCTTTCAGGCAACCGATATGCTGGTTAAAGGCGTGCCTGTCTGGACGGTTTTCAAATTCGTGATGCTTACTATGCCCAGCATCATCACTCAGACATTCCCTATGGCCATGCTGTTGGGAGGGCTGCTTGCATTTGGAAGGCTCTCAGCGGACAGGGAAGCAGTGGCCATATTCGCTGCCGGCATTAGCTTTCCGCGCACGCTTCGAATTGTTATTCTGGTTGGTTTTCTGGTAAGTGTTGTTGCATTTCTCTGGAATGATATCGTGGTGCCCCCTGCCAGTACTGCCATGTGGGTAGTGAAACAGGAAGCAATGGAACATTTTGCTGAGTCTTCCAACACTCTTTCCTATAGCTTTGAGGGGAAGGATGGCCAGGAAGAGTTTGTTCGGGTAGACGGTGGCTACGATGCCAGGACACAAAGTTATAAAAGAGTGAGTATTATAAAGTATAGTGCAGACAAGAATCACAAAGGTGAACCTGAAATTGTGGTGTACTGTAATAGCGCTAGAGCAAAAGATTTAAAGAGTGTCGACTGGACCTATTACGATGGCTGGTCTATGCCATTTATCTCCGATAAAGAAACTGGCACCATCGATAATCTAATACCGCTCTACTTCAAAGAACTGAAAACCCTTCCTCATCAAGCTACGCTGGGCAAATCGTTTAATGAGGGGAAAAAAGCTGAAATTACAGACCCAAATAATAAGAGTTTTCGTAACCTTCAAAAAGAAATTGCTTCAGACAGATCAAAGGGTCATGATGTACGCGGGCAGGAAGTCGATCTCTATGGTAAAATATCGCTGCCGTTTGCCAGCCTCATTTTTGGAATAGTAGGTTCAGCGCTGGGTATGAATACTCAGCGGGGCGGTGGGAAAAGTGTAGGGTTTGGACTGGCTATTTTTATCGTATTTATATACTGGGTGTTCTATCACTCCACCTTCGTAGTAGGCAAAAATGGCGGGTTGCCTCCTATGTTAGCCAGTTTTCTTGCGGATATTGTGGGTGGGTTTGTGGGAGTAGTTTTAGCCATTCGTGCTTCGAGATAGTATGTTCGTAGTACCCAGTCCACAGTGGATGGGAGTCCCGGAATATCACGAATGTCGGGGGTAGGCCAATGATCTGGACAGTATTAGCGCTCATCACCTGGATTATCCTGGGGGGCTTTATATCTTATTACGGTGATCTGCAGGGCAGGCGCTGGGGGAAGAAACGTGTCTCCTGGTTTGGGATGCGCCCCAAACATACCGCTATTCTAATCACCAGCCTGACAGGCGGCTTTATCGCCCTTATGAGCGTCGTCACCGTGATGTTGATCTCCTCCCCAATTAGAAGAGTTGTTCTGAGTGGTGAAAGAGCCATTGAAGAGAATAAAGAGCTGAATCATAAATTAACAAGCGATGCGTCCATCTATACAGAACAGAACCGGAGGAGTCTGTCACAGGTTAATTCGCTGGAAGCTAAACGCAGGGAGCTAGACAGTCAGTTAAAGACAACAAACTTTCAGCTGATAGCTATTAAAACTCAATATCAACAGGCTTTAAAACAAAATGCCAGGATAGTCGAAGCGAACTCAAAATTAATAGTTGCCAACAAACAGCTCTCAATCAATCTGGCCTCGGGGAAAAGGGATGTTCATAATCTTCAGACAGCGAAAAATCGACTGCAGATATCAAACCATGAAATCAGTGAACAAAATGTGGATAGAGTACGCGAAAATACGAAGCTTGAGGCAGCAAATACCAAGCTGGAGGCAGCTAAAAAAGAACTGATTACGATGAATGGCGAAATTCGTGATGCCGGTGTAAAGCTGACCAAAGCGAACGAGGCGCTTTATGAGGCAAATAAGGTACAGCTTGGGGCGAATGAAATACAGCAGGCAGCAGAGACACGGCTGAAAAAAGAGATCGCGGAACTCCAAAGCACTCAGGACAAACTATACCAAAAGCAGAACGATCTTTACGCACAGCTTGCTGTTTCTGGACGCGATATGCAGCAGACATTCATGGCTTTGAGGCAGCGTCCTCTCAGTGTGCGAGCAGGAGAAATGCTTGGCCGTAAAGTGATTGCACCGCACCAGCGGCCGGAAGCAATCCGAAAAGAGCTAATCACGCTTTTGGATGAAGCCAGTACTTCGGCCCTTATCCACGGAGCATCGAAAGGTGAGAACGACCGTGCAGTACGTATCGTCAATAAGCATATTATTACGCTGACCAGCGAACACGATGCGGATGAGCAGGCTAGTCTGGATGCGATGGTAGAAACACTTTACGGAAGTGATCAGCCCGTGGTAGTGGTGGTAAACGCCATCAATAATAGTGTGGAGGGGGAGGACATTCTGATCGAACTTAGTCCTCGCGCTGTCACTCCGCTGTATGCCAAGGGTGATATCGTGGCGATAGGCCAAATAGATGCTCGCCAATCCCTGGATAAAGTTCTGAATTCCATCGTAGAGTTTCTTCAAAATGATGTGCGAAACAGTGCAATGAAAGCTGGCGCGGTGCCTCTTATCGATCCGCAAACAGGGAAACCAAACTACGGGCTTATGAGCCCAAGTGATCTGCTGTTGCTGACAGACAGGGTGCGCCGCAGAGGCGGCGAGGTCGAGATTACTGCTATTGCAAGAGAATCGCTGAGTTCTACAGATCCGATTCAACTTGAGTTTAAGCTCAAGCGTTTATAAATATCTTCAAGATGAAAACGATGCGAACAGCTCTGGGCATTGATCCGGGAAGGTCTAAATGTGGACTGGCCCTTGTGCGAGAAGATGGCATGATTATTTATAAGGAAATTGTAAACACGGAGCTGTTCGGCCAGAAAGTTTTTAATACTGTACGTGAGTGGAAACCAGATATTATCCTACTCGGTAAAGGGACAGGATCTAAACAAGCTGCCGCGCAGATATCCGTTTCCATGCCGGATATTAATTTAATCTATGTAGACGAAAGATTTTCATCGGAGGCGGCACGCTCGCGGTTTCTCCTGGAAAATCCGGCAAGAGGCCTGCACCGCCTCATTCCTGCATCTCTGCGATTTCCAGACCGAGCGTACGATGACTATGTCGCCGTGATACTATGTGAGCGATTCTTTGAAAATGAAAGAGCATAGCAATATATGCCCATCAACGATACACAACACTTTGCACTTCGAAGCGACTATATCACATTAGGCCAGCTTTTAAAGATGACTGGAACCATCTCAACAGGAGGCGAAGCAAAGTTTTATCTTGCAGAGACTCCGGTAATCGTAAATGGCGATCCAGAGCAGAGGCGTGGCCGAAAGCTGCGCCCCGGAGACTGCGTGAACATCGACGGAGGCTTAACTATAACCCTTTCCAGTACAGCTCCAGCTGAGGCCAGTTTTTGACGTTCAGCAGACTATGGCTGTCCCTTTTTGTTGTCGGAATCCTTGCTCTCCTTCTGGGTGGATTTACACCAACTATCTATCCCTTCGTGATCATTTGGGATATTGCCCTGCTGCTCCTGGCTACCATTGATAATCGCACGCTGCCCAGTCAAACAGATATTCGTATAGATCGTGAGATAGATTCCAAACTGAGGTTAGGCCATTCCAATATAGTAAATATCCATGTCACCAACTCATCACCACATCCATTAAAGGTTGAGATGAGAGAATTCCCCCCTCCAGGAATTATGAGCGACCTTCCAGAGGACCCGCTGAACCTAGATATTCCATCGCATTCCAAACAAACAGTCTCTTATCATCTCACTCCAAGCAGAAGAGGCGATTACGAGTTTGGCAATATCTTTCTCAGGCTGCACGGAAGAATGTCACTGATTAAAAAAGTTCGAGAATTCTCCACAAATAATTGTGTAAAAGTCTATCCAGATCTTGAGACGGCTCAGTTTAGCCTTATGGCTCGTAAGGGTAGATTGCAGCAGATCGGCGTCAGAAATGCAAGAATACAGGGTTTGGGTAGAGAGTTTGAAAGCCTCAGAGACTATATGCCGGACGACGAAATGCGGCGAATCGATTGGAAAGCGACAGCACGGAGAGGAAAACTAGTCACTCGCCAATACGAAATTGAGAAGTCTCAAAATGTGATAATAGCCATTGATATTGGACGCACGATGCTGGCTGAAATCGACGGTGTTCAGAAGATCGAACACGCCATCAAAGCGGCACTCGTGCTTGCTTACGTTGCCTCACTTTCAGAAGATAGAGTGGGACTGCTGCTATTTTCCGACCAGATCAAAACCTATCTTCCTCCACAAAAAGGGCGATCACAAGTGTTTGCGATTATGGAAGCCCTCCATAATGTGGAGGCATCTCTGGCCGAGCCAGATTATCAGAGATCAATGGGACAGCTTCAAAAGATGTGGCGGAGAAGATCGTTATTAGTCTGTTTTACCGATATTTGGGATGCCGACTCATCTCGCTCCACTATTTCCGAACTTGCTGCTCTGCAGTCAAGGCATTTGGTGGCAGCAGTAACTCTACTCGATACACACATTCTGCGTACTTCCAAACAGCCTGTCACAAGCCCTGATTCTGCCTACGAGAAATCTGTTGCTATTCAAACTATCAACGATCGCAGCACTGCGATGGCTGAGTTAATGCAGAGAGGAGTCCTGGTGGTTGACTCGCCTGCTGATAAACTCTCTGCCGATCTGGTGAACCGCTATCTCAAAGTCAAAGAGCATATGCTCCTGTAAATAGTGTGAAAATATCCCATAGATGACTATTTCCGGGAGTTGAAAACTTACAGCATCAAAAAACAGGTGTCTTTCAGACGCGATTCCCGTCCGGAGGACGGCTGGCCGCAGGCTTCCCAGACGGGTACTTCAGTGCCCGGCAATGTGTGGGAGATTATTTTTGGCAATACAATTCTCAGCCCGTGCCATTCATGGCTCTGATGCTAATGGGATTTTTCATTTTACTAACGCTCATCAGGCCGGGGATGAGAGTGAATCAAGAAGGAAGTCTCTCATTTTATGGAGAAGTAGCTTTTATGGTCAGTGATTTAAAGATAGAAATAGTTCGGGTTGTAAGTGATACAGATCTGCAGGCGGTGTTTTCAGTTCGTATGCAGGTATTTGTGATTGAACAAAATGTACCTTCTGACGAAGAGCTGGATAGTTATGATGCCACGGCAGTTCATTTGCTGGCGATGATTAACTCTTCTGATCGAGATAGTAAAATAGTGGGAACGGCGAGACTTCTCGACAAGGGAAATAGGCTGGCAAAAATCGGACGTGTAGCCGTACTGAAAGAATTTCGTGGATTAGGTGTTGGCACCGAACTGATGAATGCCGCAGAATACGCTGCTGCTGAACAGGGCTTCATTGAGATACTTCTCGAAGCACAAGTTCATGCCATTCCTTTTTACGAGAAACTCGGATATTTTGCTAAAGGCGCTATTTTTCTTGATGCCAACATTGAGCACCGGCTCATGCGCAAATCCATTTCGAGTAAAATGCCCTCGCCGGATTGCGGTATAGAAAGGCTTGTGAATTAGATGCAGTGCAGCAGATGTGCAAAAAGTGGGGAGCAGCTCCCTGACCCGCCGATGGGTGGTCAACTCGGTCAGAAAATATCTGATACGATCTGTGCTGACTGTTGGCAGGAATGGCAAAACCAACAGGTAATACTCATTAACCACTATGGCCTCCAGATGGCAGACCCAGATGATCGGAAAAAATTGATACACGCGATGAAAGAGTTTCTTGGCTTGGAACTGAACTGATTTTAGCAACGGGAGTTTCGAACATGGCGGATTCTGCTGATGAAATCGCAAATCAAAAGCGCCTTAAAGATCGTTTCAGGGGAGTACTGCTTGGCATTGCTACGGGTGATGCACTCGGTTCTCCATTGGAATTTCAGGAAGCACGAGATTCCAGCCACTTCATTACAGATATGGTCGGAGGAGGATGGCTGCATCTTGCTCCCGGTGAATGGACAGATGATACTGAGATGACTCTCTGCGTCGTGGAAAGCCTTCTTGCTAAACGAGTGTTTGATCCGGATGATATCGCACAAAGATTTGTATCCTGGATGAAAAAGCAGCCAAAAGATATCGGCAGCCACACAAAGCATGTTTTAGAGGAGATAAGTGAAGGGTCCTCGTGGGAGCAGGCAAGCAGAGAAGTTCAGGCGCAAAAGCCGGAAGGAGCCGCAAACGGCTCGCTTATGCGCTGCGCGCCACTATCGCTTTTTGTATACAGCAATCCAGACTACATCGCTTCTCTATCACCAGTTCTTTCCCGAATCACACATACCCACACGGATTGTGAATGGTCCTGTGTGTTTCTAAATGTACTTTTATCGAATCTTTTGATTGGAAAGAGCAAACAGGATTCTGTGGATGATGCGTACGATGCCTGCACGGAGGCTTCTGAAGCCTTTAAAGAACGCATCGGCCGAGCTATGGAGCCGCTCTGCGAGACTTCCCCCACAGGTTATGTGTTGGATACTTTGGAGGTTGCACTCTGGTCGTTTCTGCATACTTCCGATTTGGAATCTGCTCTACTTGTCTCTGTGAACCGAGGAGCAGATGCAGATACAGTAGGGGCAGTTGTGGGAGCGTTGGCTGGAGCACGATATGGAATGGCTGGTATACCTGTTCGCTGGCTGAATGTTCTCTATCAGCGCGATCATCTTATCGAACTTGCAGACGCCATGCTGGATCTCGCTCAATCCTATTCTTGAGTTCTACTTGAGAGCCCTCACCCCCCAACCCCCTCTCCCAAAAACAGGAGAGGGGGAGCTATAAATGATTGGTTTCAATCTCACACTTCGTAGGAGTTATTTATATATTAAGATCAGTGCCTCGTGTATCATTGAAAAACCTGTGCATTAGTCGCCCCCTCTCCTGTTTTTGGGACTGGGAGATGGGGGTGAGGGCTGAGGATGTTTCTAAAACGTTAACTGATCTATAACCGTCTCTTTAAATCAGTTTACCAGCTTCATCTTGAACAACTTTCTTCATTCCATCCCACTCCATCCAGATATCCTCCATCGAAGGCCAATGGCTCAGGCCCTTATCCACGTGGAAGAGGCGGTAGAAAGTGGCATACCTGGGATAAGGCGTCACGTTTGGCCCCGCTGTGTGAGCTAGCTGATAATGACAGAAATAGATATCTCCTGGCTTACCTTTTAACTGCACAGGCTCAGGCAAATCAATGGGTGGCATACCTTCCAGCAGTGTTTTTGCACCATACTCTTGAAAATACTTCTCATATTGATGGTGAGTGCCCGGCCAAACGGTAAGGTTACCAGCATTATTTTCGGCGACTTCACTAAGCAGAATGCCTACAAGCATGGTGAAATTTTCAATTATCCCTTCGGGTATTCCATTGAGTGGCGCATGCATTCCATCCAGATGAGGATAAGGCACTTTAGGAGGATCGTCCATCAGCGGAAAGCGAATAGCGATCTGGCCATAATTTGTTGGCTTAAGGTTGCCGCTGCCCACCAGAGATTCAACTAAATCGATAGCAGGTGATTTGTACAGCATATCGGTTATACACCGATCATGGCGTAACTCACTGCAAAAAGAGACGATTCGAAGACGTTCAACTTCATCGGAAGGAATACCGTTTCCAATGGAATGATTAATCTTGCGCATTGCCTGATCAATCATAACTTTAGGTACTACACCCGGGATATGAAGATAGCCATTTTTATAAAACTCTTGCTTCTGCAGGTAACTTAACTGCATTCTAAACTCCATCCAATAAATTTATGCTTCTGAAACAAGCTCACCAGTAAATCCCCATAGATGCGCAGAAACAGCTTTGACTTCCACCAGTTTCCCAATGTGAATCTCTGCATGATTCCTGCTTATCGGGAAGTTCATGGTCTTAAATGTTCGTGAATATCCTGTGAGTTTCGAGCTGTCCTTGGGACTATATCCCTCCACCAGCACCTCGAAAACCTGGCCAACCTGAGACTCATTTATTTCGCATGTAATGCGATTTTGAAGCTCAATTAAGCCAGAAAGTCTCTCCATCTTTACTTCGTGCGGTATCTGATCTTCTCGTGCAGCCGCTTTTGTATTAGGACGTGGGCTGTATGCGAACATATACGCCGCGTCAAAACGTATGGCTTCCACAATGTTCATAGTGTTTGCGTACTGGATATCCGTTTCTCCAGGATATCCCAGCATAATATCCGTTGATATCGCGATTCCAGGCACATTTTTACGCAGGCTGTCCACAATCTCGAAATATCGTTCCACTGTGTATCCACGATGCATATCTAAAAGCAGGTCGTTATCTCCCACCTGAAGAGGAAGATGCACATATTCGCAAACAGATGGCAAAGTTCCTATTGCTTGAATCAAATCGTCGGTGAAATCGCGCGGATAGGGAGATACAAAACGAATACGTTCGATACCGCGAATAGCATCGATCTGCTGGAGCAGATCGCAAAATGGCACACGCCCTTCCAGCATATTCTTGCCGTAGGAGTTTACTGTCTGCCCTAATAAAGTAACTTCCTTGGTACCCGCCGCAGCCAACGCTTTAATTTCATCGATGATTTCGACAGTAGGCCGACTTCGCTCCCTGCCCCTTGTCAGCGGAACAATACAGAATGTGCAGAATTTATCGCAGCCGTACATAATGGGCACATGGGCCTTAAGTTTGCGGGCACGAAGAGTGGTTCTGAGAGGGATATCTGTAACTACCGCTCCTTTGCGTTCTGGAAGAGCCAGCGATGTGAGGGTAATGTAGTTTGGATTGTGAGATTTCGGACTGGGAGATATCGCTCGAATACCACGCTCTTCGGGTGACTGCATCTTCACACTACGTACTAAATCGGGAATAGATGCAATATTGCCGGTACCAACCACCATGTCAACATGTGGCGCTCTCCTGCGAATCTCATCGCTCTCTACTTGAGCCATGCATCCACACACCCCAATGATAAGTTCTGGGCGAGTGCGTTTGATATCGCGCAGTTTTCCAAGCATGCTCCAAACTTTTTCTTCAGGTTTAGCGCGGACAGAGCACGTGTTCAACAGCACGACTTCCGCCGTTTCAGGATTTTGTACAGATTCATAACCCATCTGCTCCAGGAACAGGCCCATCTGCTCAGAATCTTCCTCATTCATCTGACAGCCCCAGGTCATAATATGATATCCAGGCTTTATTCCCTTTTCCAACACAGGCAGCGGCATTCGTATCCATCCTTCAGTACTATCAAAACTAATCCTTAGTATAGCAGATCGATGGTTGGTCTTGCCAGGTTTTGCCTAACCCCAGCACCCACTTTCTGAACTCGGATCAAACGGATTTAATGATTAACTATGAGCCAATGCAAAGTTAGAAATTACCGTAAAAGAAAGGATTGAAAGCAGAACGTTTTGCGCTGACAAAATTGAAGAATGATGAACATATCTTAAATCATAGCTTATCAGTAAATTCGTTTAATCCGAGTTCAGAAAGTGGGGGCGGACATGATAGTTTATTTAATTTGTGAAACTATCTTCTGGCACAGACAAAGATACGGGCAAACATCTGCTCACTCAAAGAGCTTATCGCTACTCCGTGGCGGCTGGATGATGCGTGGATGAAATAGCCATTTCCAATATACAGCCCCGTATGGGTAACGCCTACTCTCTCTTTTCTACGGCCAAAATAGAGACGGTCACCTGGCCGTAACTGATCTGGTGAGACGGGTATTCCGTAGGCCATTTGATCTGACCCGAGTCTCGGCAGCGGATATCCACAGGAAGCAAATACATTTTTGATAAAACCAGAACAGTCGATGCCGTTTGCCGTATTGCCACCCCAAACATATCTCACCCCTAGATACTTATAAGCTTCTTGAAAGAGCGCCGCCGAATCTCCATTAAAATAGGGAGTGCTGCCTCTGGGATAGATGTCACCATCACCTATATTTGCGTAGATGGGAGTTTTTGCGGAGCTCACTACCTGGTAGTCCATCATCTGAACGCTATCTCTAGATAGCCAGCCGGTAGAACCATCTGCCATCAAGACTCCGATCCAGACTCCAGCATCCTGTTGAATAGCAAGATAGGTACCTGCTGGGGCATCTGTGAGCCGTGAAGAAGAACTGCTTCTGCGCCTAAAAATTGAAGTGGATTGAGATAACTGCCCTAACCGACCAACAACACTCTCTCGTGATGAAGCTCTGCGGGAAGGGGAAGTGCCTCTCCACGATTGCGTCCCACCTCTAGGCCGCGCAGAAGTACGTGCATTCTGAATTTCAGACGCTTTCTTAGCTGCCTGCGCCTCAAGGCCTGCCTGAGAAAGAGGCAGCTCGAGCGTGATAGTGGAGTCGGCCAGAACAAATTTACAGGAAAATAGTCCAAGACAAATAAAAGCCATTTTGAGCAGGGAATGCTTGCAAACAATCCTAGGCATTGTGCAGCGTCCAAATGAAGAGTGACTTGAAAAGAAGGGGTGAAAATCAAGAATCAATAGAATATCCTCCAATGCTTTCCATGAGTAATAATTTACTGAGCTTGCGGCAGGGAAAGCATAATAGAAAGGATTGTTATTTTGAACTGATATTATTATCGGGATTTAAAGAGCGTATCAATACTTGCGTGCATCCACTCGTTAAATTCCAAAAGGGAACTGGATATCTAACGAGTGAAGTTTGAAAATACTTACCGTTTGCTGAACTGAAAACCACGTCTTGCACGTTTACGACCGTATTTCTTACGTTCTTTCACTCGTGGATCACGAGTAAGTAAGCCTGTCCGTCGCAGACGAGGCCGGAGCTCAGGGTCTACTTCAAGAAGTGCTTTTGATATACCGTGTCGAATAGCGCCTGCCTGCCCCGAGATCCCGCCGCCTTTGCAGTGGGCGATTACATCGAAGCGGCCATCTGTATCCGTAACAACGAAAGGCTGATGCAAAAGTTGTTCAAGAACTGCTCGCCCAAGATATTTTCCTGCGGGTCTATCGTTTATGGTCATTGTGCCCGTACCAGCGGCAATCCATACACGAGCGATCGCATTTTTTCGTTTGCCCGTTCCGTAATATCGATTTTTATTATCTGCCACGCCTACTCTCCTCTATCCTGAACACCACCGGTAAAAACTACCGGCTTTTGAGCATCGTGTGGATGCACCGGACCTCGATACACTTTCAGCTTTTTAATGGTAGCGTCGCCAAGTTTATTGTGCGGGATCATCCCACGGACGACACGTCGTATCGCCTCTTCGGGGTTTTTGTCCAGCTCGGTCTGCCGGTTAACGCTTTTCAGTGCGCCTGGCCACCCGGTATGGTGATAAACACTTTCATTCCCTTTGGTGGCTCCTGTCATTACTACTTTTTCAGCATTAATAATGATTACATGATCGCCGGTATCAACATGTTTAGTAAATATCGGCTTGTGTTTGCCACGAAGAATCTTAGCAGCATCTACGGCCAACCGTCCAAGGGGCTTATCAGTGGCATCCATAATGTACCACTTTCGCTCCTCTTCCATATCTTCCGGACGTGCCGAAATGGTAGTTTTCATTCGATTATCCTCATTCGTTCATTGCTGCCGTCTACATTGGCAGAGATCGATTGTGCAGCATAAACTTTACGCTGTCCATATCGCACTTTCACAAGACAGAGGCCTTCTGGCGGAGCGGTTGGCCCTGCCTTACGACGATCTCTGGCATCGAGTATTCTGCGAATCTCTTCTGGTTCACGTCTGCCACGGCCTATATCAATTAGGGTGCCTACGATTGTTCGAACCATGCCTCGCAAAAAGGCATTTGCCTCTATGCGAATAAATACGAATTCCCCGGTACGGCGTAGGTTACAGTGTGTAACTTCACGCATTGTAGTATAAACAGGGTCTAACTCGTTGCCAAAAGAAGCGAAATCATGCTCACCAATTAGCTCATTTGCTGCAGTCTGCATGAGACTGACATCAAGAGGCTCAGATTGATGAGTAGAGAATCTTCGCCACACTGCAGATGGAATTCTGCGGTTATGGATTAAATACACATAAACTCTGGAAGAAGCAGAAAATCTTGCTGAAAAATCTGGCCTCGTCTCTTCTACCCTGGTAACCGCAATATCACGCGGCAGTGTGCATGAAAGCGCTATCGGAAGTTTATCTACAGGAATGCTTGTATCAGAATTAAAACTGATAACCTGACCTATCGCGTGCACACCAGAATCAGTTCTTCCTGCTCCTACCAATTTGACAGGATGTTCGAATCGCATCGCTAGCGCAGTTTCTAATTCCCCTTGCACTGTGCGCAAATTATGCTGCCATTGAAAGCCTGCAAAATCTGTTCCGTCGTACTCCACTATCGCTTTAAAACTGCGCATTCCTGGATACTATTTCTATAATGCGATCACAAACATCGACAAAATACAAGCAGAGTAATTATTACTGTACTACCGATAGTGACAAGAACTATTTTCTACGTCGTCCCAAGCCGAATAGACCTTTACGACCTTCTGAAGTCAAAGCGACCTGCGGTACTGCCGTTTCGATTGGCTCAATGCCTTCAACAAATTCGAGCAATACTAGAGGAGCGCCATCTCCGCGTCTGAAGCCTATTTTGGTAATCCGAGTGTAGCCACCGTTTCTGCCGATGAATCTGGGAGCGATAACTTCAAAAAGACGCGGAACAACATAGTAAGGATTACGAGCAATTTTAGTTCCTCGTTGTTTACCGGCTTTTTTCTCGCCGGGAACGCGAACGAATTCATCGATATTGCTATCGACATATCGTCGTACCATACGTCTGGCATGAAGCCGTGCGCCAACAGGAGCATCCGCTCCGCCTTTACGCGCTGTCGTAATCAGCTTTTCTACGATGGGTCGCACATCTTTAGCACGGGTTTCGGTCGTGATAATTCGATCGTTAAGCAGCATACTTCGCGTAAGTCCCTTCAGAAGGGCGCGCCGTTGGTCACTTGGTAGTCCGAATTTACGTCCCGATCTTCGGTGACGCATGATCTATATCCTCCACAAAATCTAACAAACTGAAACCAAAACATTGTGGTTCGTCAGTTTAATAAGCGGTTCGAAGTAATTCTATTCTAATTCTATATCAGTTTCAGATTCACCGTCGCCAGGTTCATCATCAAGATTTACAGTTGCTCCGCCCTTCAGAGTTAAATTGAAGTTCGAAAGCTTTTCACGAACTTCGGTAAGTGATTTTTTGCCGAAGTTACGAATCTGCATCAGATCGGTTTCTGTATAGTCAACCAGCTCACGCATACTTAATATATTTGCTTTTTTGAGACAGTTGTACGTACGTACTGAAAAATCTAACTCTTCGATACGAACAACAGGAACATCCGGCCCAGGTTCACTCCCTCCTTTTTCTGGAGGATCAATAACCAACATACCTGTCCCACGCTGAAACCCGGCAAACATACTAAAATACTCTACGAGAATTTTGGATGCTTCACTAATTGCAACTTCCGGAGTTACACTTCCATTAGTCCACACTTCGAGTATCAAACGCTCTAAATTAATATTAGATTGTACTCTTGTTGTTTCGACTGTATAATTGACTTTTCGAACAGGCGTAAATGCCGCCCCTAAAGGTATCACTCCAATACCTATGGTACTTCTGCGTTCCAAGCGGTCTGGCAGCACATATCCCTTATTAGTTTCGATAGTCATCTCCATCGAAAGTGTGGCATCGCTATCGGATATCGTCGCGATATATGCTTCAGGATTTACGATCTCCACATCTTCGGGACATAGAATATCCGCGCCGGTAACTCTGCTTTCACCAACGATATCGATACGCACTGTTTTCGGCTCGTGCTTTACTTCACCCGAACCATTTCGATGTACCTTAACATTAATACCCTTAAGGTTCAGAAGAAGTTCAGTCGTGTCTTCTTTAACTCCTGGTATAGTTGAAAATTCATGAAGAACCTTATCTATTTTAACATATGTGATTGCTGCGCCAGGTATGGACGACAACAACACTCTTCTCAAGGAGTTTCCCAGTGTTACTCCATACCCGCGATCCAGGGGCTCTACGATAAACTTACCGTAGTTCGCATTTGTTTCCAAAGTCTGGATATTCGGCAGGGTCAGTTCCATTATTCACTCTCTCCTTTGCCGTCACGCACTTTACACATAGGCTTACTGCGCCCCGGCATCCTGCAACGGACTCGCTTGCAGCACAAGCGGTCAAGCCAGACTATAGTTAGCGCGAATAGAATTCAATAATAAGCTGTTCGCGTACATTGGTGTCGATCTGTTCACGGGAAGGAACAGCGAGTACTTTGCCTTCCATAAGCTGAATATTGAAATCCAGCCATCCCGCAAGACCGCGTTTGTGCACACGATCCCTGGCTTCTTTAATTACCCCGCTTTTGGACATGCTTTCATGCACTCCCACCACATCACCAGGTTTCACAATGTAAGAAGGAATATTAACCCTTCTGCCATTCACGGTAAAGTGGCCATGACTTACCATTTGCCTTGATTGGGCCCTGGAAGATGAGAATCCAAAACGGAAAGCGACGTTATCTAAACGCAGTTCCAAAAGCTGAAGCAGATTTTCGCCGGTAACACCTGGGCGACGCAGCGCTTCTTCGAGGTAGCCGCGAAACTGAGCTTCCAGCACACGATAAATTCTGCGGAGCTTCTGCTTTTCGCGGAGCTGCTGGCCATATTCAGTTATCTTCTTCTGAAAGGTGGGGGAGCCGTGCATCCCAGGAGGCTTGTCTCGCCACTTGGTACGCCCATCTTTGCTGGTTTTATCCAGTGTACATTTTGTGAAGCACTTGTCGCCTTTGAGATAGAGCTTTGCTCCCTCTCGCCTGCACTGGCGACAGCGCGGATCATGATTATTTGCCATATCCTAAAATAATGCTCCTTGTGGTGCATTACCACAAATTAGCGGTCGGCTATTCTAAAAGCTTCCCGGGTGTTTACACGTCTCACGAATTTCGATTTGTGAGGGCTTCATCCACCAATGCGTAATTATGCCTATTTAAACTCGGCGGCGCTTAGGTGCGCGGCATCCGTTGTGTGGGATCGGTGTGACATCTTTGATCATGGTCACTTCCAGTCCCACTCCCTGCAAGGCACGGATAGCGGTCTCGCGTCCGGCTCCAGGCCCTTTTACAAACACATCCACTCTGCGCAGGCCATGTTCCATAGCCGCTCGCGCTGCTCTTTCAGCGGCTACTTGAGCTGCGAAAGGAGTACTTTTGCGAGAACCTTTGAACATTCCCATGCTTCCAGCGCTGGACCAGGAGATGACAGCTCCCGCCACATCGGAGATGGTGACGATGGTATTGTTGAATGTTGATTGGATATGAACAATACCCTGCACAACATTTTTCTTTTCTTTTGATTTCGGGCGACCAGCCCCGGGTTTTGTGGTCGATTTGTTCGCCATATGGAGAGTCTCCCTACTTCTTCACTTTCTTCTTTCCAGCTACAGTGCGTTTCGGACCTTTGCGTGTTCGCGCATTTGTTTTACTGCGTTGACCACGAACAGGAAGTCCGCGTCGATGACGGATACCGCGATAGCAGCCGATCTCCATCAAACGACGAATGCTGAGCTGGAACTCTCTGCGAAGGTCGCCCTCCACACGGAATTCACGCTCCAGAATCTCACGAACACGAGCGGATTCCGCTTCCGTCAGATCTCGAACCCGAGTATTCACATCGATACCCGCCTGCTCTATGATCTTTCTGGCGCTTGGAAGGCCAATGCCGTAGATGTAGGTGAGCGCGTATTCTATTCTTTTGTCACGTGGCAAATCCACGCCAGCGATACGTGCCAAACCGTTCCTCCTTCATCGGAAAGCAGCGGATAAGATCAGCATCGGTGTCAGATCACCTCAGCTATTCCGCTAACTCTGATGTTTAACCTTGACGCTGCTTGTGCTTTGGATTGACGCAGATAACACGTACAACCCCTTCACGCTTGATAACTTTACACTTCTCACATATTTTTTTTACGGATGCTCGTACTTTCATTGAATTGATACCTCAGAGAGCTTTTGTTAATACGCTCTTAATATAATTTACCAGGCACATAATAAACCCGGCAGATCTGATTGAATAGATTCGCCTGGAGTTGAAATTGATTTAAATTTCTACTTATAACGATACCTAATTCGACCACGTTCTAGATCGTAAGGAGACAGTTCAACCAGTACACGATCACCTGGTAGGATTCGAATATAGTTCTGCCGCATTTTGCCCGAAACATGAGCTAATACTAGTTTTTTCTGATCCCCTACAGGTATCTCCACACGAAACATTGCGTTGGGAAGCGCTTCAGCAATCACGCCTTCAATTTCGATTCCTGGTTCTTTGCCACTGTTCTCTTCTGGTGTGGCTTTTTTTGACTGAGCTGGCGGTCCTCCAGATGGACGCGTAGGTGGACCATATCCTGGCCGGCGCTTTGCTCCCGATCCGCCTGCACCGCCGGGTCTCATAGGTGGCCCCGGTCTTCTGGGTGGTGGCATTTAATCTCCGTTCGTCAAAATCATTGCTCCTCCAGGAACAATGGCGACAGTGTGTTCAAAGTGGGCAGATAAGCTTCCATCTTCGGTAACGATTGTCCATCCGTCATCAAGACACTCTATCTCTTTTCGGCCTGCATTAATCATGGGTTCTATTGTAAAAGTCATTCCGCTTTTCAGAGCCGGTCCCTTACCTCTTTGCCCGAAGTTCGCTACCTGAGGTTCTTCGTGCATCGTGCGCCCAACCCCGTGGCCAACCAGTTCGCGCACCACAGAAAATCCGTTTGTCTCGGCATGCCGCTGTATAGCATACCCTATATCTGCCACTTTCTGGCCTGCTTTTGCCTGAGAAATACCACGGTATAGGGCATCTCTTGTGACTTTAAGCAGCCGTTCCGCCAAAGGAGATACTTTTCCCACTGGAAATGTCCATGCGCTGTCTGCCACATATCCATTTAACTCGAGTGCAACATCTACTGTTACGATATCGCCTTCTTTAATAAGCCGGCGCCCGGGTATAGCGTGCACTATTTCATTGTTTACACAGATACATGTCCAGGCAGGAAACGGAGGATGCCCTCCCGGTGAGTACCCTAAACACGGGCTTGTCGCACCAAATTTCCCAAATAGCACGGCAGCATAATCTTCTAGCTCGCCAGTCGTTATACCTGGCCGTATCATCGCTCCGGTTGAATGGATTATATTGTGTACTGCTTTACCTGCATCCCTTATCTTCGATATTTCAATCTGCGATTTGATAAGGCTCATTTTAAACCATCCAGCACCGTTACCACCTGGCCAAACACTGTTTCCGGTTCCGCTGAAGCGTCTATTTCGTAAAGCAGGCCTTGTATTGAGTAGTACTCCAAAAGTGGTGCTGTCTTCTCCGCAAACACTTGCATACGTTTTCGAACGATATCTGGTGCATCATCTGCACGCGTCGTGAGCTGTGAGTTACATATATCACATAGCCCGGCATGGTTAGGCGGTTGGTTTTCAATGTGATAGGTCGCCCCATCAACTGGACAAACTCGCCTGCCACTGAAACGAGATATAATTTGATCGATAGGCGCATTGAACTCTATAGCCGCTGTCAGCCTTAACTTTTTTTCAGAGAGCATTGCTTCTAGCGCTTCGGCCTGAGGAACCGTGCGAGGAAACCCATCTAAAAGATAACCGGTATCACAATCATGCTCGCTTGTTCGTTCTCGAACTGCTTTCACCACAATCTCATCTGGAACAAATTCACCCTGATCAATTTTGACACGCTGAATTATTCGCCCGAGTTCTGTTCCGCGTGCTACTGCTTCACGGAATATGGCTCCGGTAGAGATGGTAGGAACATCGTAGTGCACAGCTATCCGTGCGCCTTGTGTGCCTTTTCCGACACCGGGCGGCCCCAGCAGCACCAGTATCATTCGATCGCATCCTCGCCGCCTAGATATGTCTTTCATATATTCAAGCAGCTCACATGAACTCAGCAATATTTGTGCTGAACTCTTTCATCAGCCACTTTGCGAATAGAAATTACAGAAAGCTAAGACTGTCCGCCTTTGATAAACCCTTCGTAGTTCCGCATGAGCAGCTGCGCCTCAATTGCCTGCATGGTTTCAATGGCCACACCAACCACGATCAGAAGTGATGTTCCACCCACAAGAGTGAAACTTTGTAAATGCGTAAATGCTGGAACAATATACTGAACTACAGCAACCAGAGCTAAGAAGAAAGCTCCTGCCATAGTGATCCTTGATACCACGCGTTCAAGATAATCGTAGGTAGGCTTTCCTGGCCGAATACCTGGCACGTAACTGCCATATTTACGCAGGTTATCCGACATCTCCTGAATATTCATCACAATTGCCGTATAAAAGTAGGTGAATATAATCACGAACAGAGCATAGATGAGTGTTGACCACCAGGTATTTCCTGGGTTCAGCTTTAATGAAAAGTCTTTAAGCATCCCTACAAATCCCACTCCTGGCTGACCTGGCACTACATTCAGCAAGGTAGCGGGAAGCAACATAATAGAGATGGCAAATATAATCGGAATAACACCTGCTGTATTCACTTTAATAGGCAGATATGAGGCTCCTGCCTGTGTCTGACTCCGCCCGATTACTCTTTTTGTGTGCTGTATGGGAATGCGTCTTGTTCCCTGGGTAATATAGATAATGGCATACACTGTGCCTACGAATGCTACGATTAATGCTAGCAAATTAACCCAGGTAACAGTTCCAGCCCGCAGTTGAACAAGTATCATCTGACTCTGATAAGGAAGACTGAGGAGAATACCAGCAAAGATTACAAGCGATACACCATTTCCAACTCCGTTTTGAGTGACTTGCTCACCGAGCCACAGGAGCAGAGTGGATCCTGCTGTAAGAGCGACACATATCTGGAGGCGAGTCAGAATTCCCATATGAACTCCGCCCTGAGTAAATATGAACGTCATTCCGAAGGATTGGATTGCAGCGAGAACCACCATTAAATTTCTGGTAATCCGCGCGATCTGTTTTCGCCCCGCTTCCCCTTCCTTAGATAACTGCTCTAACTGGGGAATACCGAAAGTCATCATCTGCATGATGATGGAAGCATTAATATAGGGCGCGATGCCCATGGCGAAAAGGGACATTCTGCGAAGTGCACCTCCAGAGAAGACATCCATCATCCCTAACAGTGTTCCAGCGCCTTTACCCATGATTGCAGCCATCTTTTTAGGATCAATACCTGGCACTGGTATGTGCGCGCCAATCGCAAAGATCAAAAACATGCCCAGCACAAAAAGTATTCTCTTTTTCAACTCCGGAATGGAGAATGCTCGCTGCATCGCCTCTAACATGGACTTATTTCGCCTCCGGACGTCTGCGTATGGCTGCTAATATCTCTACAGATCCCCCAGCTTCCACCAGCTTGTCATGAGCACTCTGACTGAATTTGTGTGCGTGTACAGTAAAATTCTTGGTCACTTCTCCGTCACCAAGTACTTTTAAACCGTGATAAATTTCACGTACAACTCCGCTGGATATAAGCAGTTCCGGAGTGATGACCGTTCCTGCTGCAAATTTCTGTTCGAGCACTTCAATGTTCACAAGCGCGTATATCTTTTTATTTACCGGCTTAAATCCGCGCACCTGTGGGAGTCTTCGATGCAGAGGGGTCTGCCCGCCTTCAAAGTTCGGATTGATTTGGCCTCTCGCTTTGTTACCTTTGTGCCCGCGTGTCGAGGTCTTGCCGTGCCCGGAACCCATTCCACGCCCGAGCCGCTTGCGGCGGTGCGTAGAACCTGGTGCGGGCTTAAGACTATGTATACCTATTCCCATAGAAACTCTCTTTTCTAAATCTATCAGCGCATTTGAAGCCCGATAGAATCTTAATATGTGCCAAAGGCTGGTTTAGGCCTCAATCTGCTCTACAACTACGAGATGACGTACTTTGTGAATCATACCGCGTACTACCAAGGAATCGTCCATCACTACAGTCTGCTGAAGTTTCTTAAATCCGAGTGAGCGCACTGTATCTTTTTGAGACTGTGCATATCCAATCGGGCTTTTACGAAGTGTGATTTTCAACTTGTCAGACATGTGAAGGCTCCTCCATATATTTCATCCATGGGAGCAGTTTATCGACTGTTGTAGATCGTAGACGAGCCACATCTTCCACACGTTTCAATTGTTTCAACGCTTCCATAGCGGCCCATGCGATGTTAAGCGAGTTGGCCGATCCCAATGATTTGCCCAGTACATCATGTACTCCCGCAAGTTCTAGAATGGTTCGCACACTGCTTCCGGCAACAATTCCAGTTCCTGCAGATGCTGGTTTTAACATCACTTGCGCAGCGCCTGAGTTTGCAAGCACTTCGTGCGGGATAGTACCGCCTACGATTGGAACCAGAATAATATTTTTCTTCGCGGCTTCCACTCCTTTGCGTATCGCATCTGGAATTGCACGAGCCTTGCCCAACCCTGCGCCAACATGGCCAGCGCCATCGCCAACTATAACTAGGGCGCTCCAGCTCATGGTGCGGCCACCTTTAGTTGTTTTCTGGCACTTATTAGTACGAACGACACGCTCTTCGAGATTTAGCGTATCTGGATTAATCTTCGCCACAAGCTGCTCCTTAAAATACTAGTCCGCCTTCACGCGCTGCATCGGCCAAAGCCTGTATGCGGCCATGATATTTATAACCGCCGCGATCAAACACGACAGTGGTGATTCCTTTTTCCATCCCTCGCTCAGCAATCAGCTTGCCTACCACTCTTGCCGCTTCCACATTTCCCCCGCTTTTGAGCGCTTTGCGCAGATCGGGATCCATTGTTGATGCTGCTAATAGAGTATGCCCGGTGGTATCATCGATCAGCTGAACATAGATGTGCTGGATACTGCGGGAGACATTGAGTCGCGGGCGGGCAGATGTGCCCGTTACTTTTGCGCGAACACGCCGGTGGCGTTTTATACGCAAACGCTCTTTATCTTCAATCGCCATTTCGGTACAGTTTCCTCTCGTGCTGGATTTCCGACCCAACACTGGACTAACGTTCTGAATCATCTGCAGAACGTAAGATGCTATTATACCACAAACCAGGGGTTCGGGGGGGGGAAACCCGCACCTTCCCCAGCAATTTTAAGCCAGGATGCTTCGAAAATGTATACACTCAGCATCCTGGCGCGACAACAGCCTACTTCTTACCCTTACCGCCCTTACCGCCTGTCTTGCCTTGTTTGCGGCGTACATTCTCGCCTTTATATCGGATTCCTTTGCCTTTATAGGGTTCAGGTTTTCTCAGTTTTCGTATTTCAGCTGCAGTCTGACCGACTCTCTCTTTATCTATCCCGGATATTGTTATCACTGGATTTCGAGTGCCAGGATCATTTGCCACCGAGAAGGAGATGCCTTCACGTGGAGATACTTCAATAAGATGAGAGAAACCCACACTTAACTGCAGAGTTGATCCAGCGACAGAAGCTCTGAATCCTACTCCAATAACTTCGAGCTGTTTTTCATAGCCTTTTGTGACACCTTCCACCATATTGGCTGCGAGAGTGCGCGTCAGACCATGAAGTGCGCGATGCTGCTTTTCATCTGTTGGGCGTTCAATGAGCAGAACCCCATCATTGAGATTGAATTTCATGTCCGGACTAAATTGGCGTACGAGTGAGCCTTTCGGCCCCTTAATTTCCGCGATACCATCTTCACCATGGGTGATGGTGACGCCAGCCGGAACCGGGATCGGGCGTTTGCCGATACGTGACATAGTGCAACCTTTCCGATTTCAGAGCGATGTGTACGTATAAACAAGATATGAACAATAATGTTTATTCGTAGCCTGATCTAATAGACATAACAGAGAATTTCACCACCCACTCCACGCTTACGCGCTTCGCGATCAGTCATGAGACCATGCGAAGTGGAGAGGATTGCGATTCCAAGACCGCGCAGAACACGAGGAATCTCTTCCTTGCCGCAGTATACGCGAAGCCCTGGTTTGCTGATTCGCTTGAGGTCAGTGATGACCTTTTCACGTTTCGAACCATACTTTAATGAAATCTTGATCTTATCCTGAGGTACTAGTTTTATGACCTCAAAACTTTTAATAAAACCCTCGCGATGCAGAATCTTAACCACCTCCACTTTCAGCTTGGAAGACGAAAGTTCGAGGCTGTCGTGATTTGCTCGATTTGCATTCCGTATACGGGTCAGCAGGTCGGCGATGGGATCTGTTGTAAATGCCATAATTTTTCTCCCTTACCAGCTCGACTTAGTGACGCCCGGAATGAGGCCCTGATGGGACATCTCTCTGAAACAGATTCTGCACAGACCGAACCGACGCATATATCCTCGTGAACGCCCGCAGACGTTGCAGCGAGTGTAGCCGCGCACTTTAAATTTTGGTGTGCGTTTAGCCTTCTCAATTAAACACTGTTTTGCCAACTGGAACCTCCATAAGATAGAGGGTCTTCCCTGAAATGATACGTTCGTTTCATCGCAGGAAATCACCTCATCAAGAAATTAACGAGCTAGTGTTCGCCCGCCTCGCGCTCCTTCTTGTGGTTCGCGATAATGTGCTGCACGATATGCTGCGGCACCTCTTCATAGTGCGAAAGCTGCCCAGTAAAAGATCCTCTGCCACGTGTAATGGATCGAAGATCTATTGCATATCGGAGCATCTCTGCCTGCGGTACAGATGCTTTGAGAAGAGTTTTACCTAATCCTGCATTTTCCGTACCGACTATTCTACCCCTCTTGCCTGTTAGGTCGCTCATCACGTCCCCCAGCATATCTTCAGGGATTTTAACTTCTATATCTAAAATCGGCTCCATGAGAGTGGGATCAGCTTTTAGAGCGATCGCATTAAAACCTAATATTCCCGCCATGATAAAAGCCGCTTCCGAAGAATCGACATCATGATAGGAACCGTCATAGACTGTTATCTTAATATCGACGGATGGATAACCTGCCTGTATACCTGTCTCAGTCGCCTGTCGAACCCCTTTTTCTACCGCAGGAATAAAGTTTCGCGGTATGGATCCGCCGACAATAGCATCGACAAATTCAATTCCGCCTCCCTTATTGGGTTCCAGACGCAGCCAGCAGTCACCGTACTGCCCCCGCCCGCCAGTCTGTTTCTTATGGCGCCCCTGGCCCTCTGCTTTGGAAGTTATAGTTTCACGATAGGGAACTTTACGCTCCACCGTTTCCACATTAGCGCCGAACTTTTTCAGTCGTTCCACTACAATATTTAGATGTGTCTCACCAGAGCCTGCAATTATCGTCTGTGCTGTCTCAGGATCACGGTGAAATTTAAAAGTAGGATCCGAAATTTCTACTCTATGTAGCGCTGGTCCCATCTTATCTTCATCTACTTTAGTTTTTGCAACTATCGCCTGCTCAAAAATTGGTTCCCCGAACTGTATCGGGTCAATCACCATCGGCTTAGCGGGGTCGCAGAGAGTGTCACTGGTTCGCGTATCGGCTAATTTAGCGGTTACTCCGATATCGCCCGCTCGTATCTCAGAAGTAGATTCCTGATTTTTCCCTCGAACAAAATATACCTGGCCAACACGTTCCTCTTTGCCTCTTGTCGAATTAAGAACGGTAGAGCCAGCTTTCATTACTCCAGAAAGAACTCTGAAATAATTGAGCGTACCTAGAAATGGATCGGCAACTGTTTTGAAAACCAACGCGGAAAATGGGGATGCATCCCCGGCCTCACGCTTATCTTCAGCTCCAGTTGCAGGATTCCGCCCATGTATATGTCCCACTTCCAATGGATTTGGGAACTCATGGACTACGATATTAAGCAGGTCGGTCATCCCAATATCTTTGCTTGCTGATCCGCACAGAACAGGGACAACCTTGCCAGCATCAATCCCTTCGTGAAGCCCGCGAACCACCTCATCATGGGTGAGTTCTTCCCCGTTTAAGTATTTCTCAATGAGCAATTCATCGCCTTCAGCGGACGATTCCACCAGCAGCTCGCGATATTTTCGCGCCTCCTCCGAGTATTCTGAAGGAATTTCACTGCACTCCACATCGTGCCCGGTTCCAATGAAAGCTTTCATCTCTACCAGATCTATGACACCGCGAAAACTCTCGGCGGACCCGATTGGAATCTGAAACGGGGCAATAATATTGCCGTATAATGACCGTAGAGATTGAACCAGGAGTCCAAAGTCTGCGTTTTCACGATCCATTTTATTCACGAACACCGCTCTGGGCAGACTGTCTTCGGATGCCAGATCCCAGGCAATTCCAAACCCGACTTCCGGCAGTCCCTGAGCGGGTGTAACGAGGATAGCAGCCTCAACAACGCTCAATACACTCTTGACTTCACCCTGAAAATCTAAGTAGCCAGGAGCATCAATAAAATTAATTTTCGATTCGTGCCATTCACAAGGCGCTAAAGCCGCATTGATACTAATATGCCGTTTCTGTTCTTCCGTATCAAAATCGCATACTGTCGTACCGTCATCGGTTCGCCCAAGGCGGTCTATAGCCCCTGAACTGAAGAGCAAAGCTTCGGCAAGGGAAGTCTTCCCTGCTCCTTGATGTCCGAATAGACCCACATTTCTGATCGCATGAATTGCATAGCTTTTCATGACGTACTCTCCCCTCGCCAATTTATATTGACACGCTGGTCGGCATCATTGCGACGCAGCGAAATGTCCAGGACAAAACGCAAGTTGCATTCTTAAATCCCAAACGTCGTCGCGTCCACGCGAAGCCGAATAAACGCGGCGAAGGAGACTGAGTTGATATCGATATTCAGTTTTCAATTCAACCTGCTGCGTTCATTTAAAATGATCATTATTATTGAATGAAAGCTTAACAAACTACTTGTCGCGGAAAGGCATACCCAGCAGCTTCAGGAGAGCGCGCGCTTCTTCGTCTGTCTGCGCTGTGGTACAGACAATGATATCCATACCGCGCACCTTATCTATCTTATCGTAGTCAATTTCAGGAAATACAATCTGTTCTTTCATGCCCATGGCAAAATTACCACGGCCATCAAACGAGTTCGGCGAGATACCCTGAAAGTCTCGAATACGAGGAAGAGTTGCACTCACCAATCGATCAAAGAATTCATACATCTTGGCACCACGAAGGGTCACCTTACATCCAACTTTGGAACCTTCACGAAGTTTGAAGTTAGAAACTGATTTACGCGCTTTGGTTACAATCGGTTTCTGCCCCGCAATCGCAGTCATATCCCGAACAGCTCCATCAAGCTCTTTGGCGTCTCCGCCAGTTTGTCCGGCACGGCCAACACCCATATTGATCACAATCTTATCCAGCTTAGGCACCTGCATTACATTTTTATATTCAAACTGCTTAAATAGTGCAGGCGACACTTCCGATACAAACTTATCTTTTAAACGAGTCATTCTATTAGGGTCTCCCAAAATGATTGCCTCCGATTTCCGACCGGCGACGGGATCACAAATATTTGTGATTATTAATCGATCGCTTTGCCGCAATCAGGATGCTTGCAGATACGATATTTTCTGCGAGACATCTTCTCTTCACCATCACGGTAGGCATATCCTACTCGTGTGGGGCGCTGGCATGCTTTACACACAACCATGACTTTAGATGCAAAAAGCGGTCCCTCTTTCTCAATACGGCCACCTTTGAGTACATTGTTGGCACCTGCGCGATTGCTCGGGCGATCTTTCTGATGTTTGACCATCATATTCGCACCTTGAACGACCACTTTGTTCTCTTTAGGCATTGCTTCAAGAATTTCGCCTCGAACGCCTTTATCTTTTCCGGAGATCACCTCAACAGTGTCCCCTTTTTTGACTTTAAGCTTTATCGGCTCTGTCGGTTGGCTGCGTTTTAGTCTTGGCATATTAGAGCACCTCCGGCGCAAGCGAAACGATTTTCATAAAATCGCGTTCACGAAGTTCACGAGCTACGGGGCCAAATATACGTGTGCCTCGCGGTTCTTGATTGGCTTTATTTATAACAACTGCGGCATTATCATCGAAGCGAAGTACCGAACCGTCAGGACGACGAATGGCGTGCTTGGTTCGAACAATAACGCAGCAGACCACGTCAGATTTCTTGACCTGCTGATTTGGAGTCGCCGATTTGACTACTCCAATAATGATATCTCCCACAAAGGCATACCGCGCATTCGAGCCTTTCATGACTCGGATACATAGTATTTCTCTGGCGCCGGAGTTATCGGCGCATTTCACACGCGAATACGATTGAATCATGGGGCTTTCTGCCTCTCCTCAACAGGGATTAATTTCTGGCACAAGAGAGCAAATACTGCCCCTGAATACCGTGAAACATACCCTAAAACTATTTTGCTTTCTCAATGATGCGTACTACACGCCATCGTTTTTCTTTTGAAATTGGACGAGTTTCCATTATTTCAACGGTATCGCCTTCACCACAGCTATTCGCTTCATCGTGAGCTTTGAACTTCGAAGTGTGCCGCATAAATTTTCCATAGAGAGGATGGCGTTTGCGGCTTTCCACTGCCACAACAATAGTTTTCTCCATCTTGCTGCTTACCACACGGCCAGTACGAACTTTACGACGCCCACGAACAGGATCCTTCTTTGCACCAAAATCGACTACAAATGGTTCTGTTGGTGGTGCTTCCTCAAGAATTGGCGCAACCTTCACAGCTTTCGCCTTGGTTTTCGGAGCCGGCTTCTCCTCTTCTACAGGAGCTATTTCTGCTGCCGGCTGTTCCACGGTTGCTAAAGTTTCTGTGGATTCTGCATTTGTAACTACATCTGTATCAGGAGTTGTGTCAGTTTCGGAGGTAACTTCTGCCGGAGCACTTGCTTCCACGTTAATGGTTTCCTCTGCAATTGCGGTATCTGATAGAGCAACGGGATTTACTGATTCATCCGACATATCTATTTCGCCTCTTTCTGCACGGCCAGCTCACGTTCACGCAGCAAGGTCATAGAGCGTGCAATCTGTCTGCGAGCATTTCGGATAGCCATGGTGTTATCCAGTTGTTTCATAGCATTACGGCGACGAAAATCATAGAGTGAAGCTCGCTGAGCCGCAATTTCGTTATGAAGTTCTGCATCAGTCATTTCCCGCATCTGTGCTCTGACTTGGGTAAGTTTTAATTCAGCCATCTATCTCTCCTGCCAATTCAGCTGTCGCTAGTTCGGCGTCGTCAACTGCATCTGCTTCTTCGATATCACCTGAAGCGGTTTCGGTTTCAGATGAAGCTCTGACCGCTTCCCGCATGATAAATTTTGTCTCAATTGGCAGCTTGTGCGATGCGAGTCGCATGGCTTCACGAGCCATCTCTTCACTGACTCCGCCCATTTCGAAAAGAACTCGGCCAGGTTTAACTACTGCGACCCATCCCTCGGGAGCGCCTTTACCAGAACCCATACGTGTTTCGGCAGGTTTTTTGGTGAATGGCTTGTCTGGGAATATTCTAATCCAGATTTTTCCAGTTCGTTTTACATATCTGTTCATTGCAATACGAGCTGCTTCAATCTGATTGGCTGTCATCCAACAAGATTCCATCGCTTGAAGACCAAACTCGCCGAAGCTGACAATGGTGCCACCGGAGGCTTTGCCTGTGCGCCGACCACGGTGTTGTTTTCTATGTTTAACGCGCTTTGGCATTAACATAATCGATCACTCCTTAGAAAGAGTCCGGTTATCTGAATTCTGTAACTCATTAAGAACGCAGACACCGCTCCAAATAAATGTTTCTCTGCAGTCTCGCTGTTCTGACTTTACGCCTCACCAGAAGGTGTATCGGTTCTCGGGGGCCGCGCGCCGCCACCTGATGGCCGAGGCGCTCCAGTAGATGGCCCTCGTCCGCCGCCGCCACCCTGATAGCCACCACCGCCGCCACCCTGGTAACCTCCGCCTGGCCGACCACCGCCACCACCTGGTGCGCGTCCGCCGCTTCCACCGCGGTCGCCTCCACCGCCACGCCCGCCCCGGTCCCCGCCAGCGCCACGACCACCACGATCACCAGTACCACGTCCACCACGGTCTGATCTTTCGCCGGATCGATCTGGCCGTCCATCGCCTCGCGTCTGCCGAGGCATTTCTGGCTCGGACTGTCTCGGCTGTCCCGGCAGAACATCACCTTTGTAAATCCAGACTTTCACCCCTATGTTTCCATAAGTAGTCGCTGCTTCAGCAAATCCATAATCTATATCGGCTCGAAGGGTATGCAGTGGAATTTTTCCAAGTCGATCCCCTTCTTTACGCGCCATTTCCGCACCGGAAAGCCGTCCAGAACAGAGAAGTTTGATCCCTTTTGCACCGAGTTTCATAGCTCTAACTACCGATTGACGCATAGCGCGTTTGTAGGATATTCTTTTTTCAATCTGCTGGGCAACCGACTCCGCTACAAGCTGTGCATCGATATCTGGATGGCGAATCTCCTGAACGCTCACATGCACATCTTTCTTGGTCATCTTTGTCAGAGCTGCTCGAAGTTCATCCACTCCCTTGCCGCCTCGCCCAATAATAATTCCTGGCTTAGCTGTATGGAGAGTGACTTTAACGCGACCTGCCGCCCGTTCTATTTCGATATGAGAGATAGCAGCAGCAGCGAGAGTTTTCTTAACGAAAGCTCTAATTTTATAATCCTCGTACAAGGCGTCCGCAAATCCGCGATCTGGAAGATACCACTTGCTCTCCCAGTCACGAATGACGCCGATACGAAATCCGATAGGGTGAATTTTCTGTCCCAATACGTTTTCCTTTCGGTAGCAGTGTCAGCTTCCCGATTCTGATTTGTTGTCCGATGCTTCGGACACGGGAGTTTCAATAGTTGTTTCCGCCGAAGGAGATTGCTCCTCCACAGTTTCCTGAGCTATTGTTACTTCCGGCATGGAAGCCGCAAGTGCTTCGACTTCCACAGGTGCTGTATCCACAATAGTAGTCTTTTCAACTCCATGCACAGGCGGTTCGATCTTCTTGGCTTCCCGGGCAACCTGCGCTCGAGATCGTGTGACCGCAGCCTTTTTCGGTTTCCGAGGCTTAGGTTCCACTTCCTGTACGATCACTGTGATATGACTCGATCGCTTTAGAATTCTGTAGGCTCTGCCCTGTGCTCGCGGTTGCATCCTCTTAAGACTTGGGCCGCCATCAACTCGAGCCTCTACCAGGCGAAGGTTAGCCGGGTTTAGTCCGTGATTATTTGCTGCATTCGCCACTGCAGAAGCAAGAACTTTCGATATGAATCCTGCAGCTCTGTTGGGAATAAATCGCAGGAAAGCAAGTGCTTCCACTGCATATTTACCACGTACTTCATCCATGACGAGACGGGCTTTACGTGGTGGAACTCGGATATGCTTAGCGACGGCCATCGCCTGATTATCTTGAACTTTTCGCCCACGGTTCTTTTTTCTATTTTCGCGGTGTTCGCGTGGCCGCTCCAACGTCTCCGCAATTGTTTCATTTGCCATAGCGTTATGCGTCCTCTTCTATTTAATCCCGGAGCGTCGTTCTACTTGCTGTCCTGAGTGTCCCCGGAATAAGCGCGTAACAGCAAATTCGCCTAATTTGTGACCAACCATATTTTCTGTCACAAATATAGGAATATGCTTGCGGCCATCATGCACCAAAAAGGTGTGCCCAATGAAATCCGGAAATATGGTCGAACGTCTAGACCAAGTTTTAATCGCTTTTTTTTCATTCCGCGAATTCATTCCGCGAATTTTTTCTAACAGTTTGGGGTCAGCATACGGCCCCTTCTTAAGTGAACGTCCCATCGTATTCTCCGAAGAGGGAAGAAGAGAGATGGGTGATTTGACAAACAAATAACTCTTTGGCTGTCAACAACCCGCCCTCTCTCACTCCATGCCTCTCTATTTTCTTCCGCGTCTGCGGACGATGAACTTATCTGTGGCCTTGTTATGGCGCGTCTTCGCACCGAGTGCCGGCTTACCCCACGGGGTTGCAGGTCCAGCTTTACGGCCGATTGGGCTCTGCGCTTCACCTCCGCCATGTGGATGGTCTCTTGGTGTCATAGCCACACCACGAACGTGCGGACGCCGTCCCAGCCATCGGCTTTTTCCAGCCTTACCAAACGATTCATTCTCGTGTTCCGGGTTTCCTACCTGGCCGATACTAGCATGGCAGGTCAAAAGAACTAGCCGTGTTTCCCCAGATGGTAGTCGAATCTGTGCGTACTTGCCCTCTTTAGCCATCAACTGAGCGCCAACACCAGCAGCCCGAACTAACTGGCCGCCTTTCCCAAGATACATCTCAATATTATGTATGATGGTACCTACGGGAATGGCCCGAAGCGGCAGACTATTGCCAGGACGAATATCGGCCGTATCACTCGATATAACGGTATCACCCTCTTTGAGACCGATCGGAGTGAGAATATATCTCTTTTCACCATCTGCAAACTCTATAAGTGAGATCCGGCAGGAACGATTGGGATCGTATTCTATGGTAAGTACCGTTGCAGGATCGTCGTATCGATTTCGTTTGAAATCTACTATACGATACATCCTTTTGTGCCCACCTCCACGAAATCGCGAAGTAATGCGCCCTTTATTATTTCTTCCGCCAGAATGTTTGAGTGGCGCAAGCAGAGGCTTGTGCGGGTCGACCGGCTGATTTCTTCCTTCAGCTCTGGTCAGCTCCGAGAACGTAGATCCCGCTCGAAAGCGTTGTCCCGGAGTATTGGGTTTATACTGTCGAATTGGCATTAGACTCCAAGCTCCTCAAATACGCTAAGCGGTTTATCTGTCGTAACTATAGCTTTTTTCCAGTCGGGAGTGTATCCCGGCTTACCGCCTTTTGAAAGTGTACGCTTTTTCTTACCCTTTACATGAATAGTGTTCACAGCCAGCACTTTCACATTATCCTTAGCATAAATAAATTGAATTGCCTGAGCAATTTCGATCTTATTTGCATCAAGATTGACTCGAAAAATGAACTTATTTGCAGCAGCTAGATCAGTTCCTTTTTCGGTAAGCAGCGGCCGCTCTATAATGATATGCGGATCTCTCATGCCGCTTCCTCCTTAGGCTGAGCTGGTGACCACACCGCTTCGATCTTCGAAACAGCATCTTTCACCAAAATGATTTTATGCGCTGTCAATGCGTCCCGCACTGAGAAGTTAGGCGCAAATCGAAGCTCTACTCCTGGCAGATTGTTGGTCGATTTTAACAGAATCTCATTATACTCAGGAATGATGATAAGAATTCTGCGGGTTGTGTTCAGCCCCAATGCTTTGATCATCGCGGTTGCGCTTTTAGTCTTAATTTCACTGAACTGAAGTGCATCCAGACCAACCACATTTCCTTCCGAAACCTTGCCAGATAGAACACTGCGCATGGCGCCGCGTCTCATCTTCACAGGAAATGCTTTGCGATAGTCACGTGGATGCGGGCCAAATACGACGCCGCCACCTCGCCATAGTGGAGAACGAATGGTACCCTGTCTTGCGCGACCGGTTCCCTTCTGCTTCCAAGGTTTTCGACCACCACCACGAACTGCATGGCGCTGTCTTGTGTTTGATGTACCCTGCCTTTGATTAGCCTCTTCGGTAACGATTGCCTGGTGAACCAGCGATTCGTTGAACGCAACTCCGAAGATCGATTCAGGCAGGGGCAACGTACCGAGTTCTTTGCCTTCGGTATTGTATAAAGGTATGGTTGCCATATTCTGATAATCTCCTAGCGCTGCGGCAGCCGCTGAATAGTGAGCAGTCCACCATCGGAACCAGGAACGGCTCCTTCGATGAGAATGAGGTTACGCTCTGTATCGATGCGTACAATTCGGAGACCGCGTACGGTGACCTGCTTGTTACCCATTTGTCCAGGTTTACGTGTACCTTTAAAGGTGCGGGCTGAATCAGTAGCTCCACTTGACTGAGGCTTACGATGTACCATGGAGCCATGAGTCTGGTCTCCACCATGAAAGTGAAATCTTTTGACAACTCCAGCAAACCCCTTACCTTTGGATGTGCCTGTTACTTTGACTCGCATCCCAGGCTGGAAGATCTCGCATGTGATTGCATCGCCGAGAGTATACTCGGAAGTGTCTTCGGTGCGGATCTCGCGTATTTCACGCATCGGTTTGACGCCGGCTTTGTTAAAATGCCCCGTTTCAGGTTTGTTGACAAGGCGGGGACGAATCTCTCCGAACCCTACCTGAACAGCTATATAGCCGTCTGTTTCAACACTTTTGAGCTGCGTGACAATGCAGGGGCCTGCTTCTATCACGGAAACCGGAACCACAACACCTCGATCATCGAAGATCTGTGTCATGCCGATTTTTCTGCCCAGAATTGTGTCTACCAACTCTGTCTCCTTGTAAGAAACTGCATATTTCAGCAGCAGTAACCAGATTAGCTCTGGTTTTTGTCATCACTTCATACCTTAATAGATAGAAGCAAATTTGTATTTCAATTAAAGTTTAATTTCAATATCTACGCCGCTCGGAAGATCAAGTCGCATAAGCGCATCGATGGTCTTCGGGCCAGGCTCTAAGATATCGATCAGACGTTTGTGAGTTCTCTGCTCGAAATGCTCCATCGATTCTTTATCAATCGTGGTGCCTCGGTTTACGCAGTATATCTGCTTTTCAGTTGGGAGAAGCACAGGGCCAGCAACTCTTGCACCCGTACGCTTCGCTGTGTCCACTATCTTCTCTGCCGACTGGTCAAGGATACGGTGATCAAACGCTCGAAGACGTATACGCACCTTATCTTGACGTGTATGGGTAGCCATGTCTCTCTCTTTTCCTCAGCTGCTTAGCCGTCCAATCTGAGTAACAGTAAATACAGTAATTTCGGACAACCTTACATAAGAAGTAGTCGGACTGGATTTGGTAAGCCGACTACTTTAACTCTCTATTCGAATATTTTGGTTACGACACCTGCTCCAACGGTTCGGCCGCCTTCGCGGACTGCGAAGCGGAGTCCCTCTTCCATCGCAATTGGGGATATAAGTTCGCCTGTGATACGGATGTTATCGCCGGGCATCACCATCTCAACTCCTTCTGGAAGG
>JANXSG010000007.1 GCA_025352825.1 Chthonomonadaceae bacterium | reverse complement strand
CCTTCCAGAAGGAGTTGAGATGGTGATGCCCGGCGATAACATCCGTATCACAGGCGAACTTATATCCCCAATTGCGATGGAAGAGGGACTCCGCTTCGCAGTCCGCGAAGGCGGCCGAACCGTTGGAGCAGGTGTCGTAACTAAAATATTCGAATAGAGAGTAAATTTAATTTTGACTCGACGATATGAATTTCTTCACTTGGTGGAGTTTCACCGAGTGTGCTTCGCACACATTACCTGAACGTGACGTTGCGTGTCCGAAGGACACTCTGCCACAAGCTACCGAGCGAAGTAATTCATTTCGTCGCAAACAAGAGTTAAGTGCGATCTTGGTGTGATAAAGTATATAAACGGGCTTCCAGCCCTTTTTTTAGAAATGGATTGAACCAATGGCAGCTAAAGAGCAGCGAGTCAGTATTAGAATGGCCTGTACCGAGTGCCGGTCAAGAAATTATACGACCAGCAAGAACCGACAGAAGCAGCAGGCGCGTATGGAACTAAAGAAGTACTGTGCCAGGCCAACCTGCCGCAAACACACACTTCATAGAGAAGATAAATAGTTTTGTAAGCGCGCGAAGATGAGTATTCTTCTTCACGCGTTTGATACAGGGGTATAGCTCAGTTGGTAGAGCGGCGGTCTCCAAAACCGTAGGTCGTGGGTTCGATCCCTGCTGCCCCTGCCATTTTTATATCGTAGTTCCTTGCAAATGAGGGACTTCATTGCATCAAGTTCACAATCCGGCAAACGCAGGAGTGAGCACGGAATTCAGGACAATAGGTGTAGACATGGCAATAGAGCGGTCATCATCCGGAGCCGGCAGCGTGGATCCCAATGTCCAGCGCACCAAGAACTATCTCGCTGAGACTATAACAGAACTCAAAAAGACTACCTGGCCCACTAAAAAAGAAGCGACAAAACTGACTCAGGTTGTGGTCGGGGTTATTGTTGTACTCGGTTTTTACATGGGCATACTCGATGCCATTCTGTCTTATGTGATCAATAAAATCGGGCCGGTAAAGCACTAATTTCATCCTCTTGACACTATTCACGACTTTCGCTTGTTACAATTAATAGCGATTCGAAAGAGACTTCAGAGACAATATGCAACGACAATGGTACGCAGTTCATACCTATTCAGGCCACGAAAACAAGGTGATGACCAACATCTTGCGCCGTGCTGAAACTATGAATATGCAGGAAAAGATCATTAAGATTCTGGTGCCGACCGAAGCCGAAGTACGATCTCGAGCCGGGAAGAAAACTGAAGTGAGCCGCAAGGTTTTCCCGGGGTATGTGCTGATCAACATGGTTCTGGATGATACCACATGGTATCTGGTGAAATCGACAACGGGAGTGACCGGGTTCGTCAGTTCTGGTAACAAACCGGTTCCGCTGCAGGATAAAGAGATCAAGCTGATCCTCGAAGCCGCAGAAGGTAATGTTCCGGTACCGGTAATCAAGTTCGAAAAGGGCGAAGTGGTACGTGTCACTGCAGGGCCATTCACAGAATTCACAGGCAAGATCGAGGACGTGAATGCGGATAAAGAGAAACTCAAAGTCCTTATCTCCATCTTCGGGCGCGATACGCCTGTTGAGCTGGACTTCCAGCAAGTTGAGCAGGTTATTTAAAATTTGATTCGACTGAACGCGAATTCCGCGATCAGGGTGGTTTTGAAAAGAGGAGTGTCATGGCGAAGAAAGTCACCGCCGTAGTAAAACTGCAGATTCAGGCCGGTAAGGCCACCCCTGCACCACCCGTGGGATCTACCCTAGGGCCCTACGGTATCAATATGATGGAGTTTATCAAAGGGTATAACGAGAAGACCGCTTCCCAGGTTGGAACAGTTATCCCTGTCGAGATCACCATCTACGAAGATCGTTCATTTACTTTTGTCACCAAAACTCCGCCTGCGGCTGAGCTGATAAAGAAAGCGGCGGGAGCTGCAAAAGGTTCGGGGCGGCCACACGCTGAAAAAGTTGGCAAGCTTTCTCAGGAGCAGCTTCGCGCTATCGCTGAGAGTAAAATGCCCGATCTCAATGCTAACGATATTGAAGCGGCTATGCGTATAATATCAGGTACCGCTCGTTCTATGGGAATTGACATCACTCCTTAGAATCAGGCAGATAAGATGTCGGCTATCGATAAACTTTGAAGAGGATTCAAAGTTTGAAAGGAATGCCATTTTGTTAATTCCTCTCCTTGCCGTCAAGCTGTTGACCATGGGTCTGCTTGGAATAGCATGGCTGATGCTTTTTCAGAAGGCATGCCGTGTCGATTCGAACGAGGCTTTTCATCTAGCCTTATACCATAGAGATTTGCGTAAAGCCAGATTTTATCAGCGTTCAGCGTGGTTTGGCCTGGCAGCAGCGTTTTTGAGTATACTAAGTTCGGATGTCATGGCAAATTTTGGGTTTGATTCCGCTGCAGTGCGTGAAATTGTTCTGGGACTCACACGTGTCGTGGGAGTATGGGGCCTTCTTATTGTGGCTCTTGTGCTTTCGCAGGTGAACAATAGAATTGCGCAGGTGAACTCTGATGGAAGGTCGCTCCTGCCAATTCCGCAGGACATGACGTCAAATCGTGACAAAAATAGTTAGTTTTTAGTTTCAATTATTATGTTTAGAGTGACTGGAATGCTTGTGGGAGGGGGTTCGACCCCCGTCACTACCACGAAAGGAAAATAGAATGACTGATGTGATGGAACAGCCTGCATCAAAGGCTGAAGAAACAAAACCTGAAGGTGAAGAGAAATCTGAGAAATTAGGGGTCTCCACAGCTGCAAGGCGGCACAATAAAGTTGGGCGTACTCGCCATAGCAAACGATTCCTTGCATTAGAAAAAAGTGCGGGCATAGGCAAGATCTACGAACATGTGGAAGCCATTGCAAAGATCAAGGAACTGGCAACCGCCAAGTTTGATGAAACCATAGAGACTGCGATCAACCTGGGAGTTGATCCTCGACATGGTGATCAGATGGTACGCGGTACAACGGTACTTCCCTACGGTACTGGAAAATCACAGGTGGTATGGGTATTTGCCCGTGGTGAAAAAGCGGCGGATGCTCTGGCTGCTGGCGCGGATGTGGTAGGCGCTGAAGATCTGCTAGAGAGAATTCAAAAAGAGGGTGGAGCTAGCTGCGATATCCTGGTGGCATCCCCCGATATGATGCCTCTTGTTGGCCGCGTCGGTCAGATTCTAAAACAGAAAATGCCCAACCCGAAAGCCGGCACGGTATCCCCTAATGTTGCCCAGGTTGTAAAAGAGATCAAGGGTGCCACGCGCGCTGAGTATCGAGTGGATAAGAATGGTATTATTCACGCCGCCATTGGAAAAGCAAGCTATCCTGCAGAGCACATCGAAAAGAATCTTCTTGCTCTCATAAATGCACTGCTCAAAGCGAAACCATCGGCTTCCAAAGGGAAATATTTGAAGAAGATTAGTCTTACATCTTCTATGGGGCCGAGTCTGCAGCTCGATGCAGCAATGGTGCAAAAAATAGCAGAAACGGTGTAAATTTAACAAATTATACTTAGTACAAGCGGCTTCTCCCTGATATTTATCTTGGAGAGCCGCTTTTTATTTGCTTATTTTGCCTCAAAATATCTCACGTTCAGAGTTTTACAACGTCCACTAGGAATACGTAATTTATAATCACATATCTATATCGCTTATACAATTCCTATCTGATATATTTCCAAACTCCAGCACGTCTATAAGGTCAATAATAGTAATGTCATAGACTCCATTATCGTCCTTCATTAGTATCAAGACTACATGATGGTATTCGACAGAAAATAAATACTTTATTTCATGTCCCTAAATGGTTGCTTGATTCGTATATAATATATAAAGAGGAAATATAATAGAAATTGGAGGCAATTGGACTGCAATTCATCTTTTCTCATTCACCGTCTTCGTATCGACACCATACATACCCTCACTAAAGAGACATACTCCTCAGAAGAAGTGGATGATGCCATACAGGAAGCATGCATGCGTCTTTATGTGAATCGGTCTGTTTTTGAAAACGAAGCACACTATTTTTCCTGGTTCATAACTGTCGCAAATAATTATCTCAAAGATCGATATCGCAGTACTATTTCACATCCACAGGAGATGTTATCTGATATAGATTTATCTCAATCTGCGGATGGTATGAGCGATGTATTAGACCGAATCTCGACGAACCAATTGTTGGATATCCTATCAAATTCGGAACGTGATATATTAGTATATAAAGCCGCAGGTTGGAGTTGTGCCGAAATCGCAGAAAAGCTAAATATTACCGAAGAGAATGCTAAAAAACGACTTCAGCGCGCCAGAGCAAAACTTCATTCTCTATTAGAAGAACGTAAGAATGGATAAGATTAGCAGTATCAGTTTCGGAATCTTTGAAATGGAGTTTGTGGGTAGAAGTGAATAATGTAAAACTAACTGAAAACAGACCAGATATGAGATCAGTACGATTGGGATTTTATGCTTAATCGTCGGGCTTATTGTGATGTGTTCTTTGCTGCCCAACGACATTCTCATAGCAGCAAAATTACATTCATTCTTCAAATCAAAACATGCAAATGTTAACCAATTTAATCCGGACTCAGCCGCAAAATTTGATATTTCGTTTAATTCAACACTCCCCTTGGATGGAGCGGGTTCAGATATTCTCACAAAGACATCGAAATGTAAAAAAGGATATCTGCTGGTTTCTCTTGGGGATTGCGCCTCTTGCATACGTTTTGATACCGATAAATGGTCGAAAGATGCAAAGAAACTAAATCTAAAGTTAGTCTATTTCTCTGGCACTTCGAATGATCAGATAGCCAAATTCCGGAAGGCAATGCACATTGCTAAACCGGTTCATCAGGACAAATATAATGCCCTTAGCAGAAGTATCAACTGTTATTGGAACGGTCGTGTTTACTACTATGATATGAATTGGCATTTGAAGTGGCAAATGGCAGGAGCTAGTAATAATCAACTGCTTAAAGATATACCTGAGCTTCTACAAATTATTGGGAATACGAAATGAATGCAACTAATAGTAAAGGCTATACGCTCGTTGAAATCTTGATAATGCTTAGCATCACACTTATATTGGCAGAAATCATATTTGCCCTGATGGGACCTGCACGAGAGAGTGGACGCCGTTCGGGATGCTTAAATAATCTCCATCAATGGGGTACAGCGGTCGCAATGTATAGGGTCGACTGGGAAGGTATGGATCCAGAGAAAGGAGCAGGATTGACACATGAGCAAATGGGCTTACCACCATTTTCTTATATAACCGATTTTGAAAAAACATATAAGATATGGGGCACTAAAGTTCTCTGGTGACCAAGCACACATCTGCTGCCTGATGAGCAGAAATGGGCTTCAAGTTATCACCTACCGCTATTCTTTCCTGAAGGAATTAGCGAGCCATCTATTGCTCAATCTACGCGATTAGGTCATGACTATCCACTGGTAATATGTGAGATGCATAATATAGACACTGATTTTTATCATCAACCTACCTGGGCGAAAAAAACGTTCAGGTATTGAGGATGGATCAGCATATTCAGTATCATACTGTACCAGCGCATACGACATCATTCGATGAATAATCGACTTCTATCTATAAGGAACAATCAAAAATGAGAAAACTAATAAAGTTGGCTTTTGCTACAGTTTTCGTAGCGATTCTACTACAACCGAAATATTGTTTGGAGCTACGACATTGCATTGTTATAATTACGATAACAGGGCAACTAATTGTTTAATTTCACCATATTGTGTGTATAACACTTTATCATATGGCTATTGCAAGCAGCTAACAACACCATATGTAGACCCTGGATGTTGTAGCTATACCTATTCTATTACTTATTTTGAAAATGCTAATGGCGGTTTTTGCCTTTGTAACAATTATGGATTCATATCTATTACGAATGCAAAAATATTCCATCTTACCTGTGTCATAATACTTCAGGAAGTCCAGCCGTTTGCAATTCCGATACAGAAGGATCTTGCTCATACGATCCAACAAATCATTGGAATTAAAGGAATTATGAATGGTTCTGCTAACCAATCGTAAAAAAATAATATTTGCCATATCAACAGCAATACTAATGTCGTATGGGGTCTGGTGCGAGTTTATGCGTATACCAGGCCCAGATGAGGTCGCTCAAAGGACTGTTGATGCTTTAGCCACACACGATTATGATGCACTTTTGCACTTGACAATGCCTGAAGAGTTGGAAAAATTACACATCAACCGAGAGGGTGTGCAAGGGATATTAGCAGAAACAGTCTATTCTGGTAAAGTTCCGGATAAGTTTAATATAAAGCTCATTCAGTCCTCATTAGTTAACCAGCTTCAACATGACATTACACCAGATGATGGCAATACGGGCGGGTTATCCTATCCCTGGCCAATCTGTATTACCCAGGCGCCGAATGGTCGTTGGTATATTCCATTAGGCTACATGCTGCTTAATTCTTGCCTGCTCAAATCGAAATCGAGAGTAACGCTTGAAACGACAACGCGATACGTTCGACTTTGTGAAAAGTATGGCATTTTAGGAGTTCGCCTCAATACAGGCGGATATGGCTACAACAATCCAAATCGCCCTGTAAAATAGAATTCTAAATCCTCCAAATGGGTTTAGGATTCTATTTTTATATAGTCTATCAATGATTGTACAACGCCCCCACAAACGCCTTAAACAACCTATGTGATTTTTCATCGTGTGTGGTCTCCTTCCGGGTGGAACGGCATACCCACTATGAACCTGCAGTCCGAGTTCTCTACTGCCTCCACAATTCCGTCTGAAGAGCGAGCCGCCACAATCAGTCCATCTACAATCACATGCAGTGCTTAATGATGAAAGGAGATTCTACGCTAATGTTCATTTGATATCATATTGGAAGTGATATTACGACTGCCGTGTATCACACGTACGATTCCAATTGGCCGCAGGTCTGCTCTATAGATAATTAAATACGAAAAAACAGGCCAAAATTTTAGATTGGCACTGGTCAAATCCTCTCTCAAATGCCCCGCACCAGGATTTCGGCTGAGAAAATTTATAGCCGTTCTTATGCGCTTCAGTACATATCGGGAAGTGTTCACACCGCCTTCTTGCGTCAAATAAGCTTTAATGTCGATAAGATCCTGTTTCGCCTCATCTGTAAGATTATAGTGTTTCAATTATGATCACTTCGTTGCAGTACGGCTTGCTCATCCTCGATACGAATTTCTTCCTCAAATTCTGCTTCCATCTGTGCGAAGAACTCTTCGCCGTCAGAGTAACGGCCTTCTTCCAGTGATTTCAGCCCCGCGGCGATCTTTTTACGGAGCTCGTCTTTGTGTAATTCTTTCAGCTGATCCCGTTCATCCATTAGGCGCAGCGCTTCTCTCACTACCTCACTGGATGAGTTATACCGACCGGTCTCTACTTTACTGTGAATCATCTGCTCTAATTCGGGAGTAAGGCTTACGTGCATGATTTCCCCTTTCTATCCGGTGATTTTATAATAATCTACCATGCTGCATCAAAATTTGTCAATGTATAACATATGCAGGAGAATACCTTTCCAGAAAAATTTACGACCGGCGGAGATGGCCTGCTGGTCAGCACTGTACTTACTCTTATCGTGATTCCAGTTCTCTATAGTCTATTCGAGGGCACCGCGTTACGATTCCGAAAGCGAAGACGAAGGGTTGTACGAGGTTGAGAGACCCGGCACTAAAGTACCGGTCTGGAACTGCGAAGCCCATCTCCCGTCGCTAGACGCTCTCTTCATGGGCTGATCTTATGGAGCAGTGATTGCCGTATGAACACTGATTGTTAAGGAAAGTGGGGTTGTATATCACAATTCAAATTTTGTTCTGTTTAACTGACAATTGTTCCAAACACTCTCGAGCACTTATTTGAACACAACTAGTCAAAGGACTGAATAAGGAATTTTTCTTTGATATATATTCCACCTCAATAATATATCTTAAGTCTCAGAAATGTTTTACGGCTTCAAGAATGGCTAAGGAAATCCGTGCATCGGATTCAGTGCCACTGACACCGTCAGGTATCTCTTTTGCAAATTCAGAATGTCGACAAAACAAAACATAAAGTCCATCTTTTTGTTCTTGAGTTAGCAGAGAGTATTCTTCGAATAGGAAACCGGGCAAAAAATACAGTAGCTTATCATATATCTCTTCAACGTGTATTTGATTAGGGGGATTAGGACGATTTTTTCTCTTCGTAAAAGCAACGTGTTGTCCTAAAGAGGCCAGGAATTCGATTATAATTCCTAAATCATTTGGATTTGCGGTTTCTGCTAACTGCCTTGCAATTCGAAAAAAACTATCACAACCCCCTCTCTGGATAAACACTTTCTCGTGGTAGTTGTAGCAAATCGCGACGAGTAGAAATGAAATCGGCAGAACACCAAACAGTATAATCCAACTGAGTTACCCCCCCCCACGGTTTCTTCTGAAAGAAATGTAAATAACAGCTTAAAACGAGTGTTAATCCTGCCGTTGCTGATAGGCTTATACGTATTACTTTTGTGTTCTTATCTGAATATTGTTTTATCTCCCGTGAAATATCTACCTGACTGATCATATCTTTTAACTTTCGCTGATTGATAGATGCAAATTTAAGATGAATTGTCAGCCCATGCAGGGAGCCTCCGGCGACTGGAGATGGGCTTTGCAAATCCAGACCGGTACTTTAGTGCCGCGTCATCTCCTGGTGAATTCTTACTTACAAAGCTCCCACAAACGCCTCAAACAGACGTCGTGATTTTTCATCATGGGTCGTATCTTCCGGGTGGAACTGCACACCGACTAAGAAACTGCAGCCCGGGTTCTCCACCGCCTCCACTATTCCATCAGAAGAGTGAGCTGTCACAATCAGTCCATTCCCGATTTTCTGAAGAGCCTGATGATGAAATGAGTTCGTCATCATGTCTGAATCGCCTACAATCGATCTCAAACGAGTGTTCGGTTCGATCGTCACTTTATGGGTAAGTGCATTCCGGGCAAACCCCACTTCACTCTGGAGGTGATGGAGTTCAGAGGGCAGCTCACTAGGAATATCCTGGTAAAGAGTGCCTCCAAGCGCCACATTCAAAGCCTGTATCCCGCGGCAGATAGCAAAGAGAGGCATATCCTGGGCCAGAGCGGTCTTTATGAGCGGTATCTCCGTTTCGTCCCGAGAAATGTCTGTCTTGCCTAACTGCGGATGAGGTTCTGCTCCGTAACGCTGCGGCTCGACGTCTTCTCCGCCAGACAGCAGAATGCCATCCACAATCCCCAGGTACGAATTTATAATATCTAAATCGGATGTCACAGGCAGTATGATCGGGGTTGCGCCCGCCTGCTCCAGCGCCCACACATAAGCACGGTTCAAGTAGTGCCGGGCAGGAGTAGTGTCCGTTTTATTTGAAGTGCTGCAAAGAATACCAACAACTTTTCGGGCCATCAATTCTCACCTTTCAACGAGATTCAAACTATTTACAATTTTGCCGCAATCAGAGATAAATCTTCCCCTCTCCTCCGAGCTTGCGAGGGAATGCTAACGAGAGGGGGCAGAGGGTGAGGTTGAGCTCGTTTTGTCGCAATCTGAGATTTATATTCCCCTGTCCTCCGAGCTTGCGAGGGAATGCTAAGAAGAGGGGGCAGGGGGTGAGGTAGAGTTCATTCATCAAGCCGATTTACTTCTCGTATAGTCTACGCGGCCATACTTTTTATCTTTACCAACCACAATCCAGTCACCCTCCATCTGCGTTGGCTTATCACCCTGAAATACCAGGATAGTGACTGCATCCACGAATGCGTGCTCTTCGGTAGAGTTATCCTTCAGGATGTAGTAGAAAATCAGGCGGTTCTCTCGTACGCGCGCTACCTGGGATTCCCAGGATCCTACTCCTTTTCCATCTTTTGTAAAGTTCCCCGCAAGTGTAAGTTCGCCATCCCGAACGCTGATTTCACACCATCCCGTTCTTATAGTGCCGTGGCTGGATTCAGATTTATAGTCCCATTTTCCAATAATGGCTTTGTACAGCTCATTCGTGGTGGAAGGAACATCGACCGGCTTTTCAAGCTGTTTCACAATTATTAAGAAGAATACGAATACAGCCGCGATTATAATTCCCGCCACAATGCGTTCAAAAGATGAAGTTGCTTTGAACAGCCAGAATACAAAAATCGTCTCAAAAATAAGCAGAAATGCCGTGAGAAGCGCTTTTGTGGTAGTTATCTTTGCGGGATTGATGTTGGTTTTGGGAAGTTTATTCAGTTCCATTGTTCAGCCCTTTATGCCCGTAAGTGCGATGCCCTCTATAAACTGTTTCTGGGTAAAGAAAAATAGAGCAATCATCGGTGCGACAACTATTGCCGATGCCGCCATTAGAAGATTCCACTCTCCGCCGCCATGCTGGTTCTGATAGAATTGAAGCCCGAGTGAAAGCGTGAACGTCTTCTGATCCAACAGGTAGATCAGCGGCCCAAGAAAGTCGTTCCAGGTCGCCATGAAGGTAAAGAGGGCGACTACAGCCAGCGCCGGTTTCGCGAGCGGTAAAATAACTAGCGAGAATATCCCCACTTCAGAGCATCCGTCGATTCTTGCTGCTTCCGAAAGTTCGAAGGGAATAGTCCGGAAGAACTGCCGCAGAAGAAATATATTGAACGCGCTGCCAAACCAGACCGGAATCCATAGTGGCCGGTACGTACCTACCCAGCCGAAGTGGCGGAACATGGTGTAGAGCGGCACCATTAAAACCGGAAACGGAATCATCATCGTCGCCAGAGTGACAGCGAAGGCCAGTTCTCTGCCCGGCCAGCGCAGGCGCGCGAATCCATAGGCAATTATTGAATTCGAAACGACAGCTCCGGAGACTGTTAACATACAGAGTATGATGGTATTGTGCCCATAGACGAGGAAGGGAATATAGCCGATAGATTTACTATCATACGTGAATGCATCCGGAAAGTTTCTCCAGCGCCAGTGGGTTGGAATCCATGTTGGAGGCTGTAGAATTGTCTCCTCCATTGGTTTTAGAGCGGTAGAGAGCATCCACAGCAAAGGGAACAGAAACAGCCCGGAAAGGACGATCAAAACGATCAGTGTAAGCCACTTTTGAAGCTTTCTCTTCGATTGCGTTCTTCGCGGTCCGGCTGCCATCTATCAGTTGCCCCCGTAGTAAATGTGCCGGTCAGAGATTTTTAATGCCATCCAGGTAAGCCCGAGAATCGTCAAGAAGAGAATCCATCCCATCGCGCAGGCATATCCCATCTTGTGATAGATAAAGGCGTTGTCGAAGAGATACATCGTGTAGAAATAGGTCGATCGCGCCGGTGTACCATTCGGAAACATCACATATGGCACGGAGAAAACTTGCAGCGTGTCGATTATTCCCATGATTAGATTGAAAAAAATCACCGGAGAAAGCATCGGCAGAGTGACATGCCGAGTCTTGGCCCACCATCCCGCTCCATCCAGATTAGCGGCTTCATTGAGATGCAGTGGTACTCCCTGCAAGCCCGCCAGGTAGATCACCATCGCATTGCCCGTGCCCCACATTGCCAGTAAGGCGAGTGTAGGTTTTGACCATGCAGGATCGCCGAGCCAGTTCGGGCCGTTGATATGGAGTCTCCTTAGCACCTCATTCAGGATTCCATGTTCGCCATTAAAAACCCACAGCCAGAGTATTGCCAGCGAGACCATTGGAAGCAGCGAGGGCAGAAAGAAGATCGTGCGAAACAGAGACATACCCGGGACTTTGGCATTAAGCAGCAGTGCGAGAGACAAGGCAACCAGCAGTCCCAGAGGAAGCGCCATAGCGGCATAGGTGGCGGTATTTTTGATGGTGGTCCAGAAGACCTCATCTTTCCAAAGCCCGTGATAGTTCGCCGTTCCAACCCAGATTGGCGAACGCAGTACAGAGTAATCACAGAAGCTGTAATAGAACGAGGCAAGAAGCGGATAGAGCAGAAAAATCGTAAAACCAAACCCCCAAAGCCCGACAAACAACATGGCTGCGCGTGATTCTGCACGCGATACCGATCGCACTCGGGTTGTCTGCTGCGATCCAATCAATGAATTTCCCCTCGTGCCCGAAGCCGTTCGAGATGCTCTGTCCATTTCTCCGTCATGCGTTCCTGCACGATGTCAAGCGCCTCTTTAGGGGTCTTTTGCAGCAGGCTGATCTGATCGAATGCATTATTCATTTCTGCAAGATATTCCGGCCATATTCCCATCTTCGGCGGCGTCACATCATTTTTACTGTAGGCAAGATCGGTGAATAGGTGGATATATGGGTTAGGATGGTTTTTCCAGAACCCAGCGCTCACGTTCTTAAGTGGTGTATGCTTTCCCTGCCCCATGCATAGCAGCTCCATTCCCTTTTGCGATTCCGCAAAATTCAGAAATGCAAACGCCTCTTTCGGATGCTTCGCGCCACGAGGGATTACAAAAACGTCCTGATTAGTATAGTTTATATTCGCCATATCCGGTCGATCTGCTGGATAAGGAAATGGCGCAGCCGACCATTTGAGTTTCGGGGCCGCGACGTGGATGTAGTTGGACATCCAGACTCCATTCAGTTCCATTCCCAGCTTGCTCGCCATGAATGCATTTTGAGGTGTAACATCATTGCCATAACCGCCTCTGAACGATCGCAGCTGCTGCGCTCCGTACTTTTTCGAATACGATGCAACCCATGTATATGCACGAATGTTTTCTGGTGAGTTAGCTGTGATCTTGGATTTTCCATCCCAGAGTTTTCCACCAAAAATGTTTCCCAGCCCCCAGCCCCAGTCACCAGGCTCTGCCGGCAAAAAACCCAGAACGTCTATATGACCCTGCGCATCGGATTTTGTCATGTGCTCGGCCATGGAATCCATCTCTTCAATGGTTTTCGGCGGCTTATCAGGATCGAGGCCAGCATTGGCAAAAAGAGTGCGGTTATAGTGCAGCGCAGTGGAATGAGGGGCGCTAGGCAGCGCATAGACATGGCCGTTATAATTACACATCTGCCAGTAGACCGGAATAAACCGATCTTCGTTAATTCCATACTCGGCACACAATTCCTCCAGTGGGAGCACAGCATGATCGTCGGCATACTGCGCGATGTTTTCTCCCCACAACCCTGCAATGTCCGGAGGCTCGCCTCCTGCCACTGCCAGGAGAGTTTTTGAACCTACGTCGCCAATACTCAGCATGTCGACATGGATTTTATCTTGCGAAGAATTGAATGCATCGACTACGGATTGAATTGCGACCTGTTCCGTGTCGGTCCACTTCTCCCAGTAGACCACATGAACGCGGCCATTGTCTGTCCGTGGCGAGACAATGCGCTCGCTGTCCCAAATGGCGAACAGTACCATACAAATCAGTGCTGGAAAAATAGCTTTGCTGAGAAACATGTGTTATTGCTCACGACGCTAAAACGCATTGGAAAAGAAGTTATTGACAGTTGAATCGTATTCTATTGATAAAGGAGGTAATTATCCATATTCTGACCTGAATCCCTCGACGGAATTTCGGCTCGGGAACTCGTATTTACCCGTAGGCTCCGATACTGTGCAGTCCCAGAAGGCGTTTTCGGCGGGAGTTGGCGCGTTCCAGAATATCTTCGGGCATGTGGTAGTTCAGGAAGGGATAGAATCGCTGGGCGATATACCGTCTGCCATATGGCGCCTGTTGTACCCATCGCGTACGATCAGCGCTCCGGTTGGGTGCGCCGCGGTGCCAGGTCTGATCGTGCCACAAGACAGCAGTTCCCGCTGCTCCTACCGCGCTGAAAACACCATTCCCCTCGTAACTCGGGTTTCCATCGGCATCCATATCATCAGCATCTGGGGCTCGCCCGCTTCGATGGCTGCCAGGAATGAACTGCGTCGGGCCTAGCTCCTCATCGACATCGCAGAGATAGTAGTTGAAATTTGCAAGGAAACACGGTGACGGAATGCGCGGGTCCAGAGGAACTCCCTTTGGCCTGGGAAAACGGATCGTCTCGTCCGCATGCCACCCGGATATTCCTTCGCCAGTACCGGTTCGAAGGGCGCTGTTAGCAACTAAATGGCAGTCGTTTCCGAGGATAGCTTCTACAAGATCGATAACGTTTGGGTGGTCGACTAACGCTTCGAACTCAGGGCCTTGTTCGAACATCTTAGGCCGCCATATCCTTTGCATCGTCTCGCCATAAATAGCAGACTCCGGATTTGGCTCTTCAAAAGCCTTCTTCACCCCTGCAAGCAATACTGCAACTTCGGATTTTGTGAGGATATCGGGCAGTACCAGAAAGCCGTCACAATGAAACTTATCGACAAGCACTTCGAGTTCAGTCATAAATTATTTCCTTAACGATGAAATAACAACGCGGTCATATTGGATTCCACGCCGGATATCTCGTTTCCTGCATTGTAAAATGCACCTCACCCAAACCCTCTCCCGGAAGCTTTGAACTGGAAAGCTCATGGTGATAATTTAGTGGATAATTATCTATTTCGTTCCCTGCTCAACCAATGCAATTTCTTCGGGTGTGAGATCGTAGAGTTTGTAGACTAGCTGGTCGATCTGGTTATCAGTATTTTCGATTTGGCGCTGTATGACAGTTCGAGTGGTAGGGGCGGTATTTGGAAGTTGTTTATGCAAATTTAGCATCCTTTCAACAAGTGCAACTACGCTATCATGTTTTGAGATTTCAACAATATCATTCATATCAGGCATTTTAATTGGTAGTCTGCCGACATATTGTTTTGTGCAAGTAATCCACCCACCTCTAAATTTATTACTCAGAAGTGATAGATTCCAGAATAAAAGCTTGGAGTTAAGTAACCCAAGTAAATATAGCGGATTAATGTGATATGTAGATTTAGCCTTGCCTGTAGAAATACTAAAGCCAGCGCTTGCCATAACACAGTATTTCGAATTATCAGATAAGAATGGTGCAAACTGTCCTCGACTGGCGAGTAAAGGAACAAGCATATCGGCCGTTTCATGTATGCTTAGATTACGTGCGGCGCTATATGCATACCATGATTTGAAACCTTTACGTTCAAGTAACTTGCTTTGATTAGCTTTTAAATATCGATAACCCAATGGATACTTAATTTGAAGGACTTTTTCGTCAATAAGTGAAAATCCATCATCATCTGCTTCGTAGGGGAAAATAATTCGCTCAGTATCTTTCGGAGTAAATTGATAACGATTAAAATCTGTAGCGTATAAAGGAACACGGAGTAAATCCGGTTCAATTTCAAAGATTTCACCTGCTGTACTTCTGACTTGATTTTCAGAATATGATAACACACAAAATACGTCATCACATCCTGTACTTGATCCTCTTGAAATATTTGTTGTAATTTCGAGCATTGATTTCGAGTTCAAATTCAATTTATACAACAGGTTGCTTCCTATATAATTGGTGAAAATCCAAGAATCAGAATTCAATGATACTGATGGAATATAGATCATTTGCTCCGATACATTTAGGTTGTCAGGATGAGTAGCTAAATAACAAACATCACTTTTCTGGACGCGATCCTTATTTAGAAAAATTAGGCAGGTATATGTACTTATGCCCTCAAATACGATTGAGTGTCCGAAATCAACAACATGGTCAACAAAGTTGGAGCGATTCAAAATTTCTCGAATACTTTCACCGTAATCTGTCGTTAAAAATTTACTTGGCACAATATATCCAAATCTACCTTTATCATTCAGTAAACTCAGTCCTTTTTCTAAAAACACGACATATATATCGTAATTACCTTTACATGCAGAGCGATAGTTCTTATTGAAATATTCAACTTCAGGTGAAGCATATTCTCGCATTGCTTGAATGCGGATATAGGGTGGATTGCCAATTACAGCATCGAAGCCAGGATCGGAGTCGGCTAAAATTGTCGGAAACGACTTTTTCCAGTCGAAGGCGTTGACACGGTACATCTCTTCTTCATCGAAATTCATAATTTGTTGTCTGCCATCATAAAAATCGGGGCCGATGAGCGAATTACCACACTGGATATTTGCATCGAGATCGGGCAATACACGCCCGGAGCCAAGCGTTAGGCTCAACTGTTTTCTCACTGATTCCTGGGTTTCACCTTCGAGTACTTTGAGAAGCAGGGAGAGTTTCGTCACTTCAACAGCTTGCGAGTCTATGTCCACTCCAAAGATATTCGCCAGCAATATCCGTTTTCGTTCACCAGTTGTAAGAAGCCATGCACTGCCCATGCTCTGGTAGACCGCTGGATTTTTACCATTAGCATGTTTCTCCGGGCCATCTTCCAAATACCATTTCTGATGCCAATCAAGCAGTTTCTGATAGGCGGCAATTAGGAATGAGCCTGAACCACAAGCCGGATCAAGAATATGCAAATTTGCGGCTTGTTTCGGTGTCTTGCCTTCCAGGAGTTTTCCAACTGTTTGCTCAACAATATAATCGACAATGTAGGTTGGGGTGTAGTAGACACCTCCAGCTTTCTTGACTTCCGGTTTATCCTCGACGATTG
>JANXSG010000297.1 GCA_025352825.1 Chthonomonadaceae bacterium | reverse complement strand
AAATACCATTATACGCGACTATGACTAAATATACAATAGCGAAGACAATGATACGCAGAATAGTATGGTACTCATTCTATGTTGATGATATGCGGAAATGACTAGTTTCAGATCAAATTCAAATTAAGCAGGTTTTCACATAGCATAGAGAGAAAAATAACTGTTGGAGGATGGTAATGATTATTAAACTCGGAGAAGAAAAACTGCGGTCTGGGGAGCAGTTAGAAATACTGTGCGTGCGTGCGCCAGAAGCTGACATAGCAGATCAGATAAAACCATTCTTAGGGCATAAAGGGAGCTACTACTCAGGCCATGTCGCCGCTGCACTCGCAGATATGTGTGACGAACTCGAGACACGTTTCTATGTTGGGCTGATCGATGGGGTGATGGTGGCAAACATCATGACCTGTGAGGCGCGAGGAGTGGGGGTTTTTGGCCATGTGCACACCCGCGAAGACCATCGGCGCAAAGGAATATGTGCCCATGTCATGCGGAATCAGATGGACGATTTTAAAGCCAGAAGCGGAAATGTCCTTCTGCTCGGAACAGGCTATAAGAGCACGGCCTACAACATCTATGCATCATTCGGATTTCACGACTGGCAGCCGCATCAGCCCGGACTGATGCGCTACGACAACCCGGAATTCCCGGCTTTCGAAACCGAACATTTTTCTCCTGGCAAAGTTTCCGCTCTCCAGGCGGAGTGGAGGCACTGGCCCATGGTGGCGATGCTCGGGGCAGTCCCCAGCGGAGTCTATCTTCGCAGTCTGCAGTTCGGTCTCTGGGGCGCCGGACTGCTGGAAGGCCCGTACTGCAAATTTATGCACGAAAAACGGGACGACTCAGCTGGCGCAGTGCTAGAGGGAGATAATGGGGCAGTGATGGCGATTGCCACTCGCATTCCAGACAGCCGATGGCAGGCCAAGCTGGATCTGCTGGATATTTTCTCGCATCGATCCGTTACCGCAGAACAGATTTCGGAGATGATCAAAACACTAGGGCTGCCCGACAAACGCATTCAATGCTATGCAGACCCCAGAGATCATTCTAAGATCGGCGCACTCGAATTTGCGGGTTTCAAAAGATCGGCGGTACTTCCATCGCAATTTTGTGAAGGCGATACCTGGATGGATGCTTTACTCTATTCAAAGTAGTCTGCTAGCGCATGGGAACCGGATGCCAAATCTATTCGTCTCTAAAGAAATATGATTTCAAAGTGATATCAGGAAACAGATTTTAAATCTAAAAACGACGGAATGAGAAGGAGAAGAGTCAATGAGCAAAGATACAAATCAGACTGCAAACAGTCTAGTTTTCTTTTTGATCGGTGCAGCGGTTGGCGCAGGAGTAGCTTTGTTATACGCTCCAAACGACGGGAGCCAGACGCGTAAGTTGATCGGGGAGAAGGCAATCGAAGCAAAAGATAAGGCAGCCGAAGTTACCGAAAATGTATCAAATACCGCTAAAGAGAAGTGGACAGCAGTTGCAGGCAGCGTGAGTGAGCTGGTTAGCCATGTACCGCGATTAGCCCCTAGAGATGGGAACGCAGCCGAAGTGGCCTTGGATGGAGTACCGTTCCATTCCTCAAGCTGAATATTACAAATTCATCCACGCTGATATCGGTTTCATCAGTGTCTAACCTGGTCTAGCTGGAGCCAAAAGTAATTTTCGATGATTGAGACATCGCTTATCGCATGCTCAATCCCTCACCCCCGGCCCCCTCTCCCGAAGCTTCGGGAGAGGGGGAGCGATAGATATCTGATTTTCAATTTTCACAGCGTGGAAAATAGTTTGGTGCGGGCAATAACATAACAGGATATTGAGAATCGCATGCCTTAGTTCCCCCTCTACCTTGCGAGCTATCGAGCAATATGGGAGAGGGGGACAGGGGGTGAGGTTGAAACGCCCAACATAGTACAACATTTACCATGCTAACACCGTTATTGCGCTATAATGTAATTGCCGTAGAGACCGATAGTTCGCGAACTTCTTCGGCACTCACCTCTTCGCCTCTTTTCTCCGAGAGATAGATACCTTCGGAAATAAGCATCGTATTCAAAGCGACTTCTGCAGTAGGAAGCAGATCGACATTCCCCTGCAGAACCGATACCCAGTGCTGCTGTGAACTGCTGTAGAGTTCTTCCTGGCCACGGAGTTTCTTCCATCGGTAGCGTGCCGCCTTCAAGTCCGTGGTGGAGTCTATGTCCAGATCGCCGGCGCTGCGATGAAAGCTGAATGGTTCCATACGAATACCTCCCTTCGAACCCACGATACTCGACCCTTCAAATCCATCCAGAAGAATAGCCCACGCTTCGATAATATCGAGTGTAATCCCTCCACCAAGCCGTACGAAACCTACGCCCAGCTCTTCCACGTTAAACCCCGATTCTTCTTTTCGCTTGGCGTCGATCTCAATTTCTTGATATGTACGCCCTGTTACTCGCTCCACAGTAGGATTGCCTAATAGATAGAGCATTTCAGAGATATGGTAAACGCCCATATCGTAGAGAGCGCCCCCGCCGGAATTCTGCTTCTGAACGAACGGTGGATTCCCGTAGCCGTCGACGTAGGGACGGCCCCGGCGACGAAAGCCGGTCGAACGGGCGTGGTAGATGTGTCCGAGTTCTCCGGCAGAAATAAGTTCTTTCGCCGCGCGGGTCTCATTCGTGTAGAGCCCTGCAAGCTGAATATGCAGCATTTTACCAAGCTGCCTGGCAGTTTCCAGCATCGTCTCCGCATCGCGGAAGGCTCCGGCCATCGGTTTCTCACAGTACACATGTCTCCCAGAATCCAGTGCTGCGACGGTGGCTGGCATGTGGAGATTGTTGTGAACGCAGACGTCGATCGCATCCAAGTCGTCTCGTTTGAGCATTTCCTGGGCCGTATAGTAGACGTTTGGAATCGAGAATTTGGCTGCGCTTGAATCGGCCGCGAAGGGTTTGATATCGGCACAGGCGACTACCTTTGCCGATGGGATGGCAGCATAGTTTTCCAGGTGCTGCTGTGCAATCTGCCCGCAGCCGATAATTCCGATTCGTACTGGTTCTTTAGATGACATATTCGGTTCCTTCTTAGTGATATATTGATACAATTACACGATATTTTCAAGGCGAAAGAGATTCTTAGCCTGTTCAGAGAGCGAGTCGTAGATGGAGCGAGCAATCGAGATCGGTGGATAGAAGCTTTTCAGCCAGGGGCGGGAGTAGATTAGCGCCATATTCGGGCGTGGGTGATCTGACTTATTCGGAGTCCCTCTGTGCCACATCCGCATATCTCGCAGCAAAAGTGAGCCAGCTTGCATCAGTACTTTTTCCGAATGGAGCCTGGGAGCAAGACCCTGGATATCCAGACTGCCAGATAGAAGATGCGAGCCTCCCGGCCAGATCTCCAATGGACCATTCTCCAGCGTGAAATCTACCAGGGGTATGTTCAGCACGAGGCAGGCTGGAGGAAGACCAATGGCGGCTTCCGGAAAGAGATCAGCCGTATCTGAGTGGACAGCCTGATAATCGGCCCCAGGAAGCGGTGTGTCCGACGCAAAATAGTTACAGGCTACATTCGCACCAAGGAGCTTTTCCACCAAGGGCAAAATCATTGGATTCGTGATAATTTCGGGCGAGATAAATGGTTCTTCGAAAGGAAGATGCATCTGATATCGATTTGTACCACGATTTGGATCGGTGGCTGCAATATGTAGTTCCAGCATCCGCATAAACTCTCTGTGCAGAACTTCGACTATTTCTGAACTGAGCACCTTGGGGAAAATTACATATCCGTTGGTTTTTATCAGGCTGCTCGCTAGTTGGAGGCTGACTTCAGAAAGTGTTCCTGTATTCAGCTCTTCTTCTGAGAGTTCCAAATGACCATTCCTCCCAACAATGATATATATTAATTGCTAACAGAGAAGTATTTAACCTTCCGAGAACACAATACCTGCCTTATAGAGTGTTGTGATAGTAATAAAAACCCTTTTCCCTTTAGGCACTAGCGGCGCCAACATCGTTAAAAGATTCACGATGTTTGGGAACATTGCGAGTCCAATAAAGCCATAAATACTGCGCTAAGTATCGATGCAACGGAAAATGTTAATCTGCGGAAATCTGAGCAATCTGTGGATAAAAAAAATATTATTCGTAACTTACATTATTTCGGTCAAGGAATCCAATGCATTTTATCCGCAGATTGCTCAGATTTCCGCAGATTATGGTCTCCCAGTTGTCTCGAATTCAAGTGAAATATACAGTTCAGTAAAAGTTTCATGATGCCTTCTTGTGTTAATATACGGCGAAGCCATCTTTGCCGAGCGTATTCTCGGAAAAGACATAGGACATTAGAAGTTAACTTGCGTACAAAATGAACGCAAGTTATGTTTGCGCTGGGGTTGAAGGGGATGTGAAAGTATTACGAAATGCACATATAATCGCTTAAAAACACCTCACCCCAACCCCTCTCCCGGTAACTCGCAAGCTCGTTGGGAGACGGGCCAATGCATGGTTTTTGTCACCCCCTCTCCCCGCGAGGTACGAGCGTCTGGGAGAGGGGGCAGGGGGTGAGGTTAAGAGTTTACTTTTGGTTCTGGCTACCGCCAGCTTAGGACAGGGCACAAAAGTACACGTCTGGGTGGCTAGCAGACAGCCGTCCTCCGGACAGCATCGCGTCTGAAAGACGCCTGTTTTTTGATGCCGGAAGTTTTCAACTCCCTGAAATAATTGGATGCTGGATTACTTTTACAGTTACTACCACTGGATTGATACATGGTTTCTACATCTACAAAGCGAGTAAACTCCTCACGACATCATACTAACTGTGCAGGATATATTCCACCGCTCGGATAATATCACATCATATTTTCAACTTTGAAAATGGCAGAATAATTCACTGAGGAAGAGGATTCTATGAGTAACTACACTCCACAAAAAAGCGATAAATTTACATTTGGTCTATGGACAGTTGGGAATCCGGGAAGAGATCCTTTCGGTTCGGAAGTACGTCCTCCCATGCCTCCCACCAAAAGCGTGCGCAAGCTCAGCGAACTGGGTGCGTATGGAGTCAACCTCCACGACAACGATCTAGTTCCAATAGATGCCACTCCCGCACAGCGTGATAGTATTGTGAAGGAGTTCAAACAGGCTCTGAACGAGAGTGGTATGGTCGTCCCGATGGCAACCACCAATCTATTTTCCGATCCCATCTTCAAGGATGGCGCTTTCACCTCGAACGATCCTGTAGTGCGAGCCTACGCACTTCAAAAGACGATGAGTGCGATGGATCTAGGAGCAGAACTAGGGGCAGGGGTGTATGTATTCTGGGGCGGCCGAGAGGGCACGGAGACCGATGCCAGTAAAGATGCTCGCGATTCGATGAAACGGTTTCGGGAGTGCCTGAATTTTCTGGCAGAATACGATCTCGATCAGGGCTACAACATGAAGTTTGCACTGGAACCCAAACCGAATGAACCGCGTGGAGATATCTATCTTCCCACCGTTGGTTCGGCGCTTGGATTTATCGCAACGCTGGATAAGCCAGAGAAATTTGGTGTGAATCCTGAATTTGCTCACGATACCATGGCTGGCCTGAATTTTGTGCACGCGGTGGCCCAGGCAATCGATGCGGGCAAACTATTCCATATCGATTTGAATGGCCAAAAACCAGGACGATATGATCAGGACTACCGCTTCGGAGCAGAGGATCTCAAAGCTAACTTTTTCCTGGTAAAAATGCTTGAGGATAGTGGATACTCGGGAATGCGTCATTTCGATGCGCACGCATATCGAACCGAAGATGAAGAGGGAGTGTGGGATTTTGCGCGCGGCTGTATGAAAACTTATCTCATTCTCAAAGAGAAGGGGAAGCAGTGGAATGAGGATGCCGAGATTCAAGGTATTGTCAAAAATCTGAGCGCCGACACTGGCAATATTTCATCCCTTTTCTCATCTTATTCCAAAGAGAATGCCTCTAAAATCACAGCTATGAATGTAGACAGAATCGCCTACGGCAAGAAAGGGTACGGCTACGAAAAACTGGATCAGCTCACTACTGAGTTGGTGCTGGGCGTTCGATAAATAGCCATTGCTGCCCACATACCAGGCACTTCTTCCCTGTTTCCTCGTACCTCGGAGGGCTATGCACAAACGGGGGGGCAGCATAGTTGAAGATTTATTTGATATGAGTGCCATAACCATGAATTCTTATACTCGTCCGGCGGTAATTGATGTAGCTAGAAGGTTTTCAAAAATGCAGAAAAGAACTGACCGCACATATTGCAGTCAGTTCTTTTGTTAAATAAATCTAAATCTGTGTAAACAATTACATACTGAGTCTGCTATTTAGAACTTTGAGAGCTTTTTGATACTTTTCATAATTTTGAAGCACTTCTGTTCTAAACTGGTTTTCGTCAAGATCATACTCATATTCAGGTTCTGGCTCATAAAAATGACAACTTGAATGAGTAATATCAACTAATCTATTTAGAATAAGTGGTTCAGCGCTACCTCCTCCTATTTCTCTCCATTTTTCAATGAATTCTGAATCTGATATTTTATCATCATCCCATTGGAAACGTATATTTTCTTTATCTAAGGCAATCCATTGCTTCTGCTCATCATCAGAGGAATCGCGATAAGTCATCCAGGCAGAAGTAAGTTTCTTCGAAAATGTGCCACAACGCATTTTCTTAAAAAGAAATACCTCAATCAATCTAACTATCTCCTCTTCCGGTCTCCTTTTCATTATTTAAACGATCCCGTAGCTATGAGCTTGGTTCATTGGTACCGTGCGTGGGCATGGGCTGAAGAACGAGCGTGTCACCATCCTGTACATTTTCAATGGATAGCATCTCTTCCGGATGAAGCTGGCGGCCAGTGCTGATATTCGCAATCTGATAGTTCACGCCGAACCCGAGAGACCATCGTTTCCGGCTGGTTTTAACGATGTCGGATATCTGCATTTTTCTAGGCAGTGTCACCCTCGCCTTACGTGTGCGGTCAGCCGTTTGCAGGATAAGAGTGACAGAATTCTTTACTAACATGGCGCACCTCCGCATTCTGAGTTTGGGCGAGAAAGAAGCAGAACATATCTTATATGATTGTACTAGAAAATTCTGTTATTTCATAATCTGGCTCGATACCAATTTTACAGCGCGGATAGCCACATCGTGGTATAATCAGTTAAAAGGGTGGCGCTTTGTCCAAACCATTTGATGCTGCAACCAAACAGCTTGTTCAAAAAGATCCATTAGCGTGGCTTCGCTTTCTAGGATTACCGGGAGAAACCGTAGAACTCGTCGATACAGACCTGACCAGTGTAGTGGCGGAAGCAGATCGCATTCTGCGAGTTCACAATCCCGACTACCTGGCACACTTCGAAATGTAAGCGAGTTACAAAATTGATCTGGGTATTCGGACACTTTTTTATAACGTTGTAGCCCACTATAAATTTCGTCAGCCTGTAGAAAGTGTCGTGCTGCTCTTAAGGAAAGAAGCAGATGGACCTGCAATAACAGGCAGCGTGAAACATGGTTCGCTATCATTTAACTATGGTGTAGTAAAAATATGGGAGAAATCGCCCGAAGATTTGCTAAAAATGCCTCTTGCACTGCTGCCTCTCGTTCCGCTTACGTACATTTCACCAAGCGATCTGCCGGATGCTATGCAGCGAATGGAGGATCGCATCGACGCAGAAGCTCAAGCAGTAGAGCGCGGGCTACTTTGGACAACGACATGGCTGCTATTGGGCTTGGAATATGACCCCGAGTTTTCACGTCAACTTTTGAAAGGAGTAAAGGCAATGAAAGAGTCAAGTACTTATCAGTATACTTTAGAAGAAGGTAGAATTGAAGGTAGAAGGCAGGGCATAGAGAAGGGGATAGAACAGGGATTAGAACAGGGATTAGAACAGGGCCGATTACTGGAAGCAAGGCATATGCTGATACTCATGGGCGAGAAACGATTCGGCAATGCAGACATAGAAGTACTTGCTGCACTCGATAAAATTACTTCGCAACAAACTCTCGAACAACTTGGAATACGACTATTTGAAGTCGAATCATGGAAAGAACTGCTGAACTAAGTCCTCAAAGATATTTGAGCAGATGAAATACACATTAGAGAGCGATAAATCATTATGGAGATTACATCTAATCAGATACACCAGTTCCAGTCCGAAGGCTACCTGGCAATACCACATTTCTTCACTCCGCAAGAGACATGCGCAATACGTTCTGAAGTAGAGCGCCTCAAATCTGAAGGATTACTCCGCAACGTCACCACGGATGGTGATGGCACAACTCACTCTTCCGTACAGCAAAATCTCCAGATGTGCCCCATGTCGCCACAAAGTCCGTTCTTTAGAGCGCTTCCATTTCATCCCAGGATTGTCTCTTCGGTTAGCAGTCTCATCGGTGACCCCGTCATGCTCCACCTCGATCAAGTTTTTCTCAAGCCCGGCAACCATGGTGCAGGTACCAACTGGCATCAAGACAATGCCTATTTCAAAATCTCTAATCCACTGAAAGGGACAGCTATGTGGATTGCAGCGCACGATGCTACTAGCGCCAATGGCACTATTGAGATCATTCCAGGGCTGCAGCACAAGCAGCTTGATCATTCTCGCGACCCATACAGCGACCATCATATACGATGCTTCCCGCCGAAAGAGTTGGCTATCCCTATTCAGCTCCCTGCTGGAGGCGTGGTATTTTTCTCTTATGGAACTCCACACTGCACACGTGCAAACAATACCGACCACGAGCGTGCTGGAGTGGCATTTCATTTCTTTAATGCAGATTTTATTCCAGAAACCCTCACATCAGACCCCAAACCTTCTATGAGAAACCCATTTCTTACTGGCCCGCTTGCAGATGGCGGCATGGCAGAATATGGCGTAGATTATCGTATCGCATCCAATGGCTAAGTTTGATTTTTTTGTGAAAATTTAATGAACCCTTAACGTCTTCTTAATACTCCCTTAATCTAGGCATGATACCCTATGATGGTAACGCAGATAGCTAAAGCTTACGAGCTATTTCAGATTATGTCACCAAATCAGAAAGAAGCTTGTAAAATTACTCTACTGTAGCACCTATTGTGTATCATACCAAGGAGTTATTATGAACAAACGTTCCAATCGCTCGATCAAAGGGTTTACCCTTATTGAGCTCCTCGTAGTAATCGCTATCATCGCGATTCTCGCTGCAATTCTTTTCCCAGTATTCGCACAAGCACGTGCTAAAGCCCGTCAGACAGCATGTCTTTCTAATCTCCGACAGATCGGACTAGCCACGGGAATGTATGTCCAGGATTACGATGAGACCTACTATCCACATCGAACAAAATCTGGTGCAAACAGCAATCCGTTAATCAATGAAGGTGGAGACGCCTTTATTACAAGCACCGCCAGAGACCGTACCTTCTGGATTAGCCTCCTTCAGCCTTACGTGAAGAACTACGATCTGTTCCGATGCCCGAGCAGTCCGAGTCCATGGGTAAAATGGAATACCGATGGCAAGGCGTGCGCTGCACCTGGCTGCGCAGGCGTTGGCTATGGCGGACAGAACTCGTATGGCCACAACGATGCATGGCTCAGCCCAGCAGGTGATTTCGGCGGTACAACTGGAGTAAATCCTCCCTCCCTTGGAGGCGTTCCTCGTCCTTCCGGCACTATCCTCGTTGTAGATGCTACCTATTATGGCGCACTACCTGATGTTTGTAACCAGTCCGGCAAACTTGATCTGAGCAAAACATCAGACGGAACAGGATCCATCGAGTGTACATACGCCCTCAATCAGGATAAGACTAACAAGCAGTACCCACAATACTGGATGAATATCGGTAACTCGGACTGGAGCTGGGGCGGTGCTGTAATCACGCCTGCACAGGCACTGCTGAAAGGTCCGGAACGACACAATAAACAGATCAATGTTCAGTTTACCGACGGTCATGTAAAAGCTATCAACTACGATACAGTCATTAGCAATATCTGCCTCTGGACTACAGACGCGGATGGCGCTCACCCGAACTGCAACTAATTCTTAGCAATTTGCCGAGAATTCAGTTGTCAGTGCACGAAAAAATCACCCTTTTCTTTAGGCGTTTCTTCTCAGTGTAGAGAAGAAACGCCATTTTTTGCTTTGTAGAGATATTGACGGATCTACTTCCTGTGTGTATAATCGATGGGTAGGGGTATGATTGCGAAATAGTAAGAAGGAGTGTATATTGAAAGCAGAGATAGAAGGAATGCGGCCAGGCGAAACGAGTATCCGAGATGACGAAGGGCGCCGGATTGCCCTGGTGCTAAGAATTGTCCCAGAGACCCCGGAAGAGGTAGCAGAGCTGAAGCGGTTTTGCCGTCTGACAGATGCATTCACCTTCGTGATTGATGAGGAGTATCGCACGAACCAGGCACATATCGCTCCCGTATACGGAGAGCGTACTTTCTCTATTATGCCACGAAACATATACGAGGAAGCGGGGTAGAGAGATCATACAGATCCACCACTAAAACAAAAGTGTGTACGAAAGGTTAGTATATAAAACTGTTACAAATATTATCGGGACCTGTGTTCAGGCAGCCGGCGTTACTGGAATCACACATGCTGTCGGTAACAAGAGGATACATGTGCACAAGGCTGCAGCCAGTGAGATTTTTACTGGAGTTAACAGCTAGGGGAGTGTACCATTTGGCATGGCCGTCGTAGAATGTACCGTTGAGTCCCTGGGAGTGCCGGTTTGCGGCTAGGGCCATACGGCCAGAGAAGGGATCGAAATTGAAATCGCCATTAAAGGGCTCTATCCAGCTGTCGGAGATTGCATTTCCATTCAGGTCTTTACCCCATTTCTCGGTGATTACAATAGTTTCAGACGGCATATCGACCTGTGAAAGAGATAATCCTTCCGCAGCTCGTACAGCAATATAGGAGCGTTTGATCGTACTATTCCCGAGGGAATCCTTACTGGGAGCAGGAAGTTCATCGCTGGAACATACCAAAATTTGTGTACTTTTCATATATGGCATCAGTGCATTCCACCAGCGTACAGGGTTTATACTTGCTGTATCAGGAAGCACCGCTCCTGTGCGTGATCTGGATGGAGATGCGGTACTCGGATAGAAGAAAAGGCGCTCATCATAGTCCTGCACATATATCAGTAATGATGTCCCAATCTGCTTTTCATTCGAGAGACACGAGATCGATCTCGCCCTATCACGAGCCTGAGCGAATACAGGAAATAAAATAGCAGCCAGCACTCCAATTATGGCTATCACCACGAGAAGTTCTACTAAAGTGAATGCTTTGATTCTGATTCGAGTCGAGGTCATCATGTGTCCCTTCACTTGTCAAACCAACTTAAAGTTTTAAGCTAATCAAGTTTTCGGAGAATAATAGACGCGTTGTGGCCGCCAAATCCAAATGAGTTCGACATGGCTACATTCACATTCATTTTACGGGCAATATTCGGAACATAGTCGAGATCACAATTCGGATCGGGTGTGTCGTAGTTGATAGTGGGGGCGATAATACCATCCCGAATGGTGAGGGCACAGATGGCTGCTTCCACAGCGCCTGCAGCGCCTATGAGGTGCCCAGTCATCGATTTGGTGGAACTCACAGGGATCTTGTAGGCGTGCTTTCCAAGTGCAGATTTTATTGCGGCTGTCTCATTTTTATCGTTAAGTTCAGTGGAAGTGCCGTGCGCATTGATATAGTCTATCTGTTCCGGTTTCAGCCCGGCAGATTGCATTGCAGCCTTCATAGCGCGTGCGGCTCCCTCACCTTCCGGAGAAGGAGCGGTGATGTGATGGGCATCGCCAGACATCCCATAGCCTACAATTTCGGCGTATATTTTAGCTCCGCGCCTCTCTGCCATCTCAAGCGATTCCAACAGGAGCACACCACTGCCCTCTCCCATTACAAATCCATCGCGGCTGTTGTCAAATGGACGGCTCGCTCTTTCCGGATCATCATTGTGGGTAGAAAGCGATCGGGCAGCGCAGAATCCTGCCATACCCAATGGTGTGATGCAAGCTTCTGAACCTCCGGCTAGCATTGCATCAGCATCGCCTCGGCGAATGATATTGTAAGCGTCTCCCACACAATTCGTTCCGGTGGCACACGCAGTCGTAACGCACGAGTTTGGCCCGCGCGCGCCCAGCATAATCGATACGAGGCCTGCTCCCATATCGCAAATTATTCCCGGAATAAGAAAGGGGCTAATCCTGCCCGGCCCCCGTTCGATAAGTACCTTATGCTGCTCTTCGATAGAGGATAAGCCGCCAATACCAGACCCAATACATACACCTACTTTATCTCGAATTTTGTCTGTGATCTCCAAGTTTGAATCGGCCACAGCCATTTTCGCAGCGGCGACCGCGAACTGTACAAACCGATCCATGCGCCGAATCTCTTTGCGATCCATATATGGGGAAGCGTCCCACTCTTTGATCTCAGAAGCGATCCGAGTTGTGTAGCTCGAGGTATCGAAACTGGAAATCTCAGACACTCCAGAACATCCTGAAAGACATGCTTTCCAGAGTAACTCGACGCTCTTACCGAGGGAGGTGACTGCTCCAATTCCTGTTATTACGACTCGCTGTGAGACCGCTGTAGTGGTAGTCTGTGTACTCATTGTTTTCTACCTCCTGAGCATCTAAAGCGCCCAGAGAATAGTGAGTAGGGTATCGTGGAATTCAGCATACCCAACTCCCATTTTGGAATCCAAATCAGCCTTTATCCTGTACGTCGATGTAATCGACAATCTTCTGTACGGTCGTTAGCTTTTCTGCCTCTTCGTCTGGGATTTCAACATCAAACTCTTCCTCTAGACCCATTATGATTTCAACCACATCCAGCGAATCAGCGCCCAGATCGTCTATAATCGAAGCAGCTAGTGTCACTTCATCTTCACTGACGTCCAGCTGCTCGACCAGGACTTTCTTCACACGCTCGAAAGTATTCATTCTTGAAATCTCCTTAAAATTTGAAGTTAATTTTATAAATTGCGAAACCCCAAAAAAATATGAATCACCTACATGAACAGACCGCCGTCAATAGAGATAACCTCTCCCTGAATATACGCGGCACCAGATGAACAGAGAAACGCCACTACCGAAGCGATATCTTCTGAAGTTCCAAATCTCGCCATGGGTATCTGTTTCCGTATTGATTCCCGATAATCCTCTTTTAATGTTTCAGTCATATCAGTTTCAATAAATCCGGGCGCCACGGCATTCACTCGTATATTGCGGCCTCCCAGCTCCTTAGCAAGAGATTTGGTCAGACCAATCATGCCGGCTTTTGAGGCGCTGTAGTTCACCTGGCCCGCTCCGCCAACTCTTCCCATTACCGAACCAACATTTACGATGATTCCGATCTTCTGTTTCACCATAAGTTTTGCAGCCGTACGACAGGTGAGAAACGCGCCTTTCAGATTGGTATTTATGACACTGTCCCAATCCTCTTCCGCCATACGCAGTATTAGCTTATCACGAGTGATTCCTGCGTTATTCACCAGGATATCTACCCTCCCAAACCGTTCAATCGTTTTAGTGAAGAGGTTTTCGATTTCAGCGGCAATGGCCACATCGGCTTGAATTGCAACGGCTTCTCCACCCGCATCGTTGATTTGTGATGCGGTCTGTTCAGCCGCTTCAGCGCTGCGGCTGTAGTTTACCACAACTTTTGCACCCTCTTCTGCTAAAAGCAGTGCTATTGCACGACCGATACCTCGCCCGGCACCCGTAACGATAGCAATTTTATCTTTACATAGCATTATTTGTTTCCTGCTTTGGCGCCAAATAGCTATTCATGCTTTCTAGGTCAGAGATACTTACTGCGATCACTCCCTTTTTAATGCGTTTCATCAGTCCCGTGAGCACATCTCCACTTCCAATCTCCACAAAATTTTCGATTCCATCCGCGAGCAGCCTGTGCATCGACTGCTCCCAGAGAACACTCCGGCTTACCTGCATGGTGAGTCCGCTTTTAAGATCGTCGAGCTTATGCACATAGTCTGCAGTGACATTAAGTATAACCGCTATATCTGATTTCACAAATCCTGTTTCAGATATCGAAGACCATAATGCATCACCCGCGGTCACCATTAAAGGGGAGTGGAATGCACCGGAAACTGCAAGAGGTATCGTTCGTTTTGCACCTTTACTTTTTGCTATTTCACATGCCCGTTCGACTGCAGCTATCACCCCGGAGATAACCACCTGACCGCCTCCGTTGTAGTTTGCCACACATACTACTCCGTTTCCCTCCGCTCGTGCCTCATCGCATGCCTGACGCGCACTTTCCGATTCAATTCCAAGGAGAGCGGCCATTGTGCCAGGTGTTTTCGCTGCAGAATCCCGCATGAGTTCACCTCGTTTCCGAACAAGTTTTAGACCAGCTTCAAACGGCAGCATTCCTGCCGCCGTGAGTGCGGCATACTCACCTACACTATGCCCCGCACACACATTTGGAGGAGCGCCGCATTGCTCCTGCAGGCACTTCCATCCTACCACGGAAGTGACATACAGCGCCAATTGTGCATTTTCAGTCTGTTTGAGACTATTTTCGGGACATTCAAAGCAGAGTGACTTCAGATCAAATCCGAGAATATCATTAGCAGTCTGAAAAATGGCTTTCGCAGAATCGAAATGATCATGAAAAGATCTACCCATTCCTATCTTCTGCGATCCCTGACCTGGAAAAAGGTATGCTGTCCTGCTCATAAAATACCTATCGTACTTTCATCACTGCTTAAATTGTTCTCAATTCCACCTAATTACATTCACTGCCCAGGTTAACCCAGCGCCAAATCCGACCGTGACGATGATATCGTCTTTTTTCATGCGACCCTGTTCATCCGCTTCCGTAAGAGCGATAGGTATAGAAGCAGCGGATGTATTGCCATATCGATCTAAATTCATAAAAACTCTGTCTGGATTCATCCCGAGACGCTCGGATACCGCTTCGATGATCCGGGAATTTGCCTGATGAAGAACTAGAAGAGAGATATCTTCCGGGCTACGACATACTCGTTTTAGCGCTTCATAAATGGCAGCAGGCACCATTTCAAGAGCAAATCGGTATACTTCTTTGCCGCGCATAGCAAGACAATTCAGCTTTTTGTCCAACACTTCTGTTGTGATTGGTGTGCGTGTACCACCCGCAGCCAGCCAGACAGATTCAAGACCAGATCCATCGGAACCAAGCGTGGAGGATAGGATTCCGCAGCCGGCGGAGCAGGGAGTAAGCACAGCTGCACCTGCTCCGTCGCCAAAAAGGATACAAGTAGATCTATCATCCCAGTTGAGATGCTTCGAAAGAGCATCGGCTCCTATAACCAGGATTTTTTTCATTGCTCCGGTCTGAATAAAACCTGCTGCCGTTGCAAGTCCATAACAAAATCCTGAACAGGCTGCACTGAGATCGAAAGCTGCTGCATGCTTTGCACCGAGCTTATCCTGAATAATACAAGCAGTCGCCGGCCAAACATAGTCTCCAGTAGAAGTTGCACAAAGGATAAGATCCAGGTCGGCTGCATCGACACCAGCATTCTTCAAGGCACGATGTGCAGCAATCAGCGCAAGATCAGAAGTGGCTTCATGGGGAGCAGCAATATGCCGCTCTCGAATTCCGGTGCGCGATTGTATCCATTCGTCACTGGTATCCACGCGCTCTGCCAGCTCAGAATTTGTTAATATCCTATCTGGTACATAGAATCCCAAACCGGAGATTGCTGCGCCTTGAAGTCGTGGTGGTTCCATACTCGCCGCAATAGGGAGTATGTGATTAACTGAAGAGACAATACTCATATGTCCTGCTTTCAGGTAGCGCTATAATTGAGGCGGAGGCGAAGGCGCAAGGCAAATTCGCTGTCGTATGGTGTCCAGCATATTTTGTTGAATAGCCTGTTCAGCAACTCTGCACGCATTGATAATTGCATATGCTCCAGATCGGCCGTGGCCAATCACGCAGACTCCGTTGACACCTAGCAGTGGAGCGCCGCCCTGTTCAGCATAGTCTATCTGCTTGCGCACCCTGCGCATTGCTGGTCTCAAAGTCGCCGATAACGCTTTAAGCCATGCGCTGCTCATCAGCTCGGTTTTAAGCATCTGCAGAAGCATTTCTGCGGTGCCCTCGCCTGTCTTCAGGAAAACATTGCCAATAAACCCATCACAGACTACAACATCTGCCTCTCCACGAAATACATCACGGCCTTCCACATTGCCTATAAATTCGAAATGTGGATTGTCGATTGCTGCCTGCTGGAATAGAATATGAGTACGCTTAACCAGATCATTGCCTTTGCTAGACTCCTCCCCATTGGCAAGAAGCCCAATACGCGGGCGTTTAACTCCGAAAATCTTTTCCGAATAGACTGTTCCCATGACAGCAAATTCGTATAGATTGTTAGGATCACAATCCACTGTCGCTCCCGCATCCAGCAGAACAACCGTACCTTTAGAAGAAGGAATAGGGGCAGCAATCGCAGGGCGATCAATACCCTTTATTCTCCCGAGAGTTAGCATAGAGACAGCCATGGCTGCCCCCGTGTTACCAATAGAAACCAGCCCATCCGCCTGTTTTTCTTTTACAAGCCGAGCAGCAACCACAATGGAAGCATTTGGCTTGCGTTTGAAAGCTGTGGTAGGCTGTTCGTTCATCTCAATCACTTCTGAGGCAGCAACTATTTCTACATTTTTTGGGAGGGGTCTCGCAGCACTCAAAACTGGCTTGAGCAGATTAGGATCGCCAACCAGGAAATAGTGATGTGAATCTTGCTGAGCCGCCGCGATTACACCGTTGGCCACTTCCTGCGGCCCCTTATCTCCGCCCATCGCATCTACGGCAATTTTAACCGACCCAGCCACTTTCGCTAGTGAAGCCGAACTCAAGCCTGGCCCTGCTCCGCTGCTTCTCCACTTTCGAACACCTGTCGGCCCTTATACTTGCCAGTGCTAGGATCTACATGGTGCAACAGCGTGTATTCCCCAGGTTGTTCGAAACTAGGAACCATCGCAGGATGATGAGTCAATTTGTAATGAGTTCGGCGCTTTCGTGTGCGCTGATTAGAATGACGGCGTTTAGGTAACGGCATAACAAAACCTTTCTTTGAAACATACACGTGTTTTCAAAATAAAATGAGTATACTATCGCTCATTTCCATTTGGTGGCTTAGGACTATCTTATTTTTTATCCAGCAGCTGGCCAAGTACTGCGAATGCCGGGTTAATCGGTTTATCTTCAGATTGTACTTCTGCTCTATTCAGAAGCGGACTTACCTCTTCTGGCAAGAGCATGCAGTGAGAACATCGGCCATCTGCGTTCGAGTGCGGCAGAGGCTTTGTCGGTTCATCCAGTAAGATGTACTGGCGCAGCATCTCGGTCAGATCAAATATCTGACCATTGAATAGTTTACCAGCTATGGGGCTGTCGTCTTCCTCGACCACTGCGAGCGTCTGCAATGTACGCGGCCCAACAGATACATGATTTAATTCGAACTGTTCTTCAATTTTAAGAGCTGCTGCCTTCTCAAAATAGTTGTTGCAACGGCTGCAGGGCAGCGCCACTCTTGTGTCTGCTCCACCGCGAATAATGAGCGTACCGCCTGTGTTCGTGAATGTTATTTTGCCAGCGATGGGAGTAGTACACTCCACATGCTCATCCACAAGCGGCGGTTCTAGAATGTCGTAAGGCATCTGCTTTCCTGGTTCGCGGAGTAGTTCGGTAATATCTAATAACATGTTTAGCCACTCCTTTCTGAAAGCAGAACTTAAACCTACTGTTGCAAATCAATATCATCAACTACTGATGCAGCAAGTCTCTTCCGTACTGCACTTGAAGTACTGCTTTGTGCAGTACCGATTCCAAATTCGCCAGTACTTCTGCAGCGTAATCTTCCGATCCACGTTTGAGTTCGGCAGCCTGTTCTTCGGTCTGGAATTTCATCTCTTGTGCAGCCATCTGAGCCTGCTGCACAATAGCATTCTCCGAAACCAACTGCTCTGCTCTGTCTCTAGCGATTTCCATTCCTCTGGCTGACGCAATTTCTGCTTCTTCCACAATCTGCTGAGCACGCTCATCGGCTCGCCGCAGCATATTGTCTATCTGCTCCTGCGCGTCCTGCTTCAGACGCAGGGCGTCTGCTTTAGATTTCTCCAATTCAACTGCTGCCTGTTTTTTTGCATCAAACATTACCTTATCAGCTGTATCTTTGGATTCTTCCACTATACGTTCATTATCACGAGCAAGTTTCGAAGCACGTTTCATCTCTTCGGGCAGATTGGCACGTATCTTCATGATAGCCATATGAAAACGATCTTCATCGAATCGAATAAGAGTTCCAAAAGGCCCTCTGCGAGTGTTTTCTATCTGATCTTCCAGCTCGGTCAGCAGCTTCAAAATGTCGACTCCGCCATGTGTGGGAGCGACAAAGCGCGGAGGTTCACTGCCTCCGCGAACTACTGCATGGCTGTGTTCAGCTTCGGAAGATGCATCCTGCAAAGAATCCGAATTAGGGTTTTGAGACTTTTTCTCGTAGGCGTTGTCCAACAATGTTCGGCACCAATCCTTCCACCGACCCGCCCAGGCGGGCGATCTCTTTGACTATGCTGGAACTGAGGTAGGAATATTCTGCCCCAGTCATCAGGAATACTGTTTCGACAGCGCTATTTAATCGTCTGTTCATCAGCGCCATCTGAAGTTCGTACTCAAAATCCGAAACTGCTCTTAATCCACGAACGATAACGGATGCTTGCTGCTCCACTGCATACTCTACAAGAAGCCCATGAAACGATGAAATCGTGACTTTGGGCCAAGGATTGCACACTGCCTGAAGCATCTCCACGCGCTCTTCTAGTGAAAAAAGAGGCGCTTTACTGGAGTTTCGCGCTACCGCTACCACCACGGAATCAAACATGCTCGCTGCGCGCCCGATAATATCGAGATGTCCTGTTGTAACCGGGTCAAAACTTCCCGGCACCAGTGCACGCGTCATATCACCCCACCTATCGGCACTCTTTTTGATGCCGAATCCTCAGCTCCGTGTAAGAGCCTTTTTTTCTAACCTACACCTATAAGCTCGAAACCTAGCTCAGTTCTTCGAAGCGCTTTACGGAGCGCTAAATGTTCCGACTCTGAAAGATCCGGATCGCGCGCAACGATGTCGAACGCGGCTTCTCTGGTCTCTTCTAAAATAGCCTGATCTCTCAAAATGTCGCCGTATATAAGCTCAGGAATTCCGCTCTGTTTTGTTCCGAAAAACTCTCCGGGCCCTCTAATTTTGAGGTCTTCCTCTGCAATAATGAAGCCGTCCTGGGTGGCAGTCATCACTTCCATACGCGATCTTCCAACTTGTGTCTTAGGCTCCGCTATGAGCACACAGTAAGAGCTGTACTGACCGCGGCCAACACGCCCTCGCAGCTGATGAAGCTGTGCCAGGCCGAATCTATCGGCATCCTCAATGATGATGGCAGATGCGTTCGGTACATCTATTCCTACTTCAATGACAGTGGTAGCTACCAGCACATCGATCTCATGCGCTTTGAACTGCGCCATCACATCATCTTTTTCGTCAGATTTCATTTGGCCGTGCAATAGTCCCACCCGATATTGCGGAAACACTTCATTCGCAATATGTTCTCGGAGCTGCACCGCACTTTTCACTTGCAGTTTTTCACTCTCCTCGACCAGAGGGCATACCACATATACCTGCCTGCCTTCTATCAAAAGCCTTTGAGCAGAGGCGTATACCTGGCTCCTTTTCGATTGCGGTTTCCAGTGCGTCGTGATCGGTTTGCGCCCCGGCGGCATCTCGTTTAATACCGAGACATCCAGATCACCATAGAGAGTCATTGTAAGTGTTCGCGGAATAGGTGTCGCCGTCATCACGAGTACGTGTGGCCGCTGTCCTTTCTTCGCGAGCGCTGCCCTCTGAAGTACGCCGAACCTGTGCTGCTCATCAATAATTACGAGGCCGAGTTGGGCAAACTGCACCTCTTCTTCAATTAGTGCGTGGGTGCCAACAGCTAACCTGGACTGGCCGCTTATGAGCCTTTCACGCACGCCAGATTTCTCTTTTGCTGTTAGGCTGCCTGTTGCAATCTCTACACTATGGCCAAGCGGTTCGAGCAGTCTGCGCAGTACAATCGCATGCTGCTGGGCAAGAATTTCGGTCGGTGCCATCAGTACAGCCTGGTATCCGCTCTCCACCGCCATCAGCATCGCGCCCAGCGCTACCATCGTTTTACCGCTGCCGACGTCCCCTTGTATCAAACGGTTCATTGCATGTCCGCTTGTGAGGTCGGAAGCGATGTCCTGAAGCGAGCGCTGCTGTGCTCCGGTCAGCTCAAACGGAACCATCTCGGCTATATCGCGACGGATTTTATCCATGTCTATCTTAAATTTTATGCCACCTCTTAGATGGCTATTGGCTCTTCGGCGTAGTGCAAGCAAAACCTGCAGACAGTAGAACTCTTCAAAAACCAGACGTCTACGGGCATCAGTTAGTTCTGAAGTATTCGAAGGAAAATGAATATTTTTTACTGCGAATTGAGCGCTTACCAGGGAATGGCCCGCAACTACTTCTGGAGGAAGCAGTTCGTCGATACAGTTCAGGTGCGTTTTTAGTAAAGAGTCTACTAACCGCCGAATACGTTCCTGATAAAGCCCTTCCGTAGACGGGTATATAGGGACGATGCGATTCGCTGAAAGTGCGTTTTCTTCCTCAGAAGGCGCTTCCCATTCGGGATTCTGAATTTCTAATATCCAGCCACTTAATTTCGCATGGCCGTAGACTACCACCTGGCTTTTGCGCATCTGAAATGTTTTAAATGTTTTTTCCAAGTAGGGCTGGTTAAACCACACGAGTGTAAAACTGCCACCATCCTTATCGGTGAGTACTGCCTTGGTAATGCGCATACCCGGACGGGGCTGTGTACTGCCAACTCCCATCACGATGCCCTGCATCGTAACCAACTCTCCAGAACGGACTTCCGCCACCATTCGGAAATAAGTTCTGTCTTCCCATCGGCGTGGTATATGCCGCAGTACATCGCCAACGGTGATAATGCCTAACTTAGCAAAAGTGGCTGCGAGATGCGGGCCAACCCCTTTAATAAACTGAAGAGTTTCACCGAGAGATGAGGTTTTAACACCGCCGTTGAAGGATAAATTGGAGCCTGATTCGGATTCCACAATTTCCTCAGGCATGAATCCTCCCGAGATGAACTCAAAATAAGCGTCGAGGTGTGAATACCATTTCCTCAGGCGTGTCGAGGTGTGAATACCATTTCCTCAGGCATTATTGTATCAGACGTTGGATTCAGTTGTCAATGTTGAAAGTATAAATAAAAAACGAGATGGCAATATTTTGCCATCAGGCAAAATATTATACCCTACTTTTCACCATTTGAGGAGAATATTGAACATCAGTTTATGAAGAATTCATGAGGCTCTTGCAAAAGTCAGTTGAAAAACTCTTCACGCCCTCACCCCCGGCCCCTCTCCCAAAAACAGGAGAGGGGTGACTATGTCATGGGTTTTTCCTGTTTGTTCAACCTCACCCCCCGTCCCCCTCTCCCATATAGCTCGATAGCTCGCAAGGGAGAGGGGGTGACTTATGCGAGCATCTGGCTTTCTCCCGCGAGGAATGAGCTGCTGGGAGAGGGGCTGGGGGTGAGGGCAAGGTAAATTACACTTCCTTAATGGATGCTCTCCAACGTGCACGCCTTTCCTGATATTGCGGGTCTTCGCGCAGGCGTTTTATATCTTTATAATCTAACCACCATCGTTGGCGATGCCCGTGCGAAACGCCGACTGGCCATCGCGGCAGCCGGCCGACCCTACAGTATTGATAGATAGTAGTGCGAGATACTCCAAGACAACGCGCTGCCTCTGGTATCGTCAGCCAGTATTTCTGTTCGAAACCGGCTTCTTCCTCGGGAGAAAGAGGCACGGGCGGTTTATACGCCAAAGGCCGTTTATGCAGATCTCTATTTTTCAAACGATCAGGAGCAGAGATACTTTTCCACCTGTCGTTTGGATAGCAGGTAACGTCGTTTTAACCCAAATTCCCGCTTGTATCGAAACACGCAAAACCGACGGCGGACAAGGCATGATACACTCACAGCCGCTACGCCGAGAATTTCGGCTGCTTCTTGTACCGTGATCCAATCATCACACTGCCAGTGCTCAGGCAGCAAGTGAATACAGAATCGGCGCTTCACACGAGCGATAGTTGCGCGCATCTCCATCACTTCTTCCCAGGAGTAGTAGGCAGGCGTATGCCCTTTCGGGCCGTCGGGCATCCATCGGTGCAGCCTCCCTTTCAGATATAGTCTCCGTACCCCTTCAGGTGTAATTCCTAGATAGCTGCTGCCTCTCTCGTGGTGATCAAGCCTCCATTGGTATACATCTCATTTTCTCCTTTTTCGCTAATCTCTACTCTCCGAGGCATGAGGAAATCAGGAAATGGGTGACCCTGGGCTGAAGCCCAGGTCT
>JANXSG010000276.1 GCA_025352825.1 Chthonomonadaceae bacterium | reverse complement strand
TATATCTACGCCTGTGATGGTGTGGAATAACCCCCGAGTTGGTTTCTATATCTTGATTGGGGCAGTAATGCTTCTCGAGATGGATCCCAGAATCAGCGGCGCAGAAAGATTGCCCACTAAGTTCCTTCCATTCTTCCTGAACCTCAATAATGTAGGAGATATGTTTGGCACAAGGGCGCTCAATCCCGTTAAATTTAGTCTTGCAGAACTCGTGATTGTTTCGACTTTCCTGACCTGGATTGTGCGTGGTGTTGCGGATCGAACTCTGCGCTTCCAAACCGGACTTTTTTTTAATAATATTGCATTATATATGTCCATGGTAGCTTTCGGGTTTTTTCATGGCATCACAAGCGGCGGTGACGTGACCATGGCGTTGTGGGAGATCCGTTCGCAGTTCATGTTTTTTGCAGTATATCTGCTCACCGCAAACTTCATTACAGATAAAAAACAGATATATCTGCTTTTGTGGTTCACCTTAATCGGGACATTTATCAGAAGTCTGTTTGGGATCTACATCTTTATAAGTATTGGCGGCGCGGTTACTGATCAGGGCATTCTTCAGCATGAAGACAGCCTATTCTTCAATATGGTGTTCCTGATATTTATCGCGACAGCCATGATAGGAAGTAATCCAAAGCTTTTCTATGCATCGCTGCTCGCACTGCCAACATGTATGTTTTCTAACCTGGAAAACCAGCGGCGCGCCGGTATCGCTTCCTTCGTGATCGCTTTCGTACCGATGCTTCCGCTGCTGTATATTATGCTGCAGCGCCGTCGAACTCAAATCGTGGCATTCTCCATCGGCTTTGTAATTTTCTCTGCGGCTTATCTGCCCGTCGCATGGAATTCCGAAGGTGCATGGGCTTTGCCGGCACGCTCCATACGTTCTCAATTCAGCCCAGATATGCGTGATGCAGGTTCAGACAACTATCGCATGACAGAAGACCTTGACCTAAAATACACCAGAGACACTTCTCCATTCATTGGTATAGGCTATGGTAAACCGTTTATTCAGATTTATCAACTGCCCCATGTTGCTTCGTATTTTCAAAACTATCTCCCTCACAACAGTATTCTCTGGGTATGGATGCGCCTTGGGCATTTTGGCTTCTTTGCATTTATCATGCTTTTCGCCTGCATTCTTATTAAAGGTGTTCAGACACTTAAAGAGGTAAAGGATTCCCTACTTCAGCTTGCAGGAATTCTGGCGATCTTGCTCTCTTTGATGCTATTTGTATTCGCCAAGTACGATCTTGCACTGGTTAATTCCCGTACCATGGCGCTGCTGGGGTTGTATCTGGGCGTACTGGGAGTACTAAAAACATTGGAAAAACCAGATGTAGTGAACGTGATTGAAGCGCCAGAGGATACAGAGACATTCGAAAAACAGAGTAATCCATTGCAAGATGCATTTACATTCTACGAATAATTAGTTTTCTCGCCGATAATCCAAGATACTTAACACTTGGATACCTGTCCGCAGCGCAATGACGGAGCTCAATTCAGGATATTATAAGTTATCCATCTGATGGTTTGGTAAACATTTATTCGTTTTCCTAAACCGATTATATCCATGGAAGGGTTTTTCTGTCGTGATATTTACCACATGGCCGTTTGTTGTATTCATGTCGTCTGTATTTGTGGTGTACTGGTGGGTTATGCCAGCCCGATTTCGCAGAGAGTTCCTTCTAATAGCCAGCCTCTGTTATTTTGCCTACAACTATTTGCCATATGCAGTGCTGCTTGGTATTCTCACAGTAATAATTTACTTTATTGGTGCGCTAATATTTCGTTTCAAGGAAGGTATTAGCGGAGCTGCTTCAGCAAAAGCGGCTTTGGTGATCGGGCTCCTGCTAAGCTGCGGCACTCTTGGATTTTTTAAATACAGCAAAATGGTGGTTGAAACCTTCAATGCAGCCGCACAGTTTATGGAAAGCGGTACCCGATACCCTTTGCCTCACATAATGGTTCCTCTTGGGATATCTTTCTTTACCTTTGAGTTTATTCACTACCTGACGGATCTCTATCATGGAAGAGTGAAACATGCGAATTTGCGGGATTTCGCCCTGTTCGCCTTTTTCTTCCCCAGTCTGGTATCTGGCCCTATCAAGCGGTTCCAGATTTTCCAGGAACAGTCCGAAAATATGGGAGAGCTTCAGGCTAACTATATCAAAGATGGAATGAGCAGGATTGTTTTAGGTATCGCCAAGAAGCTTATCATAGCTGATACTGCTAGTCTTTTCACATCGCCCCTCTTAGAGCCTCACTTCTACTCACGAGCCCAACTGTGGGTGGCGATGTACGCCTACGCGGTTAAGATATATTACGATTTCTCTGGTTACACAGATATTGCCATAGGCTGTGCGCAGCTGCTCGGATATCGCCTGCCGGAGAATTTCAATAAGCCGTATCGAGAACCAAACATCTCCAAATTCTGGAATCACTGGCACATGTCTCTCTCTAGCTGGATCCGGGACTACCTTTTTATTCCATTGGGGGGCAGTAGGGTTCCACCCTGGCGCATACTATTTAACCTGACTTTAGTCATGGCTATATGTGGTTTATGGCATGGGGCAAACTGGACCTTTATTGTGTGGGGACTCTGGCATGGATTGGGGTTAGTGCTGTTGCGGCTCTATCAAAACTCGATAGGTAAGCGAGTACCTGATACCCGGCCAGTGCGATGGCTAAGTACAGCTATTTGTATTCAATTTGTTTGTTTCGGATGGATATTTTTCGCCTCTCCGAGTATGACGGAAGCGATTTACACATTCAAACACATGATTTAAGTTGTTGAAGGGGTCGAGAATGCTATCAATATGGGTACGAGATATGCTAAAAGGTTTGCTGTGGGCAATTTTAGTCATAGCATGTATTCTTTTCTATACTGGCGCGGCATCAAAATTTATCTATGTCGATTTTTAAATGTAAGACGTAAGACCGATCCAACTGGAGTGGGTGTTTCTATGGCAATTCATGCCTCAATAAACGAAGAACTGGCGGATGTGGTGGTCGCGGAAGAGTCTCTTGATTCTCCTGCTGTACCCTGGTACGTCACCCTCCGGCCACTGATATTCTGCCTATTTTTCCTGTTCCTCTCCGAGGGAGTAACCAGGCTCTGTTTTGATACCACGCTCTGCCTCCACAAGGAGAGATTTGACAACTTCCCCGCAGCACCATTGCAGGATGTCTACGTAGCTCAGATTCGAAGGGATAAAGCCTACAAGGTAGTGATCATTGGGGATTCTGTGGTTGTAGGGCCTTCGCTGCTTGAAAAAAATCAGACTATCCCACAATATTTGGAAAAGTATCTCAAACAGTCGGTACCACAACATGATATACATGTCTGGAACTACAGCCTGGCAGGCGTTCGATCCACGGATCA
>JANXSG010000213.1 GCA_025352825.1 Chthonomonadaceae bacterium | reverse complement strand
GGAACAATGAGAGGAGAGGACTGGGAGAGTCGGATAAGCGCGGGCGGAATATCGTTCGGATCGACCTGGCGCCCTCCGCTCACAATGAACACAAGTCCGCGGAAGATGCTCATTGTCGCTAGTGTTGCAATAATGGAGGGGACGCGCATCCAAGTGACGAGTGTGCCATTCAGCGCGCCCAGAACCAGGCCAACTCCGGCCCCGATAGTAAGCCCGAGCGGAACAGGCATCGCTGGATGAGTTTTGAACAGCATCCCAACTATAATTCCGCTCAGCCCGATAATGGAACCGACCGAAACATCGATATTTCGGCTGATGATAACCATGGTCATCCCCATCGCCGTAATCATCAGCAGGGGAAGATCGAGAAGAATATTGCGGAGGTTCTCCGGCTTGAGAAATCGAGGCGCGGCGATGCTTGCTGCAGTAACTACCAACCCGAGGAATACAAGAATACCTATCTCTCTGAACTTGGCCAGGAAAGCCCCGAAGCTGCGCCTGCCCTGTAACGGTTGGTCTATTGAGGTAGCAGCCACTGATTCGCTTGTACTCTTTGCTCGGGTGGCCGCGCCCATGATGTTCTCCTGAGTAGCCTCGCCTCGATCGAATTGGCCTGTAATTCTCCCTTCGCGCATTACCAGGATACGATCACTCATAGCAAGGATTTCGGGCAGTTCAGAGGAGATCATCAAGATAGCCATCCCCTGAGCAGCCAGCTCATTCATAAGATGATAGACTTCAGCTTTTGCGCCTACATCGATGCCGCGGGTGGGTTCATCCAGGATGAGAACACGCGGCTGTGTGAGAAGCCATTTCGATAGAGATACCTTCTGCTGATTTCCGCCGGATAACTCACTGACCGCCTGATTTACACTCAGCGCTCCCGTGAGTTGTAGTGCGCCGGTAACTTCTTCTGCGGCTGCGCGCTCCTTTTTTTTCTGAAGCCAACCCATTCGGGCAAACTCGCGAAGCTGCGGAAGGGTAATATTTTCTGCAATCGACATAGGAAGCAGAAGACCCTCGTGCTGACGATCCTCGGGTACGTAGGCCAGTCCGTTCTGAACAGCTTCACGCGGATTTCGGATGTGAATACGGCTGCCTTCCAGCAGAAGTTCGCCCGAGTCGAACGGATCGACACCGAATATTGCGTTTGCGACGGCAGTTCTTCCCGCCCCGACAAGACCCGCGATACCCACGATCTCTCCAGATCGAACCTCAAACGAGATATCTTCAAAATTCCCAATGCTGGTCAGCCCTCTGACTTCGAGCCGTACTTCACCGGGTGTATCGGCCTGCTTCGAGAAGAGGGAGCTCAGTGAGCGGCCTACCATCATGCGAATGATATTTTCGGTATCCGTCTCTTTCGGAAGAACGGTGCCAACCATCTCACCGTCGCGGAGAACAGTGATCCTGTCCCCAATCTCGAAAACCTCATCAAGACGGTGGCTGATGAAGATAATTGCGGTTCCTTGAGCGCACATCTGCCGCATAATTCGAAAGAGATCGGCAACCTCACCAGGGGAGAGAGAGGCGGTAGGTTCGTCCATGATGAGGATGCGAGTCTGCTGAGAGAGGGCTCGCGCCATTTCGGACATCTGCTGGTTGGCGACGGAGAGGCCGAGCATCGATTGATGCGGATCGAGGTTCTGTCCGAGTTCATGGAGATGCTGAGCCGCGCCGGAATAGACCTGTTTCCAGTCGATAAGTCCGGCTCTGCTATGGGTGGGCTGGCGTCCCATGTAGATGTTTTCGGCGACGTCGAGATTGGGAAAGACCAGAGGCTCTTGATGCAGCAGAGCGATTCCCAGTTTTTGTGCGGCTATCGGATTTGGGATATTTACAACCGCGCCGTCGATAAGAAGCTCCCCTGAATCGGGACGATGTACACCGCTGATAATCTTCGTGAGTGTGGATTTGCCGGCGCCATTCTCCCCAATCAGCACATGCACTTCACCTGGGTAAAGATCGAAATTGACACCTTCGAGTACCGGTGTCCCACCGAATCCTTTGGAGATATTTTTTACCTGCAGAACCGGCTTTAACTCTGCCGTCATATGTGTTTACCCAATTTTTCACCTCACCCCAACCCCTCTCCTGGACGTTCGTTCCTCACTGGGAGAGAGGCAAATTCACGATTAAATCACCCCCTCTCCCTTACGAGGAACGAGTAAAATGGGAGAGGGGGCAGGGGGTGAGGTCTCTATTCTACAACGAAGGAGTAGTCTCCGGAACCGACTTCATATACCGCAGCATCACTTTCTCTTCGCAGAAACTTCATTCCGTATGATTCGGCAATTGGGCTGCCACTTTCAGTAATCTCTGAGCTGATTCTCGATGGAACATAGATTGTTGCTGTCGTGTTTGCCGGAACGGAGATTTTCCATTTGAATGCTCCGTCCTCCAGCTTCCAGTCGCTTGATATTTTTCCATGGATAGAGTCGTAATTGGCTTTCGCGAATGTCAGTCCGCCGCCGGGTATCGGATGCATCACGATATGTTTGTAACCAGGCTGATCCGGATCGGTATCGATACCGGCCACGGTTCGATAGAGCCACTCCCCAACAGAACCAAGCGAGTAGTGGTTGAACGAATTCATGCCAGGGTCCTGGAACCCTTTCTCCTTAGTCCAGCCGTCCCACCGCTCCCAGATCGTTGTGGCACCCTGCCGGATTGAATAGCCCCAGGATGGGAACGTATCGTTATTTAGCAGTTTATAGGCAACATCTGCGCGCCCGATCATCGTTAGTGTCGGGCAGAGATAACCGACTCCTACAAAGCCGGTCGAAAGATGGTTCTTACGTTTTACAACGATGTCATTCACGAGTCGGTCGGCAGCAATCCCGCGTTTTTCCGGCGGCAAAAGGTCGAACCACAACGCCAGAATATAGCAGGTCTGGGTATCACCCTTGATCATCCCCCGGTCAGAAACATAAGCCTTATTGTACGCAGTTTTGATGTCCTGGAACATATCCTCGTACTTTTTTGCATCTTCTGTTTTGCCCAGCGCTGCCGCCATTTTCGAGAGCAGCCGAGTACTGTAGGCGAAGTAGCTGGTTCCCAGAACATCGCGAGGCATGTCCGCATCGATGTTCAGCCAGTCGCCAAAGTTGTTGTTGCTATGGTTGATCCAGAGCATATTGGGATTGACGGAACGAATATATTCGATCCATTTCGCCATCGCATCGTAGTGCTGTGCGATTAGGGAAGTGTCATCGTACGATTTGTACACCGTATAAGGAACAATCACTCCCGCATCACCCCAGGCAGGGGCGCCGTCCGAGTTGTCGCCTACGCGTGGGGAGACGTCGGAGAAGCCGCCTTCAGGCGACTGTGCATCCACAACATCCTGCACCCATTTGTTCATAAATCCAGCCACATCCATGTTGTAGCAGGCTGTACGGATGAAAATCTGTGCATCCCCCATCCACCCCAAACGTTCGTCACGCTGAGGGCAATCTGTTGGAGACTCCAGATAGTTACCCGCCTGCCCCCACACAATGTTGTGCTGGAGTTGATTCACGAGAGGGCTCGAACAGGCGAAGGTGCCAGTAGTCGGCGTATCAGAATGGATGACAATTCCGGTAATGGCATCTTTTTCCGGGACGCCTGGATATCCCATCAGTTCTACATATCTAAAACCGTGGAATGTGAAAGTGGGTTCGTAGATCTCTTCGGGATCGCCCTTGCAGGTGTAGTAGTCGGTCGCCTTTGCACCTCGGAGGTTGGCGGTGTAGATGCTTCCGTCCGGGTTGAGCATCTCTGCAAAGCGTAACCGAATACGATCTCCCGCCTTGCCTTTCACTTTCAAACGCGCCCAGCCCACCATATTCTGCCCAAGATCGAAGACATAGGAGGTTTTGGGATTATTCTTGATGGTTTTGGGAATCAGAGTGTCCATATGCCGGACTTGCGGCCCCGGAGGAGCAACCAACGGCACATCTCCCAGCGGTTCCGAATGTGTCCCTGTCCACTTACTGTCGTCGTAACCCGGCGAACTCCATCCGGCTAGTTCTTGGCGGGCGTCGAAGTCTTCACCCATTAGCAAGTCGGCAGATCGAATCGGCCCCTGTGAGGATTTCCAGCTTTCGTCGCTCACGATAGTCTGCTTTGTGCCGTCGGAGTACGAAATCTCAAGCTGTACCAGCCCAAGCGCATAGGGGCCATAATTCTGCCTGCCCGCTAGGCCGACATAGCCGCAATACCACCCATCGCCCAGCACCATCCCAATTGAATTTTCACCATGAACTAAGTTTTTAGTAACATCGTAGACCTGATACTGAATTCGCTTGCGATAGTCGGTCCAGCCTGGAGTGAAAATATCGCTGCTGATCTTATTCCCGTTGATACTGACTTTGTAAAGTCCGCGCGCGCTTGCGTACAGTCTTGCTCTGTTAATAGTCTTTGTGGCGCTGAACGTTTTGCGCAGGTAGGGAACCGGGGCAGAGACCGATGAGGATTTGGACATCGTCCAGGGAGAATCCCCAAGGTTTGCCACTTCGAGAGATGGCTGCCAGGCAGAGTCATCGAAATCGGGTTTCATCCAGCCGTTGGAAGGGGTTTGGTTTGTTTTCCAGTGGGAATCGGTCGATATGCGGTGTTTTGAGCCATCCGATGATGTAACTACAAGATATGCTGCCAGCCCTGCCGGGCCTCCATCGTTCACGGCGGCTATTGAGATCACATTCTTTCCAGGATGTACTTGATTGGTTACATCGATATCCTGAAAGCTTGAGAAACCTCCTCCGCTGCCTACTTCTCGCCCGTTAATGGATGCTTCATAGGAGTTATCAACGGCCACATGCAGGTGTGCATTTGTGATCGAACCGGGAGCATCGAATGTGGTGCGAAAATAGCGGGTAGCAGCAGGCGCATCCTGCCGTGGACTGCCTTCCGGGAACCATATCCATTTCACATCAGAGAGAGTGTCGGTCGTAGTCGGTATGCGTGGTGATGTAATCCATGAAGCCTGCCAGTCCGAATGTGTGAGCAGCCCCATTTCCCAGGAAGCGGGCTTACTCCATCTGCCGGCATGTCCACCGTTATCCCAGGCGCGAACTTTCCAAAAGATTTTTTCTCGTGAGAAAAGTGGGGTGCCGCCGTAAGGCACCTGGATCGAGCGACTCGAATCAATTTTTCCAGAATTCCAGACATCAGATCTCTCGGGGTTCAGCGAATCTTTAGATCTAGAGGCGATGATCTGGTAGGCGGTCTGCATTTGTCCTCTGCCAGGCCCAGAAAGCTTCCAGCTTAATCGTGGATGGGAAACACCGAGGCCGATTGGGTCGGACTTATATTCACAGCGCAGAGATAAGGCAGCCAGTTCGGCACGGGCAGGCTGGCATGCCCCCAAAGTCAGCAGGGCGGCCAGTATCAATCCACTCAATCTAAATATCATCGCGGGGAAATTCTCCTGAAGCGTATTGCGGTATTTCTAAATACTTATTGTATTTTCGACAGTATCGACTAAATTTCCTGCAAGATATAGATTGAAACTATTCATTAATAGAAGCACGGAGCAGTTCATTAGGGGATGAATCTGTCGAACCAATCGCAGGGCGAAGTAAAACATCTCGTTCCATATCTGGATCGTTGGATGCTCAGACCAGTTGCTCAGAAAAATTTGATCGTGCGACTCTCGCTTCCAGAGCTGGAAGGCACTCCTGTGCAGCCACAACTATGCGCTCGTCGATATCAAATATATTTTGCGCTGCAAGACGCCGGACTGCACCTAAAGCGGCATCGTTTCCTACAAACGGCATCGCTCTAAGAATGACGATGCTGAGGCCAGGTCTATTGAACCTAAGAGCGCTGATAAGGCCATAAACTTGATAAGTAGTCAGCTGTAGATCACCTTCGCTCTTTACCAGTGGCAGTACAGATTCCTGAACACGGGCATACTTGTTATAATTTGAATCTCTTAGTTTCTTCTCTGCCAGAGAACCACGCATCATCGCTCCGGCCATCGGAGCGACTATTCGATAATCTCGGTATTCAGCGAAGATATTCAATAGAAATTCCTCTCTTTCGGATATCTCGCTTAAGCTCAAAATCCCTTGTTTCTGTCTCGAATCTAAACCCACTTTGACTGCCAGTGCCAGTCCCAAAACAATTAGCAAATAGCTATTAAAGCTAATATATTTAGTAGGAATTAATGGCTGAATCAGCAAGTAAATCGTATAAACCCAAATCCATTTTGTTAACTTCTTCTTTTCTTTTTGTTGAACAAGCCTAAGCTGATCGAATACAATTAGTAGTGGCTTAAGAAGCTCATCTGCTCGTTGTTGGATTTCCTTTTTAGCCGCCATTTTAGATGTGATACGAATAAAGTCAGATCCACTGTGTGCTCTCTCAACAAGTCTCCATGCTTCCTTCTCTAGCCGTTCAGATATTGAAATGTTTTGGTCCATAGGATTAAGTATAGTATAGATTTTGATTATCTATTTCAAAATTTGAAAAGAATCAGTTTAAAATTATAAATGGGAAATTAGAGGTGGGGAAGAGGGAGTTAATCCCGACCCCCCCTCCTGTTTTTTGGAGAGGGGGTCGGGGTGAGGGTAACTAGTTCGTCCACCAGGTTACGGTTCCAGGAGCATCCGGAAGTGTTAAAACTGCCGAACACGGGATCTTACCGTATGGGAGAGGAACAGGCAGATTAGGATTCGAAGTATCCACAACAGCGTCGGCGCTGCTGCAGAACATCATACGCTGCGCATCATTGGTAGGTACGCCTAGATAGTATGGCAGCCCGTTGATGGTGGCTCCCTTAAAAGGAACCGATTTAGCATGGCCATCGGTGAAGTTCACATTAAACTTCGCTCCGTGGCGTATCGCAGAGTTTGAAGTTACTCCGCTTCCCATCGCTGATGCATCCAGAATAGAGCCTATGGCAGACATCGAGTAGCGGGGATGGTTGGTAGTATCCGCGAAAGCAGCCATCTCGGCAGGTCTATCTATAATCGCAATAGAGACGCCTGGTTCAACTTCGGTGTTGCCATCCGAAGAGGTGAACGATGAAGCGAGCAGCCCTCCTCCAGCGTATGGCAGAAATCCCCAGTTGTATCCATAACCAAGGCATTTACGTGAATTCAGAGGGTATCCAGTAGGTACCTTGAATGCGCAAGAATCGGATTCGTCGGAGCGATCCGGGCAGTAAAAGACCTGTAGATTTTTGATGTAGGGCTGCAGCGTCATAAACACATCCACACGGGCGCCATTATCGTTGAAATAGAATGCAGAGGGAGTGGTTTCGTCGTAATCGTTTAGATACATCAGCATGGCTAGCCCAATCTGCTTGGTATTACTGAGGCAGGCAGACCGCCGAGCCGACTCACGTGCCTGGGCGAATACAGGAAACAGGATAGCAGCAAGAATCGCTATGATTGCGATAACTACGAGCAACTCTATCAGAGTAAAGCCGACTCTCTTTTTCAACATGCGTTTGACTCCTTTTTCTAATGAATAAAGTGACACACTGGCAATACTCACTACTCAAATCACCCGAAATCTTAATATTCTAAACTACTATTTAGCTTTTGGTATATTCTCTTCTGCACTGCCAAACATACCACCTGGCGGATTTTTGGCAGGCTGGCTGCCCTTCCAAAAAAAGTATCCCGCAATTAAAAACACAATCGCGAACACCACCCCGATTACAGCAGGATTTAGCTCTTTCTTCATTCACTTCTCCAGTATCAAACACTTTTTTAAGGAATTATAACGGTTTTTAGGTTTATCGTGCTTGCAGGACTTTTGCAAAAGTCCTGCAAGTACACTTCTTGCCTAACCCCCCTTCCCTAACGAAAACTGCTTTATCGTTTGCGTGGTCAGGGAAGGGGGCCGGGGGGTTAGTTAGAACTCAGCATGAAAAAAACAAAGAGCGGTACTCCGCTCTTTGTTGTAATGAGGAAACTACTGACTTAAAGGACGCAGGAAGTTCTTGTACAGATCTGCGAACTTGCCTATCTTATATTTAGCGTGGCCATCAGCAAATACCGAGAGAGTTCCTCCAGGAAGATTTTTTGCATTCGGATTCGGATTTAGACCTGGGATGTTGGGTACAACATCGGCATCCGGGTAGCCCTGGTGAATACCGTAGGTATTACAAAATGCCACCTGGGTATCTGATGGAGAACTTGCTACAGAAAGTGCCTGGCCTGCAATTGCGAAATCCTGTGGATTTCCTGTTTTCTGTGCAGGGGTCAGGCCGAGTGTCAGAATTGCATCTAACAGTGATGCGTATCGTACAAAGAGTTCAAGAGTATCTGCTCTGCCAGATGGTACTGCGCCAATACCTGCATAGCTGTACGCATATCCACCAGAATTCAGAGGCAGTCCATCAGCACCAATTACAATTTTACCGCCCTGGTCGGGACAGATGAACATGCCGGTGTTTTTGGCATACGGCTGGAACGCATACTCCATGAAGAGGCCACGAGTAAAACGCAAATCAGGAGGTCCTGCGGAAACTTTGTTAGTGGTGATGCCGGTGCTGGTATCAACACCGCTTCTGCCGCCGCCCTGCATCACCAGCCAGGGAAAAGTTTCGTCGTAGTCCTGAACATACATCAGCGCGGAAAGGCCGATCTGTTTCAGGTTTGAAAGGCAGACTGTCTTGCGTGCTTGTTCGCGGGCACGAGCGAATACCGGGAAAAGAATAGCAGCGAGAATCGCAATGATTGCTATCACTACGAGTAGTTCGATCAGTGTGAAACCTGATCGTGATGAGGTAGATTTTTTCATATTTTCTCCTAAGGAAGTTCGGCACAAATCTAACTTAAAAATGACAATCTTAGTTCCCTTTTTAAAGTGCAATTCCATGATACCACAGAAATTGGTGAAACGAATAAATGAAAACAGTTGAAAATGCTGTTTTTTTATTAAATTTCGATTAAGAGAACTGGAATAAAAACGAAATAGCTGCTATCAATCGCATAATTTAAGCAATTATTTATTAAAAATATTTGAATACGCTTTCCGCTTGCATTACATTTTCGTGTAGCGTATAATGTTTACTCAACATTATTCTACTGAATAGGAAGTATTTGCAATATGCCGTCACATCCAGACGATAGGCCTCCCTTCCCCGATGATTGTGAAAATAGTGAGTTAAGTCCTGCGATTTCTGCACTTCAAGAACTTTCGCTGGGAGATTTCCTGGGTGAAGGGGGGCGTTTATGTGAGAAACTGCCTGGTTTCGAACCTCGCTCTGAACAGCTTCAAGTTGCTGAGGCAGTCGAGAGAGGAATTCACCAGGGGATGCCCAGCCTAAATGAAGCCGGAACCGGAGTCGGCAAGACGATGGCATATCTCATTCCTGCGATCCGTGCCGCTATCAGTGGAAAGAAAACAGTGATCAGCACCCACACCATCAATCTGCAAAACCAGCTTATGGAGAAGGATATTCCACTCGCACTCAGCCTCTTTCCAGAGATGAAAGGAAAGCTGAAAGCGACTCTGATGAAGGGACGTGGCAATTTTCTCTGTCTCCAAGAGGTTGAGAATGCTCGCACTGATCTTTTCATGCTGGCCGACACAGGGTTCGAACGCCTGCAGAAATGGGCCGGTGCAAAGAGTTGTACTGGTGATCTCGCTGATCTTCCATTCTCGTTTCCCAACTGGTACGAATTAACTTCCACTCCGGAAACATGCCGTGGCCAGCAATGCTCCTTTTATAACGATTGCCACTACTACAAAATGCGCCGCGAATCGCAGGAGAGCAACCTGATTGTGGCGAACCACGCCCTCTTTTTCAGCGACCTGGCTATGCGCGGGCCAGACGGCAGCATGGGGATCATTCCAGAATATACGCATGTCATTTTGGATGAGGCCCATCATGTCGAAGAGGTTGCTACGAGCACATTTGGAATTGAATATGGCTCGAAACGGCTGCATATACTCATGGATCGGCTTAGGCATCTTCGCGGCGTAGATATCAGCCGAGAGCGGCTCACTGGCATTGAACAGCTAAGCCTACGATTATTCACTCCATTTCTACAGACAGAGAAGAACGAGTTTTTCTTTATCGATATTTTAGATGGTGAGCAGCTTGCTCAGGTGGAGCAGCTTGTGAAAGAGACCTGCAGCGCGATCACTTTCTTATATGATGAGCTGATAGATATTGGTAAAGAGGATGAGGCCTGGAAAGAGCGGTTGGAGGGCATGGCTCGGCTTTGTAAGCGCGCTCAGGAGGACTTACATAGTCTGTTCTTTGCGAAAACAGAGAACTTCATTCGCTGGGCAGAGATCGGGATGTTTGGCCGTGGAGAAAATAAGGAGCGCCGAGTTACTCTTCATCTTACGCCCATTTCAGTGGTAAAAGCGCTTCAGGATAATTTATGGTCGCGTATTACGGAAAAAAAGGGGTCGGTCACTCTGACTTCCGCTACTCTTGCCAACTCGGGCACATTCTCTTATCTTCGTTCGAGGCTAGGCATTCCAGAGGATTCTGTTGAGACGATTGTGGGCAGCCCGTTCGACTATAAAAAACAGGCGATGCTTTACGTACCAGGGCATCTTCCCTCGCCTAGCCCTGAGCCTGAATATGCACAAGGTGTTGCGGATGAAATCGAACGGGTGGTGCGGCTGAGTGAAGGGCGTGCGTTTCTATTGTTCACCTCCCGAAAGATGATGAACACCGTGTATGATCGGCTTCAGAGTGTGCTTCCTTACCCGCTTTTTAAGCAAGGAGAGATGCCTTCCGGGAAGCTCATTCAAGCGTTCAAGGATAGCGGCAATGGGTGCTTGTTGGGATTGCAGTCTTTTTGGGAGGGGGTAGATGTGCAGGGCGAAGCGCTTTCATGCGTGGTTATCGATCGGCTGCCATTTGCTGTCCCAGATTCTCCGATTACGAAGGCACGCACAGAGGCTATCACAGCGGCAGGGGGCGACTGGTTCCGGGATTTTGCTATTCCGCAGGCACAGATCAAACTGAAGCAGGGTTTTGGCCGGCTGATTCGTACAAAAATGGATCATGGTATCGTCTGTATACTCGATACCCGGTTGCTGAGCAAAAGATATGGAGCTGAGTTTGTGAAGTACCTGCCTCCTGCTTCTCGTGCGAGTGTATGGTCCCGCGTTGAGAGTTTCTGGCATGCAAAATAGAGGCATTTAACCTCATTCCCCGTCCTCCTCTCCCATCTTGCTCACACAGCTCACAAAGGAGAGAGGGTGACTAAATCGGGAATCTCGTTCCTTCATGTGGCAGGCACTGAAGTACCTGTCTGGGAGACCTACGGCCAGCCGTCCTCCGGACGGGAATCGCGTCTCACTGAACAGTCATTGTGCAGGTTTTCGGGCGGATGAACTCGAACTATATATGCAATTGACAGGAATACCAGCGAAATAACTACAGATTATCTATGCTGCTAGAATTTCAATTATCTTCAAGATTACGTAAGGTTATGCTTCAGATTTTACGGTAACAACTGGGAGGGCGCTTCATTGCATTTGCTTGAAACTATTTCCCTAACATACTTAAAGAACCTTCAAAATCAAAAAAGACAGGCCAACACTACAGGAGAACTCTCGTATCGGGACTTTCTAAGTACATTCTTTCGTGATGCTGCGAGCTTACTTAAGCGTAACGCGAATTTTACTTCAGAGCCAAAATTAAAGAATTTTGGCAGGCCAGACTACGAGGTATCTGAAGGAATAAAAATAGTTGGTTATATCGAGGCTGAAGCTCTCGGAACACCAATAGGCGCTCTGAAAGGTCAATCTAAAGAACAGAATCAACGATTCCGTGACAATCTTTACAACTTCCTCCTTACCAACCACACTGATTTCCACCTCTTCCGTGATGGAAGAGAGATAGTGGTTGTTCGCCTTCCGGAACCGCCAGAACACGGCACCATAACCATTTCTCAATCCTGCCTAGAAGATCTCAAGATTTTACTGGAGACATTTCTTGATACGGTAACTCCAGGTGCTGTAACTCCAGAGGCTATTGCACGGCAGCTTGCTAGGAGAGCCCGATTTCTGCGTGTTGCAGCGGATGCGATGCTTTCACAGCAAGAATCACCACTTCATGCCTATCTTAATCTTTATCGGCAAACGCTCTTCGAAGGCATTGATGAAGAAAAATTTGCGGATGTCTATGCACAGACATTTACATATGGAATATTTCTTGCATGGCTCAATACGAGCAGTGCGATTTTCGAGAGAGATACGGCGCTTCGGTCACTTCCTTCGGCTGTCCCCCCTATTCGCACCTTGATGCAGTTCAGCGAATTTGGTTCACTTCCCGAGTCGTTTCACTGGATTGTGAACGGGATATGTTCTGACTTACAGTCAGCAGATCGTCAGGCTGCCATGCGCCATGGAGCAGGAATTCAAGATCCGCTTGTACATTTCTACGAGACGTTCCTGGCGGCTTATGATCCTCAACTGAGGGAGCGCGCCGGAGTTTACTACACGCCTGATCCGGTGGTCGATTTCATTGTTCGGGTTGTCGACGATCTATTGCGAAGCGATTTCGGAAAGCCAGACGGACTGGCCGATGAAAGCATTCGTCTGCTCGACCCAGCGACCGGTACCGCCACTTTTCTCGCGCGTGCTTATAGGCAGGTGCACGAGACAATGATGAATGGAGGTGATGCCGGGCTTTGGCCGGACAGAGCGCGAACGCATCTAGCCAAACATTTCTACGGTTTCGAACGGCTGCCCGCGGCTTATACTCTTGCTCACATCAAATTACGCCAGATGCTAACAGAGTTGGGAGCGCCACTACCCGACACAGTTCGGCTTCCGGTATATCTGGCAGATACGATGATGAATAAAGCTCCAGATGCAATTCCTTTACCTGGCGCGGACATCCTAAGTAAAGAGATACGCGACGCCCATGAAGTACGCGATCGCGAGCCTATTTTAGTAATTCTGGGAAATCCACCCTATTTCGGAAAGTCTGATAACCCAAGTAAAGATTCGAAGGGTAATCTCACTTTCATCGGAAATCTAGTACAGGATTACTATAGAGTGGATGGTGTGCCGCTGGGCGAGAGAAACCCGAAGTGGCTTCAAAATGACTACGTAAAGTTCATCCGATTTGCGCAATGGAAGATTGAGCGGAATCGAAGTGGGATTGTTGCATTTATCACCGACAACTCCTACCTCGATAATCCAACATTTCGAGGGATGCGACGCAGCCTGATGCAGACATTCGATAAAATCTATCTGCTTGATCTGCATGGCAACAGCAAGAAGAAAGAGCGTGCTGAGGATGGTTCAAAAGATGAAAACGTGTTTGACATCACCCAGGGTGTCTCTATATGTATTATGGTAAAATATCCCTGAGAGGAGTCATTCATGAGTGAACTAATATTTCTGGTTGAGGAAGATCCTGAGGGTGGATACACGGCACGTGGGATCGGAGAATCTATTTTTACTGAGGCGGATACTCTTGAAGAACTGCGAAAAAATATTCGGGAGGTCGTTCAAGTCCATTTTGACGCAGGTTCTGGTCCCAAAGTAGTTAGGCTGCACATTGTCCGCGAAGAGATACTTGCCGCATGAGACTGCCGCGCGACGTTTCCGGCCAGAAGCTAGCTAATGCTCTGAGTAAGCTGGGATATCTTCCATCCAGACAGCAGGGTGATCACTTGAGATTGACTACGATACAAAATGGTGAACATCATTTGAGTATTCCAATGCATCGTTCACTTCGTATTGGAACACTTTCAGCTATCCTGTCCGATGTTCAAGAGCATTTCGGTTTAGACCGAGATCAGCTTTTGGAAAGGATCTCCCTTTGACTGCTAAAATCTATCATGCTGATATCTATGGGACACGCGCCAACAAATACAACACGCTTCTCAATTCCGATCTCCAAAATATTGACTGGCAAGAAATTGAACCCAATGTCCCCTTTTATCTGTTTCGTCCACAAGCACAGGAACTCCGCACCGAGTATGAAATGGGCTGGTCTATTCGGGACATATTTCCAGTAAATGTACTTGGATTTCAAACTCATCGAGATCAATTTGCAATTGACTTTGATGAAAATGTGCTACATGCCAGAATTGCAGATTTCTACAATAAAAATTTAAGCGACGACGAACTGCGATCAAGATTCTCGCTGGGTACCTGGGAAGTCGGTAAGGCACGTAATAAACTCCGAGCAGAGAATAATTGGCAATCAGCATTGACCCGATGCAATTATCGACCATTTGACATTCGCTATTACTTCGCACACTCTTCTGTTGTAGATCGTGTCCGACCAGAACTCATCAGAAGCATGATAAATCAACAGAATTTAGCGTTAAATGTACCTCGTCAGACAAAAGCAGATACTTGGCTGCATGCAATGGTAAGCAGACTTCCGACACCAGCTATATTCGTTGAAATTAAAGATGGATCAAGCGTTTTTCCGCTATGGTTATACCCAGAAAATGGCACATTAGAAACTGCTGAAGAACGGCGTCCTAATCTGAATCCTATTTTTATTTCATCGCTTCTTGAACTAATGGGTGAAATACCTTCTCCAGAAGCGATCTTCTATTATGCTTACGCTGTTTTCCATGCTCTGACCTATCGAGAAAGATATGCGCCGTTCCTCAAAATAGATTTTCCTCGGTTGCCACTGCCAGCAAATGCTGAGAGTTTCCATAATCTGGCGATTCTTGGGGCAAAACTGGTGTCCTTACATCTGCTCGAAGCTCCGGAGTTGTCAAAGCATGGCATCAATTTTCCGGTAGGAGGGGATCATATCGTGAAGAAGATGCGTATTGCTGATCGTTACCTTCCTCCAGCATTAGGAAATTCTGGGCGTGTACGCCTTAATGACACCGAGTATTTTGATAATGTACCACCAGAGGCCTGGGAGTTTCGCGTGGGTGGATATCAGCCGGCGTTCAAATGGCTGGATGATCGCGTGGGCCGGGCATTAACTCAGGATGATATTACACACTATCGGCAAATGATTGCAGCCATGCGAGAGACATCGGCATTGCTGCCTGCTGTGGACTCAGCATTTCTTGCACTTTTGGAAGACAATAGCTGATTTAATGAGTTTAATCGAGATATTTTCTTATGTAAGTTTGAAACAGCTTTGTAAGCGAAAAATTATTTTTTGGAGTTTAGTATAAGTTCGTTTCTGCATAATAGTGCGTAAAGAAATCAATGATTAATTCGCCCCAATCATCTGTCATTGGGATAAGACCTAGATGATATGCATGTTGAATTGGTGGAAAATAACCATGAGCAGAATCTATGATCATGCTGCATCTAAGCGACAGATTGCACTTGAAACTGATGCGGAAATTGCCTTTGGGGCATTTCTTGAAAGATCTGGAGTGGACTGCGACTCTTTTATGAAGCAGTGGCGTATAAGTCAAAGTCAATTCAACGTGATCAGTCACCATTTATATGGAATGACAAGTGATATTTCGGTACTCCCTCCCGCGCTGGCCGCAATGCTAGCTGCAAGCCGCCAGATTCCTTCAGCCACAGTTACTGCATGTGAAACCGCGTTAATCAAACCTTCACATTTTAGTTATCACATTCCTGTACAGATTATAACTCACTTTTATGCACAGCATTCTAATCCTGCTAATCCCGTTAATCCTGTCTAAAAACAACTGTAGAATTCTTGATATTTTGAGTGGATGAGCTGCTTGATGTATTCACCGCCACTATCCACTCCCTGCATATTCTCGATGTTGTAGATATGTAGACGTTGGGAAAGCCTCCCGTTACTGCTAAAATTCAGAGTACAAAATAATACATAATATATTTGGATATGTATATATTGACATCCACAATTATTAACTGTATACTATGGAGGGTATCAAAAGATTCCAATAATAAATGTGTCGATGAATTTTTGTAATAATCGTTTGGAATCTATGCACTGATTCAGAGAGGAATGTAAGATGTCGGATAATCTATATGAAAAGCTGGGCGGCGAAGCTGCGGTGAATGCAGCAGTGGACATTTTCTATCGTAAAGTACTGGTTGATGATTCAATCAGCGGCTTTTTTGAAGACGTTGATATGGAGAGACAGGCTGCCAAGCAGAAAGCATTTCTGACCTATGCTTTCGGTGGCCCAAATCACTACTCTGGAAAAGATATGCGAAATGCACATGCCCACCTCGTAGCACGCGGGCTAAATGACACCCATTTCAATGCGGTGGCGGGGCATTTGCAATCTACACTGCTGGAGCTGAACGTACCACAAGAACTTGTAGACCAAGTCATGGCCATTGCCGAGAGCACGCGCGCAGACGTTCTGAATCGATAGATATTTCGGAGAGTAAACTTGCCCATCATTACATATCGCAACGATAATTTTGTCTGCGAAACAGGCGAAACCGTGCTTGACTGCCTTCTGAGACATAAACAGGAAGCACCAAGTTCGTGCAGGAGCGGGGTATGCCAATCCTGCCTGATGCAGAATTTGAATGGTACCCCTCCATCTAACACGTCTCAGAATGGGATTAAAGATACTTTTCAGGCACAGGGATACTTTCTTCCCTGTGTCTGTATTCCGACCGGAGATATGGAGATATGCCAGCCAAATCGCGATGCTGTGGGTAAGACAATCGCGAAAATACTCTCCAAAACGATGCTCAATAACGATGTTTTAAGGCTCACTCTGCAATGTGCTGATGTTTTTAATTTTCGTGCGGGTCAGTTCATCAGCGTGCATCGCCCGGATGGACTGATTCGCAGCTACTCCATTGCTAATCGGAATAACAGTTCGGGAATATTGGAGCTGCATGTTCGCCGATTACCGGGTGGGCAGATGAGCGGATGGATTCATGATGTACTGATTGACGGATCGAGAGTAGAACTGACAGGGCCTTCTGGAAACTGCTTCTATATTCCTTCTGATATAGATGGTGGGCTGCTACTCATCGGCACGGGTACGGGGCTGGCTCCGCTTGCGGGAATTGTAAATGATGCTCTTATGCATGGACACAACGGGCCGATTCGGCTATATCACGGGAGCTGGCAACCTGAGGGATTATATCTTATTGAAGAATTACAGAAACTTGCTGCAAAACATACCAACTTCGAATACGTACCTTGCGTAGATCAGAATGCTTTGGATTTCATGAAGGCAGGACGTGCCGATCAGATTGCATTCCGTGAGAATGCCAATTTGAAATCCTGGCGTGTTTTTCTTTGTGGGCATCCCGAGATGGTAAAAAGTGCTCGAAAGCAAGCATTTCTATTGGGGGCTTCGATGAGCAGAATATACGCAGACCCTTTCGTCGTGAGTAAACCATTTGATTCAAATATTATGATATGACACCCACCATCCCCGGATTCATGCTGCACATTTAAATGGTGTGAAGCTTGCTGTTGACAATAATTGGATGTGAAGATATAATTATCCTGTACAAGGAACTCGTTACTTCACTGTGTGATAGCGAATAAGGAAGTTTTATGATTTCGCAGACGGCCGAATATGCTCTCCGAGCCATTGCGCAGTTAGCGATGAATGTGGAAGAGCCACAGACTTCTCAGCAGATCGCGCTGGCTACGCATGTGCCTCTGCCTTATCTTTCTAAGGTGCTGCAAGCATTGGGGCGTGCTAATCTTATTCATGCACAGAGGGGTCTTCATGGCGGATTTTCTTTGTTGATTCCCTCGGATGCACTTACTGTCTACGAGGTAGTTCAGGCTGTCGACCCTATTATGCGTATCAAAACGTGTCCGTTGGGCTTGAAATCACACGGTAGTAATTTGTGCCCGCTGCATCGCAAACTAGATGATGCAGCTCTGCTTGTTGAGCAGTCGTTTCAATCCACGACCATATCCCAACTTCTTAATGAGCCATCCACCAGCCGGCCCCTTTGTCCATTTCCATCTGAGATTCCCACAATTGCTGTGTAGTAGCAAGTTCCTCAAAAATAATTTATTTAGCAATTTCAATATTAAGTACAGATACCGGTAATCCAGGGACTCGAGAGAATATAAGGTTATTTGTAAGAAAAAGTGAACAGCCTGCTGCGATACCCGTTGCAGCGTGAAGTGCATCTGGCGTTTTTAAACCCAGCGACCGCAACCGTGCAGCCTGCTCCCATATTGCTAAATTTGAAGGGATTAGTTGTACTTCTCGCGCAGTTAAAAATGAATGAAAAATAGTTTCGAGGGCGTAATTGCCATCCCGAATGGGCTTTGTCAGCGTTTCTAACCAAGTTAGCTCGCTTGTCACGATGCACAACGTCCCGGAACTAACGACTTGCCAGAGGGGGCTGAGAAAAGAGTGATATGGCTCGATTTTTTCCACTGCGTAGATAACGATATTTGCATCGATGTAGATAGATCCGGTAGCGGGTAGGTTTAGCGCTCCCATGCTTCACGTTCCTCACATATATATGTATCTACCTCTTCAGCATTTTGAAACTCGAGATGGCCTGGAGCTTCCGCAAGAATATCAAGAATGGACCGGCGAGTAGTAGTATCGGCTTTAGGGAACAGCACAATGATATCGACTGCTTCACCTGATGGCAACTGGGAATCGGAAACCTCGATTTTACCGCCGTGCAGTATTCGAGTGCTTATTTTAAGTGCAGACTGCATATTCATTCCCTCCACAATCATTATATCACGAAAAAGTTGCCGTCCTCAACTCTGCCGAAGCAATATATTTGTGTTTCACGATGACTGGTTATGGGTTGGTTTGAGAATGTGAGTAGATCGGTCTTCGTCCATTCAGGTAGTTTTCTGAATCTCTGCGCTGATCTTCAAGCCGCTTCTCGATTAGCTCTTATTTGGTCACCTTTTTGTAGCCAAGCGCTTCCATGCGGTTTTCAAACCAAATAACCGGCAGCATACTAAATGTTATCAATATAACCAAGGCAGCCATCGGCTTCCAGGTCTGTTTCTGGTTCATAAACAAGTCGGCTAATTTATTGCCGAATATGATAAACGCCAGCCCCATTAAACTAAAGACTGGCCCGATAATGACACCCTTCATATCGTAGGTGAGTTGGGGATCGTGGCTCTGTGCCACTTCAAGTGGAGCCTGAAAATTGTAATGAAACAGTATAAGTCCCAGAGCTAAAATGATAAGACCCAGTAAACGAGAGAACATCGACGTATTTCCTTTCGCCCCTATACTCCAGGTCATTTTCCCATCAGGATATTGAACAGCCCTGCCAACCCATTTGATGTGATGAGGTACGGTATGACTTTTTCTATCTGGTCGTGATTGGCAAAATAGATGCTAAACCCAATTCCAACTAGTACTATGATGATCATTACTGCCGTAAGGACTTTTCTAATCAGAAACATATTTTACTCCTCAATGCCTCCAGTTTTGTATTCCATCTCCCCTCTCCAAATATTGAAGCGGGGAGATTGAGATTATTAAGGGTTAACCGTGAGGATGATTGCCTTAATCACCGTGGATGTGGCAGTAATTACTGGTCGCTTTTGTATAACTACTGCTTGACTAGTTATCGTGAAATCAACAGTATTATTACCCGCTAGCACTGTTACGGAAGCTGGAACGGTTGCCGCACTGGTGTCGCTGCTGGTTAATGGAACTACAATCCCTCCAGCCGGGGCTACACCTGTGAGCATAATTGTGCCCATGCTATTTTGAATTCCACCCTGGACAGTCGAAGGAGTAATTGTGAAGGATTTTATAACAGGTGCCTTCACAGTTACCTTTGTTGTTTTAGGTAATCCATTACCAGGATAATTGGCTGTAACAGTGACGACCGTATCTACTGATATCGGATAAGCTGTACCATTAAATGTATTTGATATAGCGCCTGCAGAAGTGGTGACGCTGCTAGGGACGGAGAATACTGCTGGATTACTGCTGCTTAGAAATACTACTGCTCCTCCATCTGGTGCAGCTCCATTCAATTTTACTGTACCAAGTTCGGTATTGCCTCCGATGACGGAAGTTAATTGAAATGCGAGAGAATATAAAGATGCTGCAGTTACCGTAATCGGTGTAGTCTTTGAAGATCCATCAAAAGTTGCCGTGATGGGAACCTTTGTTGTAGCAGCTACTGGATTCGTCAAAATCGGAAACGATACCGAACTTGCACCCACTGGAACGGGCACCGAATAAGGAACGGATACAATAGTCGGATCAGAGCTAACAAGATATACAACAAAACCATTCATTGGAACTGGTTTACTGAGTGTTACGGTTCCTATTGCTGATTTACCACCTACGACACTGGAAGGCGATATCTTGAAAGATAGAATCGTGATTGCATCAAGCTGCATTTTAGTGATGAATGCATCACGAGAGCCCCCAGCATTATTGCTTTGGTATGCATTCTTAACCTTGAAGTCTGCGGATGATGTACCTCCAGCGACATAGATATTCCCAGAAGTATCAATTGCTATCCCGTTGGCTTGATCATCACTACTTCCTCCGAGATAGGTCGTATCGACGAGTGCTGTGCCATCAACATCCAACTTTGTTACGAATGCATCGTACGCTCCACCACCGTAAAATGGCTGAATACTAGAAGATGATGGGAAATTTAAGGAGCAGGTAAACCCCGTAATATATGCATGCCCAGTGCTATCTAGAATGATACCACTACCATGCTCTTCCAGAGTACCACCAAGGTACGTTGAATAAACGAGTGCGCTCCCACTTGGGTTGATCTTAGAGACGAACGCATCTTGCCCACCATTTTTAAGCTGTTGATACGCGCTTGAGCTGACACTGGAATGAACTGGAAAATTATTGGAAGTCGTCCACCCTTTTATATATGCATATCCAAGGGAGTCGATGGCAAGACCATCAGGACCATCCGAAGCTGTTCCACCTAAGTATGTTGAGTAATTAGGTGATGTATTGGTTGTACTTATCTTTGTGACGTACGCATCGCGCCACCCCCCAGCAAAGTTTGGTTGAAATACTCCAGAAGTGGTCGGGAAATTCGAAGATTCTGTAATCCCGGATACATAAACATTTCCGATATCATCAGCAGCAATAGAACCTCCATAGTCGTTACCTGAACCACCTATGTAACTTGAGTACAATAGAGGAGCATGTCCATCTGCAGATATTTTCACCACGAAGGCATCATTGGCACCGCCAGAGCTAAATTGATATGCTCCAGATCTAGTTGGGAAACTACCATTAGTATTTCCCGTTTCATATGCTATACCACTGCTATCCACCGCGATAGCAGAAGCAGAGTCATTAGTAGGACCGCCAAGGAATGTAGAATAGATAAGTTGTGACCCACTCGCATTTAGTTTAGTAACAAATGCATCGTCACCTCCACCATACGGTTGGATTGAATCCTTGGGAGGGAAGTTAGCACTGTATGTTTCGCCAGCAATATATGCATTTCCGGCGGAATCTACTGCGATTCCACGTCCAATATCATCTCCTGAACCACCCAGGTAAGTAGAATACACGCGTAATCCAGCACTGCTGAACTTCGTGACAAAGGCATCATAGGTTCCGCCATTGAAAAGAGGCTGAAAGGCGCTGCCAGTCGTTGGGAAAGTAGAATCGAAGGTACCTCCAGTAATATATGCGTTGCCAATTTTTTTCTATAGCAATCCCAGTTGCCGCACTATTACCAGCCCCGCCATAGTATGTACTATATACTAAGACGGGATCTATGATTAGTGGTTTGCTATTATCATATCTTGCTACGACAAAATTAATATTGGTTTTGCCTGAATCGGATTCGATTTTGTAGGCGCATTGTACTGGCTTTCGGATTCCAACAATGTTCAGGTAGGTCACCGGTTTTTGCCAGCGGATTTCGCCGGCATCCGTATTCAAAGCGAGGTCACCCTCGGGAGTAATGCGGGCACCCGTCGCACCTGAAAAGGCGAGTTTGATCTGATTCGGATCTGCGCCGGGTTTTACTACGATATCGTACTCCAGTTTGCCGTCCTGAGTGCCGTAGTAGACCATATCGACGCCTTTGTAGACGCCGGCAAATTTCGCCTTCTTGAAGGTAGGAATATTGGAATGCCACTGTTTCGGGTCATTGCCTTTGAAATAGTTGACGATGCCAGGCAGTTTTTCTATCCCAGCAATCTGTTTCGGCGATTTTGCACCAGTTAGTTTCATTCGGAGAACAGAGAATTTCTGAGGTTTCGGTGCTTCCATACCACCATGTTCATGCTTGGTAAAAAGATTTTTGTGCACTCGATTTCTGTGGAATTGTGAGCACAGCCTCGGTGTCTGTTAAGAACAGCGTACCTCCGTTGGCATGTGTAATGAATTTTACCCGGCTATCGGTCTGCCCCATATTGGGTTCGAACTGCATGGGTAGGTGACCATATCCGGTACACAGTTTTGCTTTAGTTGCTGCTGATTTTTGCGCTGTAAAAGAACTGTTGAGAGAGGCTTGCTGAGCAAAGCTGACCAAAGGCATCAGCGCCAGACTGCAAGCAATGGGAGCGAAGAATTTAATGTGTGTCTCCTTTCACGAGGTCATAAGTTGACCTTCGTGTAGAAATTTGTGGATGCTGAAGGTGATATTATGAGCGGGTGCCTAAAGACTTCTGGGTCTATCGGCACCGTACTCTCGCCTTCCAGGACGAGGAATTCTCTTCCATGAGCAGATACAAATTAACATACCGAGCGTTCATTGAGGCGTGAATTTGGTGTATGTTTGAAAAAAGTTGGATTGGGGGGGGAAATGGGGGGAAAGCCTCACCCCCTGCCCCCTCTCCCATCTTGCTCGTGAAACTCGCAAAGGAGAGGGGGTGAATTCATCTAGAAACTGGTGGTATAGGCTGCAGCTAGGCAATTCGAGCATTTGCCCCTCTCCCATCTTGCTCGTGAAACTCGCAAAGGAGAGGGGGTGAATTCATCTAGAAACTGGTGGTGTAGGCTGCAGCTAGGCAATTCGGGCATTTGCCCCTCTCCCAACGAGGAACGAGTGCCTGGGAGAGGGGGTGGGGTGAGGTTTCTCCCCTTCTCCTGTTTTTGGGAGAAGGGGTCGGGGGTTGAGGGCAATCAGTACCCATTCACCAGGAGAGGATGATTAAATTCGGAGAGGCCAGCCTGGCCCGTGAAAACGAAGCCTCCTACAAATCCTACACGATCCTTTGGAAAAGTGCGCCAGCCGAGCGCGGCAGCATAGATCGATTGAGTTATAGGCTGTCCTGAAAAATTAGAACTGCCGATCAGAACGGCGCTATCAACATATCCCAAATTTTTTGATACCTGTCCATAGAATTTTGCGGTTCCATCACGTTTCAAATCGATACCAATGAGTTCAGAACTGATATAGCCCGGTGGGAGGGGATAGCGCCAGGTAGTCTCCTCGCCGCCAGCCGCATTGTATCGAACTAGAACAAATCTGTTTACTCCGGCGTGTATCTCATTTCCACCGATCACGATATCTCCCTGCGAATTGATACCGATGCCCACTTCAGCCACCTGCGGGCCTGAGTCTGCTGCCTAGCGCTGCCAAAGAAGTACACCTGCTGAAGTGAATTTATCCAAGGATAGCTGCCGGCCATTACCTACGCCTTTCGCATCCAGCGTCTCGACTGACCCGGCAACAAGGATGTTGCCATTTCCATCTCCGATGATGCTATCACTGACGGTATTGCCAGTATAGTTCTCAATCAGCGATTTTCGCCATTTCATGTTGCCGTTGTTATCGATACGGATCAACACCGCCTCATCGCATACAGTCCCATCATGATTTTTCTTTCTGCTGGTTCCGCAGACGAACATAGCATCAGGCGTGCAGGTAGTACTGCTGAATATCGTATCTGATTGAGAATCGACAAGGTTCTGCCCGAGACGCTTACCATCCCCATCGTAGTGCGTCCACAGAATAGAATGCTGTCCCTTAACAAACCCTGTTCCCACTGCATAGTATCCAAGTTTTCCATCGTCGAACGCCTTCATGTGCTGCATCTGATTGTCGACTGGCATAAGTGAACGCCTTGTCCACTGGAAACCATTAACAGCACTGTATCTAATCAGAGTGAGATGCCATGCCCCTGGATTTCCGGGTCTATCTGGTACCCAGGTCTCTCCTAAAACAAAAACAGCGCCATGTGGAGTTACGAAAATGGAGGACGCTCTATCGCAATCGTGTTCAGGGCTGTGATACCTATGATGCCATATCTCCTGGCCGGTCAAAGATAGCTTTATCGTGAGTATATCGGCATCATCTTTTAGCGTATGGATAATCCCTGTTACATAAATCCCCGAGTCATCACGTGCGATGGCATCACCTTCGGTATCCATCGTTTCACCTGGACTGGGAGTGTAAAGATAAGTCCATTTTGGCTGGAATGTCTTCGTAGCAGGAGCTAATACTGAGGGAATAGGAGTGATTCGGAGATGCTTCCAACGCCATAATCCGGCACTTAAAGAAAGAAGAAGCACAGCAGACAACAGCCATGCATACCGGGGATGAGATACCGGACGTGATATAGGCTGAGGATCCCGATCAACAACAACCGCTTCGTCATAAAGTGGGGTTACTATCTCATCCTCGATCTCGTTTAGAATATTTTGTGTCTCATCATAAATGTTGACAGGCGGAGCGTGAAAAAGAACTGAAGCCTTTTTTGAAGCATTATCAGAGGCAATGTCATGCAGCTTGACAGCGAGTGAACGTGTACTTGCGGTAGGCTCCGCTCCAATCTGATCGTGCAGAATTCTCTCACATGTCGATCTGTTGTTTTACACGCGTTGGATGTCCCTGCTCCGAATAGTGTCGCATCAGGGCAATGTGTCCCTTCTCATGCGCGGGGTAGTGCGTCACCAGGCGGGCAAGGGTTTCCTGTACACGAGTGAAATCGTTCTGCTGGCGATATGCCTCTGCCAAATCGAACAGCGCCTTTTCATGAAACTGGCACAGCCGTTCACGTGCCACCACAATCCAGCCAGAACTATACTCCGGCAGAAGCTCGGTACGATAGAGGCTTAACGCCTCATTCAGCAACTTCGCGCGCGTTTCGGTATCCGGCTCCTTCTTCGATTTTCCGAGTAACTCCTGGAACTGGATGGCATCTGACACTACCGCGGCATCAATTCGAAGTTCAGAATTATGGAAATGAACCAGCGGAATGGCATCCTGACCCACAGCAAATAGTGAACGCAGCGAAGAAATCTCCTGGCGCAACCTCTGCCGATCATCATTAACTTCCGAATCACCCCAAAGAAGCATGGAAAGTTTTGCCCCAGAGTGTGATTCATGTGGGTGGAGAGCAAGAAAAGCAATCATTTCACCCAGTTTGCGCCCCTTCAGCACGATGCACTCACCGCCTGGTTTGCATATTTCCAGACCGCCGAGCAGTTGAACGCTCCATAGCCGAGTCTGATTCTTGGTATGTTCCGATATCATTTTACAGCAGATCCACTTAAGGCCAGGCAGCCAATATTTGACTCAATCATACAGTTATTCGGTGTTCTTTGTCGTAACATCTGAGCTGCGACAGAACATCTTTCGAGTTAATGAGCGTTTACTCCTTCCATTTGAAACTGGGCTAAAAAGATATCACGCGTTCTTTCAATCCCTCACCCCCATCTCCAAAAGGGTTTTGATATCGAATATCTGGCTGCAATAATTGAACCGCAGAGACACAGAGAGCGCAGAGAAATACTGCTGGAAATAAAAACCACAACAGTTATTTAGACCTAACGAGGTATTTGCAAAAGTCGGCTATATACGCATATATCAACCCTCACCCCCCGACCTCCTCTCCCAAAAACAGGAGAGGAGGAGCTTTATATAGTTGGTATCCTCTCTCCCGCTACGTGGGATATGGGCATATATTAAGATCAAGGCTTCCTGTAAAATTGAAAAACCGATGCCATTGTCACCCCCTCTCCTGTTTTTGGGAGAGGGGGGGTGAGGGCGGAATGACCAGAAATCTACCCCTGCATAAACAATCCTTAGATACCAATAATTCAATCAGTTGTGTTTCTGTTCCACATCACAAATATCACCTGACATTCGAAACTCCCTCAGAAGTGAGAACAAGCATGAAAGTAGTCATCCTGGCCGGTGGGCTGGGCACAAGAATATCCGAAGAGACATCTATCCGACCCAAACCCATGATCGAAATCGGAGGGCGCCCCATCCTCTGGCACATCATGAAACACTATTCCCACTATGGATTCAAAGAGTTCTACATCGCGCTTGGCTATAAGGGCGAGATGATCAAACGATACTTCCTCGACTACTACATGCTCAACGGGAGCATGTCCGTCGATCTCAAAAATGGCGATATCGAAGTCCACAATAAAGAGTGTGACGACTGGGTTGTCCATCTCATGGACACGGGACAGGACACTCTTACTGGCGGCAGAATCAAGCGGCTCGAAAACTGGCTATGCGGTGAAACTTTTATGGTCACGTATGGAGACGGAGTCACCAATCTCGATCTTGGTGCGCTGGAGAGATTTCATCACACCAACAGGAAGCTCGCTACCGTGACAGCGGTGCGCCCGCCCGCCCGGTATGGCGGCTTGGTGTTCGATGGCCCGCTGGTATCGGAGTTCACCGAGAAACCGCAGGCCGGCGAAGGCTGGATAAACGGCGGCTATCTGGTTCTTGAGCCGGAAGTGCTCAAGTATCTGCCGGACGATCAGGCGATTTTAGAGATGAACGGTCTGGAAGCTCTAGCAAGCGCAGGGCAGTTAGCTGCTTATAAGCACGATGGATTCTGGCAGTGCATGGATACACTGCGTGATTTGAAACTACTCGAAAACCTCTGGCAGAGCGGAAAAGCGCCCTGGAAGAGCTGGGAGTCGGAATGGACGACAGCAATGGTTTCTGGCGATGCCGCCCGGTCTTGGTTACAGGTGGCACAGGCCTCGTAGGAAGCTGGCTCGTGCGTAGGCTGCTTTCGCTGGGAGCGGATGTTGTATGCCTGGTGCGAGACTGGGTTCCGCAAAGCGAATTCGTGCGTGCCGGTCTGGATAAGCGCGTTAAAATAGTGAATGGCGATCTCTCTCGTCAGGATCTGCTGGAACGTATCTTGGGCGAGTATGAGATACGCACCGTGTTTCATCTTGCGGCGCAGACCATCGTGGGAATCGCTAATCGAAATCCGATCTCTACGTTTGAATCCAATATTGCCGGCACATGGTCGCTTTTCGAGGCATGCAGGCGCAGCCCTCTGATACAGCAGGTAGTTTTTGCCAGTTCCGACAAAGCCTACGGCGAGCATGACGGTCGAGCCTACGATGAGGATTTTCCGCTTCAGGGGCGTCATCCGTACGATGTCAGTAAATCCTGTGCAGATCTCATAGCACAGTCTTATGCGATCACATACGGCCTGCCGGTGATTATCACCCGATGTGGAAATTTCTATGGCGGCGGCGATCTCAACTGGAATCGCATCGTGCCGGGAACCATCAGGTCGATACTGCACGGGGAAGCGCCTCTCATCCGCTCGAACGGGCAGTTCGTAAGAGACTACTTCTATGTAGAGGATGGCGCTGCAGCTTACACGCTTCTCGCGGAGAAGCTCGCGGAGAAACCAGAACTAAAGGGCGAGGCTTTCAATTTCTCCAATGAGTCACCGGTGACGGTGCTGGATCTCGTTGATAATATCAGAGCTCGCACGGGCTCAACACTGCAGCCGGAAGTGCGGAATGAAGCCAATAACGAGATTATTTTTCAGAGTTTGAATGCTTCGAAAGCACACCGACTGCTGGGATGGGAACCGCTCTACTCGCTGGATACGGCGCTTGATCGCACCATCGAGTGGTACCGCGAGTTCTTCAAACCCGCCGACTCTATTGACTATTTACGGGAGACAACTGCTGACTATGCAGATAAAACCTTTGCGATTGCCGGGAACTTTTGAAATCATTCCAACTCTGCGACAGGACGAACGCGGATACTTTACACGCACTTATGATATCAACATTTGGCGTGAGTATGGCCTGACAGAAGCCTGGCTGCAGGAAAACGAATCTCTCTCTGTGCAAAAGGGAACTCTTCGAGGACTCCATTTCCAGAGACCGCCATATGCTGAAACGAAACTTGTGCGGGTTGTCACGGGTGCAATACTGGATGTCTTTGTCGATTTACGATGCGGCTCTCCCACTTATGGTCAGTGGGATTCAATAGAGCTCTCGGGGAAAAACCATCGCATGGCCTATATTCCTCGTGGTTTCGCGCACGGATTTTGCAGTCTGACAGACAACGCCATGCTGCTTTATAAAGTGGATAACTTCTACTCCGCGGAGGCAGAAGGCGGCCTGCATTGGAAAGATCAAACTCTCAACATCGCCTGGCCTGATGGAGAGCATATTCTCTCTGCAAAAGACAGCTCTCTAGGCGGTTGGGAAACGTTTGATTCGTCGTTTAACTATTGTCATACAAACCCTCACCCCCCGGCCCCCTCTCCCGAAGCTTCGGGTGAGGGGGCCAGGGGTGAGGGCGAATTGACCTCAAAGCCTCGGGAGAGGGGTTGGGGTGAGGTAAAGATATGAAAGTACTTCTCACCGGAACGACAGGATTTATAGGATCACACACAGCCCGATCACTGATCGAGGCTGGTCATCATGTCTCGGCAGTAATTCGCTCGGGAGCTAATACGAGCCGGATCACAGACATTGTCAGTCGTTTAGATGTGGTTCAAGCAGACATGTTTGATGAATCGGAGTTGAAACGGATTGTATCGCAGATTCGCCCGGAAGCGTGTCTGCATCTTGCCTGGTATACAGAACCGGGGATCTATTTGAGCAGCCGGGAAAATATACGTTGTTTAACGGCGTCGCTGGGGTTGGCTTCAGCGCTTACCAATGCCGGATGCAAACGGTTTGTGGGCGTTGGATCCTGCTTTGAGTACGATTTGAGCCAGGGTTTCCTTTCCGAGAGTTCACCGCTGCTGCCCGGCAGTCTATACGCCGCCTGCAAATTGGGATGTGCTTATGCCCTGGAACAGATCGGCTTGCTGAGCGGTATACAGACCGCGTGGGCTCGGCTGTTCTATCTCTACGGCCCGGGCGAGGATGCTCGGCGACTCGTTCCTGCGGTGGCTAATGCCTTGATTCGAGGTGAACATGTCCCCGTCTCCTCCGGGGAGGCGATCCGTGATTTCCTTCATGCACGAGACGCGGCAGACGCCCTGCGCGCAGTGCTGGAAAGTGATCTTATCGGGCCTGTAAATATAGGTTCTGGGAGGCCGGTGAGCGTGCGCGAAGTAGTGGAGAAGATCGGGCAGATTCTGCGCCGTCCCGAACTGATCGGGTGGGGAGAACGCCCGAACAACGCAACAGATCCTCCTTTTGTGTGTGCCAATACTCATCTGCTGCGTGAGAATACCTCCTGGAAACCTGCCTTCGATCTGAAAGATGGCCTGCAGCAGTGCCTCTCTCAGCTGACGATAAATCTGGAGCGAGCCGCATGATTTCAGAAAAAGTGGACTTGTGTCCATCCTGTCGAAAATCGATCATGAGAAGATTCTATCATCTTGAGGGCGTTCCCGTTCATCAGAACCAGCCGCTGCTGACTCAGAAAGAAGCAATAAACTGCACTCGTGGTGATATCGATCTGGGTTTTTGTGATAAATGCGGATTTATTTCTAATTTGGCTTTCGATCCTTCGCTAATTCACTATACGCCGCAGTATGAGAATGCTCAGGGCTGCTCACCTACCTTTTACAACTATATGCTGGAGATCGCAAAAAGACATGTACTTGACTATGGTCTGCGGGGGAAAACAGCTCTGGAGATAGGATGTGGCAAAGGCGAGTATCTGAAGATGCTGCACGATGAAGGAATGTGCAGGTGTATCGGTTTCGATCCCAGTCTGAATCCCGAACATATTGAGGTAAATCCGGAACTTGAACTGATAAGCGAGCTCTACTCTGAAAAGTTCGCGGAGCTTCACGGCGATTACATGCCATGCAGACATGTCATCGAGCACATCCCCGATCCTCCCGAATTCCTCGCCGACATACGCCGCGCCATCGGAAATCACCCGGCAGTAGTCTATTTTGAAACACCGCATGTAGGCTGGGTGCTGGAGAATCTAACATTCTGGGACATCTTCTACGAGCACTGCTCTTACTGGAGCCCTTATGCAATCGCACAGGTCTTTTCTCAGGCAGGGTTTCAAGTCCATGCAGTTCGTTCGCAGTTCTGCGACCAGTATCTAGGGCTGGAGGCGACGGTAAATATGCCTTCTCGTGACCTGTTCCTCGCTTCGAATGAGAATCCGGGGAGGATGGCTGATCGCCTGGAATATTTCAATACGAACTACCACGAAAAGATTCAGCAGCTATCTGACGAGATTGTGCGTGCGCAGCAGGAAGGCGAGCGATGTGTGGTATGGGGAGCGGGGGCAAAAGGTGTTACTTTCCTGAACCTGCTGAAGATTCCTCTGGAAACAATTGGTCATGTGGTGGATATAAATCCGCGCAAACAGGAGCTGTATATACCGGGAACCGGCCAGGAGATTGTATCTCCCGAAGCCCTTCGTGAAATACTCCCAAAAACCATCTTCATCATGAATCCAATCTACGCTTCGGAGGCACAAAATACCGTTAAAGAGTTGGGATTGGAGTGTCGATTTGTGGTTTTGTAAAAGTTCAGCGCTGGGGCAATCCATGGTGATTCTGGCGAAAGTTGCAGTAAAAGGAGCAGCAGAATGAGTGAAGCCTTAAAATTCAGAGAAGAGGTGCGAGGAAACATGGCGGCGATGTCGCAGGATGCTGCCCTTGCAGACCTATCCAAAAGCTGGATACAGCACTCGCTTACCCATAAATATCCATACAGTTTTACCTGGCTTGGCAGACCGATCATTCAGTTTCCACAGGACATGATCGCAATGCAGGAGATCATCTGGCGCACCAAGCCCGATCTCATTATCGAGACTGGAATTGCGCATGGCGGATCGCTCATTTTCCACGCATCCATGCTCGCGCTGAACGGAGGCGATGGACAGGTGCTGGGTATCGATATCGATATTCGTGAGCACAATCGCGTTGAGATCGAGAGCCACCCGATGTTCAAGCGGATTACAATGTTCGAAGGTTCTTCTATCGATCAGGCGATGATCGACCGGG